>NZ_FSRM01000002.1:3477396-3836529 GCF_900141745.1 Paraburkholderia phenazinium | reverse complement strand
TGTTTCGAGCGCAAGATTGCGCGTGCTGAGCCGCTCTTCGAACGCGTCGGTAGCGGCCTCGACGATGCCTGCCGCATCCACCGGCACCTTTTCGAACGACAACGCGCCGATGTCGGCGAGCGACAATTCATACAGGTCGTCGATCAACTGGCTCAGCATGGCCACCTCGGTCTGCAGCGACGACAACGACGCGCGGTCGGGATGGCGCACGCCGTCCTCGAGCGCTTCGAGTTCACCCCGCAGCACGGCAAGCGGCGTGCGCAATTCGTGCGAGATATCGGCGATGAAATTGCGGCGCGAGGTCTCCGCCGTTTGCAGCGATACGGCGAGCTGGTTGAAGTCCTTGGCCAGCTGGTTGAATTCGTCGCCGCTGCCTTCTGGAACGCGGGTCGCGTAGTCGCCGCTGGCGAGCCGGTGGGTCGCCTCGACGAGACGCCGGATCGGGGCGAGGAAAATCCTCGCCAGCACCATCGCCACGCCTGCGGCCAGCACCGCTGCCAACGCCACGATGATCCACGTTGCCCTTAGCTGCCGGACCTGGAACTGGCGGTCCGCTGCATAGAAGATGTTTTCGGGCGACTCGATCGAAAGCCAGCCGACCACCTGACCCGAAACCTTCAACGGTTCCAGCGGCGAGCCGGGAGGCGGCAACGGCCCGTTGCTGACAATGCGACGCTTGTTCACGTCGTACAGCGCGCGGGGAGGAAGCGGTCCGGGTCTGCGGGAGGCGGGCTGCGTCGAGCCGGCCGCTGCCGTGGCTTGCGAGGCCGCGGCGGGCCCTTCGGGCCGGTTCGCCACAGCGGCGTTCGGTGCAGGGCTGGCGAACTGAGGTCCCCCCGGCGCGTCCGGGCCGTTGCTGCGGCCTGGCTGGTCGGGCATATCCGGTGGCGGGCCGGGAGGCTCACCTGGCGGGCCCATGTCGTCGCCCGGACCACCCGGGCCGCCTGGGCCACCGGGACCGCCCGGACCTCCAGGGCCACCCGGGCCATCGGGATTTCCCGACCCCCACGGCATCGACCTTGACGTGCCGGCGCTCGAATTCTCGACAAACTTCATCCACGCCGAGCGGTCGTTTACCAGAAAGTCCCAGCTGCCGTGCTGTGCATAGGCGTCTTCGAGAGCCTTCTCCAGCTGGTTGGCGCTGCTGGTGTTGCGCTGACCGACGTAATCGAAAAAGCCGTTTTCAAAGCTCACGCGCATGGCCGCGCCCATCGCGACTGCAATCGCAATGCATGAGGTGGCGATAGCCAGAAACAGCTTGGACGTGATGCCTATTTTCATTTGGATTTCCTGCCGCCACGCCTTTGCGTGGCCGCCTGTCCCGGGTGAGCGCCGGGTTTTGCCGCAGCGCGTATACCCATTGGAAGCGGCGTATGTTGCCCGATTTTCGCATCCGCGGGCACCCGTCAAAGCTCATGTCGGGTGTTCTTCACAGTTTCTCCTTGGTTTCCCCATTTTGGGTGCGCATTTGGTCCCTACTATGGCGTCATGGTTGCTCCGGTAACCGTTCTGACCGCCAGGCCCAGCTGCGAGGCCGAAGCGGAGGTCACCGGATTATTCTTCACAGCAGTCTAGAGGTGTTCGAACGTCATGAACATGCGGCTTCTTGTTGTTGAGCCAGACCAGGCGGTACGCGATGAACTGCGTGCCCATTTTCACCGTGAACAGATCGAAATGTCGGTGCTATACAACGCGACCTTCCTGGTTCGCCGCGTCGAGCAGGAATTGCCGACCGCCATCGTGATGCGCGCCGAACTGCCTGTCTCCGAGGCCCATGCGGCGCTGCGGCGTTTGCGCGCCGCGGGTTACGACATGCCGGTCGTCATGATCAGCAAGTCGGCGGACGTGATCGACAAGATCATCGCATTCGAACTGGGTGCTGACGATTACCTGGTGGAGCCGTTCGATGTTCGTGAGCTGACGGTGCGTCTGCGTACGGTCGTGCGTCGCCGGGCATCGGTGGTGTATGCCGCGCCTGAGATCCGCGAGCGCTACTCGTTCGGCGACTGGCAGATCGACTTCGCAACGCGGCGCCTGATCAAGGACGACGAAGAGGTCGACCTGCGCTCGAGCGAATTCGCCTTGCTCAAGGTCTTCGCCGTGAATCCGCTGAAGATCATGTCGCGCCCGAGCCTGATTGCCCTGCTTGGCATGCGCGACACCGGGCAGACGGAGCGTGGCCTGGATGTACTGGTATTCCGCCTACGTTCGGTTATCGAGCCTGACGTTGGGAGTCCGCAATACATTCAGACCGTGCGCGGCCGCGGCTATATTTTTGTGCCCTGCGGCGATACGGGTAAGGGCAGCGAGGCCCGTGACGCACGTTCGAGCCGCATCAAGACTCCGCGCATACCGGCCAGCACGGAGCATGCGCAAATGCATGAAGCGTGGGCATAAAACGGCTTGGGGCGGGGCTGCGCGCAGTCTGCGCATCTCACGTGCCCCACGGGTTCTGTGGCGTGATCACGGTTGCGTGCCCTGCTTCGCCGGAGCCGTCGACGCACGCCTGATCAGCACAGGATCGGACGTGCGAATCATGTTTGGCACGCCGCGTACGCCCGAGCCGAGCCTGATCAGCAGCTCGACGCCTTGCTCGGCCATCTCGGCCGTCGGAATGGCAACAGTCGTGAGCGCCGGCCGGGACTGACTGGCCATTTCGATGTTGGTGATGCTGACGATCGACACATCCTCAGGCACGCGCAGGCCGAGCGCCGCCACCGCGTTGAGCGCGCCGAGCGCCATCAGGTCGTTCGAGATGAAAAGCGCCGTCAGGTCCGGGCGGGCGCTAAGCAGGTCGGTGGCGGAGTCGAAGCCGCCCTGGTACGTATCCGTCACGAAGCGCGCGTCAGCCTGCACGTGTTTGACTTTCTGCAAGCGCAGCGCGTCGCGGAAACCCTCATACCGACCGCCGTGGATGCCGTTTTTTGCGCTGCCGATCAGCGCGCCGATACGGCGATGCCCAAGTTCCAGCAGGTGTTCGGTGGCGATCGATCCGGCCTTGTGCGAATCGAAAGCGACACAAGGAACACCGGGCGGCTCATCGGGAAACTCCCAGATCGATATCACCACCGGCGTGCCGGTTGCCTGGATGGCCTGCAGTTCTTCGATGCGCAGATCGCCGTTGTTTGCCACGAGGATACCGTCCGACAACGAGCCCGCCACGTCGGCTAGAAATCCCGTGCCGCCATCCGGCTCATAGTCAGTATTGCAAACCAGTAGAAAGCGCCCGTGCCGGCGTGCTGCATTGTTGGCCTGTAAGGTGAATTCCGGATAAAACGGATTGGTGATGCAACCGAGCATGAGAGCAAGCGTCGGCGCGCGACGTTCGACCAGCGCTCGCGCGTTCAGATTGGGCCGGTAGCCTTTGGCTTCCACCGCGTCCAGCACGCGTTGCCGCGTTTCGGTTCCGACGCGTCCGCGGCCACGAAGCACATTCGAGACCGTGGTTGGCGTGACACCCGCCAGTTCGGCTACCTCCTTGATCGTCGCCATCAAGCCTTCCCGCCTCGACATTTTCCCCCCTTAAGCCTTGCCATCCACGCGCCTGTACAGGCGTAAATATCATCGCAGACGCCGATCTTACCAACCCGCACAGGAAGCCGTTAATTTTTCGTGCGCCGAAAAAGCACAGAAAAAAAACTTGCCAAGCGTATCCCGCGCTGCTAACTTTCATCTTCACATAGACGTTGCTCGACCTCCTGAACGGCCGCTGGCCGTATTTTTCGGTTGGTTTGGTTTAACGTTAAACCAAATGGGTTGGAGACACAATGGCAGCCATTTCCCTGCGGGGCGTTTCGAAGCAATTCGACGGCAACGCGCCGGTGCTTCGGGACGTCGATCTCGACATTGCACAAGACGAGTTTTGCGTGTTTCTGGGTCCCTCAGGCTGCGGCAAGTCGACCCTTCTGCGCATCATCGCGGGTCTTGAAGACCCAAGCGGCGGCGAGATTTCGATCGGCGGGCGGGTGGTCAATACGGTGCCGCCCGCGAAGCGCGGCGTCGCCATGGTGTTTCAGAGCTATGCGCTGTTCCCGCACATGACGGTGGCGGAGAACATGAGCTTTGGCCTCAAGCTCGCAAGGCTGCCGGCCGCACAGGTAGACAGCAAGGTCAAGGAGGCCGCGAGGATCCTGCAGCTCGAGTCGTTGCTCGATCGCAAGCCGGCCGCGCTGTCTGGCGGACAACGTCAGCGTGTCGCGATTGGACGCGCGATTGTCCGCGAGCCGGGCGTGTTCCTGTTCGACGAACCGCTGTCGAACCTCGATGCCACGCTGCGCGGGCAGACGAGAGTGGAAATTGCGCGCATTCATCGCCGCTTCAGCGCGGCAAGCACGGTCTACGTCACGCACGACCAGGTTGAGGCGATGACGTTGGCCGACAAGATCGTGCTCCTCAACGTCAGCCGCGACTCAGCCGGCACGGGCAGCATCGCGCAGATCGGCAAACCGATGGACCTGTATTTGCGGCCCAATAGCCGTTTTGTGGCCGGTTTCATCGGCTCGCCGCAGATGAATTTTCTTCCGGCCCGCGTTAGCCAGCTGGATGGCGCGAACGCCATCGTCGCTCTCAACAGTACCGGGGAAACCGTCCGCGTGGGCAATGTCACGCGCCGGCTGGAACCGGGGCAGGCCGTGACGCTCGGTGTGCGGCCCGAACACGTTTCGGCTTCCCAGACCGGGCCGGCCGGCATCGATAGCGGCCGTGCGGCGACGCTGACGCGCGCGGTGTCGCTGATCGAGCGGCTTGGCGAGCAGAGCTATCTGCATTGCAACGACCCTGACGGCTCGACGCTTCTCGTCAAGGTCCAGGGCAATACACCGGTCCGCCCGGGCGAGACGGTTCGCCTCGCCATCGACCCCATGTCATGCCATCTGTTCGACGAGCACGGCGTGGCCGTTTGAGCTGCATAACAAATACCCAGGAGACGAAAATGAAACATGGCTTCCGCCTGTCGCTACTCGGCGCGGCGCTGGTTTTTGCCGCACAGGTCCACGCGGGCACACTGACGGTCAATATTGCGTTCAAGGGCGCGAATCAACGCGCCTTCTGGGACACGGCGATTGCCGAGTTCCAGAAGGCCAATCCCGACGTCACCGTGAAGGCCGCGTATATCGAGGAGGAGGCCTACAAGGTCCAGCTTCCCGGCTGGCTGATTTCGGAGGCACCCGATATCGTCAAGTGGCATGAGGGTGAACGGATGCGTTACTACGCCAAACGTGGCTTGCTGGACGACATGTCGGGCGACTGGCAGAAGAATGGCTGGAACACGACTCTGGCCTCGCTGAAAGAACCTTCGTCGTACGAAGGCAAGCAGTACGCGTTGCCGACCGACTACTTCTCGTGGGGCGTGTTCTACCGCAAGGATCTGTTCGACAAGGTGGGCATCAAAGGCGAGCCCAAGACGTGGGACGAATTCCTCGACGACTGCAAGAAGCTCAAGGCAGCGGGGATTGCGCCGATCGTAGTGGGCGGCCGCGATGCATGGCCGCTCGCCGCGTGGTTCGATTACATCGATCTGCGTCTGAACGGCTACGCGTTCCACATGCAGCTAATGGACGGCAAGATTCCCTACACCGATGCGCGCGTCAAGAAAGTCTATGAAACGTGGAAGATGCTGATCGACAACAAGTACTTCGTCGACAATCCGCTCTCCTACACGCTCGACTCGTCCCAGCCACTGCTGATACAGGGCCAGGCTGCGATGATGCTGATGGGCAGCTTCATTGCCGGCGGGTTGCCCGATGCCATCAAACCCAAGGTCGGCTACTTCCAGTTCCCCGTGATGGATCCCAGGATCACGGTGGCGGAAGACGGTTCGGCAGATTGCCTGAACATTCCGTCCAAGGCGAAGAACAAGGTCGATGCGCGCCGCTTCCTTGCCTTTATGTCGACACCCGCCATGGACACCCGCTGGGCCAAGGCGTTCGGGTCGCTGCCGGCGAATAACCAGGCGAGCGTTGCCGACGATCCGTTCACGAAGACGGGCTTTGCCATTCTGTCCAACACCAAGGGCGGCATTGCGCAGTTCTACGATCGGGACATGACCAAGGAAATGGCCGACGAGGGGATGAAGGGCATGCAGCGCTTCGTCAGCGATCCGTCGACGCTCGATCAGGTGCTCGCACATCTCGAGGAAACGCGTCAGCGCATCTACAAGCAATGAGTTTGCGCAGCGCAGGCGGCCTGAACCTGCGCTGCGGCGAAACGCTTTCAACGAATGCAATGCGCGCCTGAGCGCGCTTTAGCGAGCCGAATCATGTCTGTATCCAACGTTGCGTCGCCGCTCGCGCGGCGACGTCGCCGTGCTGCGCTGTTGTTTCTGACACCAGCGTGCCTGATGTTCACGGCGTACGTCATCTATCCGATCCTGCGCAGCATCATGCTGAGCTTTTATAACTGGGACGGGGTGAGCCCAGCCACGTTCGCCGGATTCGCCAACTACCTCGAGCTGTTTCACTCGGATACCTTCTACACCGCACTCAAAAATAACGTGCTGTGGCTGGTGCTGACGTTGCTCGCACCGCCGGCCGGGCTCGCCTTCGCGCTGTATCTGAATCAGACGGTGCGTGGTATCCGGCTTGCAAAGTCGCTGTTTTTCGCGCCCTTTGTGATCCCCGGCGTGGTGGTGGGGCTGGTGTTCAGCTGGTTCTACGATCCTGCCTTCGGTTTGCTGAAGCTGATCGTGGGGCACGGCATTCCGGTGCTGGGCAACGAACATATGGCGACGTTCGGCATCATCGTCGCGGCGCTGTGGGTGCAGATTCCCTTTTGCATGATTCTCTTCCTCACTGGCCTCACGGGCATCAACCCGGAAGTGATCGAAGCAGGGCGCCTCGAGGGCGCCCGCGGCCTGAGCCTGCTCTGGCACGTGGTGCTGCCGCAATTGCGGCCCGCTACCTTCATGGCGGTCACGCTGACCGTCATCGGCGCGTTGCGCAGCTTCGACCTGATCTCCGTGATGACGGGTGGCGGACCGTTCGATAGCTCAACTGTGCTCGCGTATTTCATGTACGACCAGGCCATCAAGTATTTCCGCTACGGCTATTCGGCGGCGATCGCAGTCGTGCTGTTCCTGATCATGCTGGTTTTCATCGCCTATCAATTGCGCCGCCTGTTGCGTTCGGATCACTGATTCACGGAGCGTCTATGTATCCCTTGCCGATTTCTCACTGGAAGCCCGCCAGTCGCGCGTTTTACAGGTTTTCGCTGCCCGTTGCTCTGGCTGTGTGGCTGTTGCCTCTGCTCGCCGTACTGGTCACGTCCATTCGCTCTTCGGACGAACTGATGCAAGGCAATTATTGGGGCTGGCCGCATCAATTCGCAGCACTGACGAACTATCGAACGGTACTGGTCGACTCGCCGATGCTGCACTATGCGTGGAACAGCTGTCTCATCACGTTCCCGTCGGTCATCGGCGCGATCGTGCTGTCCGCCATGGCGGGTTTCGCGCTGGCGACCTATCCGTTCAAGGGCAATGCGGCTGTGCTTGCCACCTTCGTGGCCGGCAACTTCGTACCGATCCAGGTGTTGATGATTCCAGTTCGCGATCTGACCTTGAAGCTCGGTCTGTTCAATTCGGTTGGCGGCCTGATCCTGTTCCATCTCTCGTTCCAGACCGGTTTCTGTACGCTCTTCCTGCGCAACTTCATCAAGGAATTGCCCTACGAGCTCGTGGAGGCTGCGCGCGTGGAGGGGGCGAACGAATGGCAGCTGTTCTACCGCATCGTGCTGCCGCTGATTCGTCCCGCGCTGGCCGCGCTTGCCGTGCTCGTGTTTACCTTTGTCTGGAATGACTATTTCTGGGCGCTCTGTCTTACCGAGGGCGATCACGCGGCACCGTTGACGGTCGGTGTTGCCGCCTTGCAGGGGCAGTGGACCACCGCATGGAACCTGGTCTCTGCAGGTTCACTACTGGCCGCATTGCCCTCGGTGCTGATCTTCTTCGCAATGCAAAGACATTTTGTAGCAGGCCTGACATTCGGCGCAACGAAGGGCTGAGTCTTGCCGGTTTCGTGCCGGGGCTGCGACACCCGGTGTCCATTCTCTACATTCAGGAAAATTTTATGAAGGTCGGTGTCGACTATTACCCCGAGCATTGGGATTCGGGCGTTTGGGAGGACGATGCTCAGCGTATGCAAGCCGCGGGGATCACGTTGGTGCGGCTCGCGGAATTCGCATGGTCGCGTCTCGAACCGCAGGAAGGCCAGTTCAACTTCGGCTGGCTCGATGAAGCAATCGGGACGCTGGCGCGTCACGGGATTGAAGTGGTGATTGGTACGCCGACGGCAACGCCGCCAAACTGGCTCGTCGCAAAGTGCCCCGACATCTTGCCGTTGAACAGCCAACTGCAGCCCATCTACCCGGGCGTGCGCCTGCATCGCTGCTACAACAGCCCGTCGCTGCGCCGGTACACCGAGATCATCGTCGAAAAGCTGGCACGGCACTACGGCAAGAACCCGCACGTGATTGGCTGGCAGACCGACAACGAGATGATCGGCAACGACAGTCACAGCGACGCGGCGAACAGCGACTTCCGGCTCTGGGTGCAGCGCAAATACGGCGATCTCGACACGCTTAACCGTGAGTGGGGAACGGTGGTCTGGAGCGGCGAATATAGCGAGTGGTCGCAGATTACGACACCTCTGGGCGGCTCGCCGTACCTGAACCCGTCGTACCTGCTCGACTATCGACGCTTCTGCTCGGATTCCGTTGCCGACTTCAACTGCTTCCAAGCGGGCGTGATTCGCGCCCACTGCGGCGGGCAGTTCGTTACGCACAATCTGTGGGGTTATCCGGTCATCAACGACTACTACGATCTGTTCGACAGCATGGATTTCGCGTCGGTGGACTACTATCCGAGCACCGACCTCGCCAATGACAGCAAATCGCGCGTCTATCACGGCGCGCTGACACACGACCTCACGCGCGGCATCAAGCAGAAGAACTTCTGGGTGATGGAGCAGTTGAGCGGGACGCCAGGCTGCTGGCATCCGATGTCGCGCACACCGTATCCCGGCATGATCCGCGCGCACGCCTGGCAAAGCGTTTCGCGCGGCGCGGACGCCGTGGTCCAGTTTCGCTGGCGCACCGCGCGCGTCGGCGCCGAACAGTTCTGGCATGGATTGCATGACCACCACGGCGAGCCGGGGCGGCGGTTTGAAGAGTTCGTCCGCTTCAGCGAGGAAGTCCGGCATGTCGCGCCGTTGCTGGAAGGTACGAACGTCGTCAACGATGTCGCCATGCTGTTTTCGCACGAGCAACTGAATGCGTTGAAGATCCAGCCGCAGGCGGACGGATTCGATTATCTGGACAATTTCAAGCAGATTCACCAGGCCTTCGTGCGGTTGGGAATCGGCACGGATGTCATCAACTGGACTGCTGCGATCAGCCCGTATCGTCTGGTCGTCGCGCCATTTCTGTTCCTTGAAAATGACGCCGTGGTGGAGAAGTTGCGCGAATACGTCGCGCAGGGTGGAACCGTGCTGCTCACCACGCGTAGCGGCGTGAAGAACATGAACAATGTATGCCTCGCGGCGCGCCTGCCCGGGGGATTGAGCGAGATTGCCGGCACCATCGTCGATGAGTACGACCCGGTAGGAAACGATCAGCAAGGCATCCTGTTGCGCGGCAAATCGCAAGCATCCTGTTCGCAGTGGTGCGACATACTCTCGCCGACCACCGCCGAGACGATCGCAACCTATACGACGGAGTTCTTCGCGCAGCGCGCGGCCATTACACGAAATCACTTCGGGCAAGGCGTGGCGTATTACGTCGGCTGCATTCCCGACGACGACGGGTACCGGATCCTGATCGGCGATATTGTGGCGGAACTGGGACTTAACGCTGTCGACGATCTGCCCTCGGGGGTGGAGTTGTCGATTCGCTCGGGCGACGGTCGGCGGCTGTTGTTCGTGCTCAACCTGTCGAAGGAGGCGGCGCAGGTCGAGCTTGCCGTGCCGGTTGTTCGAAGCGCGTTGACGGATCAGCCTGTGTCCCAGCCACTTGTTCTGGAGCCGATGGGTGTAGAAGTCCTGCTTCTTAAGTAAGGCCTCCGATGGGCGTGGGCGGAGCACACCCACGCCCACGTTCATGTCTGCCGGTGGTCCCTGACGACACCAGCGCATGGATCCCAGGCGTTTCGACACGCGATTTTTTGCCCACCACCTGAGCATTATTTCCTGTCCAGGTTTGCTAAGGATTGCCTGACATAATAATCAGCAAAACTTGACGTCAGATCGTCTCCCCTACCTATTCAGGCGCGCCCGCGTTCCACCGTATACATAGTCATGGCAGGCCACACACGCTGCACGGGCAGCACGCCCGTGCCCTTAAGGGACCACACACACCATGGCGACGAACGCAGGCTCACGGATGGGCGCGCTTCTCGTCCAGCTTGCCGACTTCAGGACTCGCTGCGACGCCCGTGTGCAGAAGTGGCTCGGACGGCCGCGCAGACCTTCAGGCGCGCGCTGGCGGACCGGGCATGAGCACGAACAACTCTTCAGAACGCTGATCGAACACTCGCCCGATTTCATCGCCCGCTACAACCGGCGGCGTGAGGTCGTCTACGCGAACCCAGCGATGCAGCAGATTCCTGGTGGCGGTGGCTTTCGCCTGGCGCCGGCAGCGGAGGTCGGCACGCCGGCCGGACAACTCGACTACGAAGATTGCATTCGCGTGACGCTTCGGGCCGCGTCTGCCCGCGAAGCGGAGTTCCAGTATGACGGGCCCAACGGTGATGTCAGATGGGTGGCAGTCAGGTTCGTCCCCGAACCCGGAGAGCGAGGACAGCCGGAAACCGTGCTGGCAGTGGGACGCGATATCACCGATATCGTCCACTACCGGGAAAAGGTCCGGCAACTGGCATTCTTCGATCCGCTGACGGATCTGCCTAATCGCGCCTGGTTGAAAGATCGTCTGCCGGCGGCACTGGCGTACGCCGACGCCGGCAGACGTCAGATCGGTCTGCTGGTGCTGGACCTCGACAGCTTCAAGGAGGTCAACGACGTACTCGGACACGCATGTGGCGACCAGTTGCTGCGCGCGGTGTCGATGCGTCTCCTGCAAGGCAAGCGCGGCGACGACGCGGTCGTGCGGCTGGGCGGCGACGAGTTCGCGATCCTTGCGCCGGTGCACGATGACGATCTGGATCTGGCCATCATCGCGAGCCGGATCTTGATGGCCCTGGCGGAGCCGGTGGTGATCGACGGCAACGAGGTCTTCATGACGGGCAGCATCGGCATCAGCCGCTATCCGCGTGACGGCAGCGATGCCGCGACGCTGCTTCGCTACGCCGATTCCGCCATGTATGCCGCCAAGCGGATTGGCGGCAACCAGTTCTGTTTTCACGATCCTGCCACGACGCGAGCGGCCGTCGAGCGTATGGAGCTGGGCATGGCGCTGCACGGCGCGGCCCACGCGGGCGAGCTGGTGCTGCTGTACCAGCCTATCGTCGGTCTGGGCGACGCGGGCCTCGTCGGCGCGGAAGCGCTGCTGCGCTGGAATCATCCCGGGCGAGGCCTGTTGACCCCGGACATCTTTATCAAGGTAGCGGAAGATAACGGCACGATTGTCGAGATCGGCGACTGGGTGCTCGCCGCGGCCTGTGAAGCCGTGGTCCGCTGGAACGCCGGACGTGCCGTGCCGATGCGCATCTCCGTCAACGTCTCGGGGCGGCAGTTCGTCATGAACGACCTTGCTCGCAGTGTGCAGGCGGCGCTGGCGGCGAGCGGCTGTGCGCCGCAGTGGCTGACGCTGGAAATCACCGAAAGCCTGTTGCTGGAAAACGATCAGAACGTAGGTCGCACGCTCGACGAGCTGAACGAAATGGGCGTGGCGATCGCGATCGACGATTTCGGCACCGGCTACTCGGCCATCAGTTATCTCGGACACTTCCCGATCAGCACGCTCAAAATCGACCGCTCGTTTGTGCGCGACATCGACGCTCGCGGCAAGAATCTCGCGTTAGTCAAAGCGATGATTTCGATGGCGGAGTCGCTTGGGCTGGATGTCGTCGCTGAAGGCGTGGAAACTCAGCAGCAGGCCGATGTGCTTGCCTCGCTGGAGTGCCACAGGGCGCAGGGTTATCTGTTCGGCAGACCGATGCCCGAAGTGCAATTCGTCGCCTACGCGCAGTCCGGGAAGGTGGTTTAGGACGCGCTGGGCGCTTCGTCCATGGCGTCGCCGGTGTCGATCATCACGCAGTTGCGGCCCGACAGCTTCGCCGCATACAGCATCTGGTCCGCGCGCTTGAGCAGTGCCGTCACACCTGATTCGTCCGGGTCCGCAGAAACGGCAATGCCGAAGCTGGCGGTAATCGAGCAGCTGGTATCTGTCCCAGTGGGCACCCGCGTCTCTGCGATCCGCTTGCGCAGACGTTGTGCGAGATCGAGTACATGCGCGGCATTGTCGACGCGCACCAGCACGGCGAATTCCTCGCCGCCGATGCGCGCGACAATATCGGAGTCCTGCCAATGCTCGCGGCAGAGGCTAGCGATTATCCGCAACGCGTCATCTCCGACGGTATGGCCATACGTGTCGTTGATTCGCTTGAAATGATCGACGTCGAACATGACGAGTGCGACCTGCTGCCTGGAACTCCTGACTTCCTCGAACAATGCGCGAGCATGGTTTTCGAAAGCACGGCGGTTGAGGAGATGTGTCAACGGATCGGTTTGTGCGAGGTTGGCCAGCTCCGCAATCAGATACATGCGTTCCTGCTCGAGGCGGATACGTTCGGCGCTGCTTTTCTTGAGAACGCGCATGGCATCGAACATGCCGCGGATTTCCCGGCGGCCGGACACCCGCGGGATGTCCGCGGTCAGATCGTCGCGCGCCAACGCATCAATGATGCGGGTCGCCTTGACGAACGGGCCGATGACGTGACGCCTGAAACCCACGGCAATCGTAATCAGCAACGCGAGCAGCAGAACCTCGGCGAAACCGGTGCCGATGAGTACCAGCAATGCATCGCTGCGGTTGTGGCTCAGTTCGTCGTGGGCCAGCGCGATCACATTGTCGCGAAAGCCGGTAATCGCCTGCATGGTGGGGACGTACTGCTGCGCAAACTGAGCGGTGGAAATGCCCGCGCCGCCCGGCCGGGCGGCGAGCGCGCGCACACTGGCGACGTAGCCCAGACCGTTGCCGAAGTACTGGTCGGTCATGCGGGCGAGCCCTTGCGGATCTGCGGCAGCCAGACTGGGTGTTCGGGCGTCGAGCAGCGCCCGCAATTGCTCGATGCGTCCCCGCGTGCGTTCGATGCCGAGTTGTTCGTCCCCGGTAAGAGGTCTGCGCAGGGTGAGGGCACTCGTGAAGTGCGAGCCCAGTTGTCCGGCCTGCTCGCGCAGATCCGCGGTCAGGCGCCCGACGAGCATGCAGTTGAGTGCATTCGGGTCGCCCTTGATCGCCGTTGCCGTATTGATCGTCACGATGGGCATGAACTCGGGGATGATCGCGATCATGCTGTTGACGGCGCCTTGCAACGCGTGGTCGTCGCGCTGCGGCCGGGCGAGGCGGGCAAGCCGGTCGACGTTCGATCGCGCGGCGGCCAGGTCGGTCTGCAGGTCGCTCACGATGGTGAGCTCGGCGGCGCAGCGCAAGCAATGTTTGCGGCGCAGCGAATCGGCCAGCAAGGTGACCTGAATGTCGCTGGCGCGGCGTGCCTTCTGTAGCGCGGCCATGCGTGCCGCTGGAATCGGCAGATCCTCGCCTAGCACCCCATTGCTCGGTCCCCGCTCTGCGGAGACCTTCTCCATGGCGAGCAGGGCGAGGCGGTACGACTGGAAGCTGTGCAGCGCCTCGTCGGCCGCCGCGTAGGTGGACCACTCATAGGCGAGCAGCCAGCAGGACAACGCCAGCACCGGAACGAAGACGACAGCCATCTGGATGCCGAAGCGTCGGTCTATCGACATCGAAGGGAGAGCGGTACGTATCATCGTAGGTTCGGCGAATTGGGCCGGGGCCGTGACCCACTAGCTTGCACGTACCGCTTACGCAGGTAATGCCGGTTACGCAGGGCCCCTCCTGCGTAGTTAACGGCAACCGGGGCCCTTCACTTTACCGATGATTGTGCCTAGGCAGCATCAATCGATGCCGTGAAACACCGCATCGTCCGGGCCGAGATACACCGGCGGACGCCATGCGGCGTCGCGCATCGAGTGCTGCACGAGCTTTTCAACGCCCAGCAGCACCGCGAAAATCGCCATCCGGACCGGAATGCCGTTGTCGGTCTGGCGGAAAATCGCCAGACGCGAATCGTGGTTCAGATCGGTGCTCAGGTCGTTCGCGCCAGGGCGGCTGTCGCGCGGCAGCGGGTGCATGATCAGCGTATCGAGCCCGCACACGCTGTCCACCAGCGCCTGATTGATCTGGAAGTCCGGCGTGTAGCCTTCGAACGATTCGTCGGCGAAACGCTCTTTCTGGATGCGCGTGGCGTACACGACGTCGGCGCCGCGCAGGCCCGCGTTCAGATCGTGGGTCTGCTCGATCACGTGATCGTTGCGCGAGATCTGTTCGACGATATAGCTCGGCATTTCCAGCGACGGCGGCGAGATCAGCGTGAACTTGATGCCGCGGTACAGCGCCAGCAGCTTGACGAGCGAGTGCACCGTGCGCCCGTATTTGAGGTCGCCGACGAGCGCGATGTGCGAGCCGTCGACAATCTTGCCCAGGCGCGAGAACTCGCGCTGGATCGTGTACAGGTCGAGCAGCGCCTGGCTCGGGTGCTCGCCGGGGCCGTCGCCGCCGTTGATCACCGGCACATTGGTGGCGCGCGCGAATTCGGCCACGGAGCCTTGCTCCGGATGGCGGATCACCAGCGCGTCGACGTAGCCGCTCATCACGCGGCTCGTGTCGTAGATCGACTCGCCCTTGGCCATCGACGAGAACGTAAAACCCGTGGTGTCACAGACGGAACCGCCGAGCCGGCAGAACGCCGCGCCGAAACTCACGCGCGTGCGGGTGCTGGCTTCGAAGAACAGATTGCCGAGCACCGCGCCTTCCAGCACGCGGGAGATTTCGCGGCGCCGGGCGATGGGCTGCATGATGTCCGCGACCCGGAAGAGGGCCTCGACCGAGTCGCGCGAGAACTGATCGACCGATAGCAGTTGCGGCTTGCCTTCGAACAGCATCTGGCTGGCGAGCGATTGGGAGTCTACGCTTTGCGTATAGCTTTCACCCGGTTCGCCGTGCACGACGATTTCCGACACGAAACGCTCGACGATCTCGGGCATGGCCCGCGATTCCTGCGAATCGTCCGGCAGCAGCCACGTGTCCAAAGCCCGGCGAGACACGCCGATGCGGCTCGCGAAGGTGTCGCGGGTCATGTTCATGCGGCGCATGGCGTCGCGGAGGAAGGCTTGTTGCGGGACGCTCATGCCGGTCACCTTTGGGTTGGGTTGATGTACGCGGTGCGTATATTAGAACGACGGCATGAGAAGTCAAGGAATTTTGGTTCCAGTGTTACACTGCGGGGCATGGAAACCGGCCACATGCTCCGCTCAACCGCAACCCGCCTCGCGCTCGCGAGCGTGGCGTCTGCCTGCGCGGCCGCTAGCGCCAAAGCCAAAAAACAGCTGCTCATCTGACCGGAGCCTGCTGTTCCGTCAGATGTGCGACGGAACAGTCACCAGGGCCCGCGTTTTATTTCCCCGCTTTTGACCCCCTCGCCACGCTGAACGGAATCGATACGGTCGCGTTCGAGGTTAAGTCATGTCTATCTTTTCGGGTATCTGGGTTCCTGTCATTACGCCGTTCGCCGACGGCGCTGTCGATCACGGCGCGCTGCGGCGCCTGGTGCGTTTCTATGCAGAGGCAGGCGTAGCAGGGCTGGTTGCGCTCGGTACCACCGGCGAGCCGGCAGCGCTCGAAACCGCCGAGCAGGATGCGGTGCTGGCGACCATCCTTGCGGAAGCCCGCGCGCTGCCGGTGCTGGCCGGCGTGGCCGGCAATCACACCGCGAGTCTGCGCGCGCGCATCGCACAGTTGAACGATCTGCCGGTCGCGGGCGTGCTGATCTCGGCGCCGTACTACATCCGGCCTTCGCAGGCCGGGTTGATCGAACATTTCACCGGTCTGGCCGATCTCAGCGTCAAGCCGGTGGTCCTCTATGACATTCCGTATCGCACTGGCGTGCGTCTCGAACTTGCGACGCTGTTGACGCTGGCCGCGCATCCGCGGATTCGGGCGGTGAAGGACTGCGCCGGTTCGCTCGACACGACGCTCGCGCTGATTCTCGACGGCCGCCTGCAGGTGCTCGCCGGTGACGACATGAATCTGTTCAATACGCTTTGCCTTGGTGGCAGCGGCGCGATTGCCGCTTCGGCGCATGTGCATCCCGAGCGTTTTGTGGCGTTGTACCGTGCGCTAACGGAGGGCCGTCTCGAAGATGGCCGGGCGATTTTCCACACGCTCGCACCGTTGATCGGGGCACTGTGTTCGGAGCCCAATCCTGGTCCGGTGAAGGCAGCGCTGGCGGCCCAGGGACTGATCCGCGACGAACTGCGCGCGCCGATGACACGGGCCTCGGAAGCACTGCGCGAGCGATTGCGGCAACTGGTCGATGCGTGAGCGCAAGCTTGCGTGATTGCTGAGGCATCCGAATTTGAGATGATGCTCGACGATGAGAGGGGATAATTTGCGCCCTTGTCTTTCATCCCACGTCGGTCGTCGTCCGACTCATGCTGCATGCCGGTTAGCCTCTTCGCTGTCATTGTTGTCTCCGTCCTGTCTGCGCGCCGCGCTTGTCAGCGCTCTTGCGAGTCCGCGTGGCAATGCGCGCCGCCGGCGGAGAGCCGTTGATGTCCTCCATTCTCGGTGCCGGTAGCCGGCTGAGTAGCGGGGAGGTCCGCTTCGTTACGCGGCGCGCGGCGCTTGGCATTGCGATTGTGGCGGTCGCAGGCGCTTCGGTTCTGTCGCTCGCCGCAGGGGTGGCGATCGGCATCCATTTACCCTCTCACGATGCAACGGGCCAGGGCGCGCCGGCGACAAGCCGCGTCGAACACGACTATGCGATCGATCAACTCGGCAAGCTCAATGCCTCGATGGCGCAGCTCGAGCCGCGGCTCGAGCGCCTGACGACGCAGGTCGGCGCGCTGCGCGATTTCGAGTCCCGCCTGAACACACCGAAAGCGCCGCCGCGCGCGCCGGCTAATCCAGCGGATCAGGACACCTCGGATGCGGATGGCGAAGGCGGCCCGTCGCTGCCGCCGCGGCGCTGCGTCGAAATCGCTACGCGGCCTTCGCGTGGCGATGCGGCTTCGACCCAGCAGCAGCTCGATTGCATGCGTGCGACGCTTTCCGCGCTCGAGCATGAGACGGATGTGCACGAGGTCGCCTTCAGCGCGTTTCCTGGCCGCATGCCGGCCGATGGCGCGCGCTTCGGTTCGCCGTTCGGCAACCGCATCGATCCGTTTACGCATAAGCTCAGTTTTCATCCTGGCGTCGATCTGGTCGCACCGAGCGGTACGCCGATTCTTGCCGCGGCCGGTGGCCGCGTGGTCTATGCCGGTCCGAAGGGCGGCTACGGCAATGCGGTGGAGATCGATCACGGCAACGGTCTCATCACGCGCTACGGTCACGCGTCGCGCATCCTCGTCCACGAAGGCGATCTGGTGCTGCCGCGCCAGCACGTCGCGGACATCGGTACCACTGGCCGCTCCACCGGGCCGCATCTGCACTTCGAAGTACTGGTGAACGGCGCCCCGGTTGATCCGACCGCCTACCTTGCGCTGTTCGGCGCCACGTCCCATGGTTGATCTTCGTTCGGCCCGCGCCGCGGGCAGTCTCACGCAGCGTGCCTATACGCTGCAGCCGGTGCGCTCGCGCGTCGCTCGCGTGGCGATCTGGGCCGGCGTGCTTGCGTGCGGTGTTGCTATGGGCGCTACGGCAATGCGGTGGCGTGACTCGCAGCACGCCGCGGTGCCGGCAGGGTGTGCAAGCGTGCCGGTTTCGCCGGACGCAGTGCAGGCAGAACTGGAGCGCACGCGCCTCGCGCTCGCACAGGAGTCCACGGCTCGCGCCAACGTGCAAAAGACCGCTGACGCGTCAGCTGCCGAAGCCAGCCGCCTGAATACCGAATTGCTGTTTCTGCGCGGCCAGGGGCAGAAGCGCCGCTGAGCGGCCGGCGGCGACGTGCCCACCAATCAGGCCATTGGCCAATCAAGCCGGCCGTCGCCCGGCCACGCAGCGCGACGAACGTTTCCATTCCCCGTTAGAGATGACCTATGTTCAGCAAGAAGAAACCCACGAGCATTCAGCACACCAAGCTCGCCACCCTGATCGCTCACGACGTGTGCATTACCGGCGACCTCGAATTTAGTGAAGGACTGCGTATGGACGGCCACGTGCGTGGCAATGTCAACGGTAAGGCGGGCACGCAGACGTTGCTCGTGCTGAGCGATCGCGGGTCGATCGAGGGCAACGTGCATGGTTACGACGTGGTGGTGAACGGCAAGATTGTCGGCGACGTAATCGCCGATCACTTTGTCGAGCTGCAACCTAATGCGCACGTCACGGGCAACATTCATTACCAGCAGTTGCGCATGGATTGCGGCGCTTCCGTCGATGGCAAGCTGACGCGGCGCGACCCGGCGCTGGTGCCTCCTACGGTGCTCGGCCGCGAGACGAACGAAACGGAGCCTCACCTCATCTGAGCCGCGGGGCGCAGTGCATCGGCCTATGGGAAATCAGCTCAGATCAAATCAGGCCTCAGGACCTGAAGCAAGGGCCAGGCCTAATCCGGCAGCGCAGCCGACCCGGACAAATTCGGCCCCTCGGGGCGCAGCGCCGGATTAAGCAGACCGGGCCGCTGTGCGGCACCCTTGTCGAGATTGGCGAGCATGCGCTGTTCGGCAAGCACCTGCTGCAAGGCCAGCATGATCAGGCCGATGACCAGCAGCAGATCGCCGGCGAACACGACCGCGTACACCGCCGACGTAGATTGCGGATTGCCCAGTATCAGCGACGCATTGGCCCGGTTCAGCAGTACCAGGGTGAGCGGCACGACCGCGTTGAGGCACGCGATCACGCTCGCGATCGCCACCATCATGCGTGCCGGTCCGAGGTCCGGACGGCGTCTGCGGCAGACCTCATAGAGTGTCAGCGCGCGGCACGGCAAGAAGAACAACGTCAGCAGCGAAGCGCGAACGACGATCGGCGCGTGCAGCAGATGGGCGAGAGAAAACAGCACGCAGAACACCGCAGTCACCGCTAAAGCAACGCGAAGCGACGTGGTGGCGCCGAACAGGGCGCGTGTGCCCACCCATATAAGGATCCGCGACTGCAGGCTAAAGGTGGCCGTTGCGACCAGCAGCGCACTGGTATTCCAGATCAGATGCAGTCCGAAACATGCAGCCGCCGCACTCATCAGGAAAAATGCGGCCGACCAGAAGCGGAATGCCGCAACACGTTCGAAGATGCGCGAGAGCGCAATTGAAACGATGCCGCTGCACAAGAACGTCATCAGGCAAATCGAATTGAACGTTGCTACGTCGAATTTCATGAAAGCTCCGCCATCCGCTCCTTGAGCAGGTCGCTGAAGGCGTCCGCCGCCAGCGGCCTGCCGAGCAGAAAGCCCTGCATCTCGTCGCACATCATGGCTTTGAGCTTGCCGAGTTGCGACGACGTTTCGACGCCTTCGGCGACCACATCCATATCGAGCGAGTGGGCGAGCGCGATGATCGCGGAGACGATCGCCGCGCCTTCCGGACCTTGATCGTCGAGACCGTTGGTGAAGAAGCGATCGATCTTCAGTTGCTTGACGCGAAAGCGCTGCAGATAGGCGAGGCTCGAGTAGCCGGTGCCAAAATCGTCGATGGCGATTTCGAAGCCGCATTCCTGAAACTCGCGGATCATCTCGATTGTTTTGGGGGCGTCCTGCATGGCCACGGTTTCGGTGATCTCGAACATGATCTGGTCGCAGGCCACGTGCTCGCTCTTGACGATGTCCAGCACGGTGCTGACCAGATTCGGCTGCGAGAGCTGACGCGGCGACAGGTTGATCGCCACCTTCATCGACGGCAGGCCTTCGTCGATCCAGCGGCGGATTTGCCGGCAGGTTTCACGCACCACCCAGTAGCCGATCTGCACGATCTGGCCGGAGCGTTCGGCAATCGGAATGAATTCCAGCGGCGGCAGCGTGCCGAGCACCGGATGGTTGAGGCGGATCAGCGCTTCGGCGCCTGCCAGCTCGTTGCTGTCGCCACGGAATTTAGGCTGGAAATTCAGCGTGAAAAGGCCGGTGCTGAGTGCTTCGTGCAATGCGTTCTGGATTTGCAGCGTACGCGTCACCGCTTCGTTCATGCTCGTTTCGAAGAAGCGCCACGTGCTGCGGCCCGCGCGCTTGGCCTCGTACATGGCCGCGTCCGCGTGCTTGAGCAGGGTCTCGACGGTGTCGCCGTCCTGCGGGAACAGCGCGATCCCGATACTCGGCATGACCTGCAGCGGCTCGTTGTCGTTCCACACGCCTTCGCGCATGCGTTCGAGGACGCTCTCTGCGATCAGGCGGGCGTCCTGGCGCGCCACCAGATTTTCCGCGAGCACCACGAATTCGTCGCCGCCCAGCCGCGCCACGGTGTCGGTGGCGCGCACGCAGGCTTGCAGGCGCTGCGCAAAGGCGGCCAGCACCTGGTCGCCGACGGAATGGCCGAGCGAGTCGTTGATGGTCTTGAAGCCGTCCAGATCCATGAACAGGACTGCGAAGACATTGTGGCGGCGGCCTGCCAGTTCGATGGCCGACTGGATCCGTTCTGTGAGCGTGGTGCGGTTCGGCAGTCCGGTCAGCGTGTCGAGCGTGGCGAGGCGCACGATCTGTCCGTTCAGGTTGGTTACGGCGCTGGCGAGGAAGGTGGTGCGGGCGTCGAAGCGGGACAGCATCAGCGTAACGATCAGGATTGCGAAGGTGAACAGGATCACGGCTGTCGCGAGCCATTCGGTATTCACGCCTTTGGCGGCACCGCAGATGGCACCTACAGGAAAGTGCGCCGCTTCCATGCCGGCATAGTGCATGCCGCTGATGGCGACGGCCATGACCAGCGCCGCGCCGACACGCCAGCGCGTGACGTTGCGCTCGCCGTCGTTGCGCAGCCGGCGCGCGATCAGCAACGCGGCCATCGAGGCGCCGATCCCGATCGCAATCGATGCGCAGAACCAGGCCGGCTGATAGTCGATGCCGGGTTGCATGCGCATTGCCGCCATGCCGGTGTAGTGCATGCCCGCAATGCCGAGACCCAGCAGCACGCTGCCGGTCGCGAGGTGCGTGAGCGTCAGCTGCGCACGCGTCGTGGAGAGCAGCGCCAGATACGACACGCCCACGGCGATGGCGAGCGAGAGTGCGGTCAGCGGGAAATCGTAGCCGAGCGGAATGGGCAGTGACAGCGCCAGCATGGCGATGAAGTGCATCGACCAGATGCCGACGCCCATTGCTCCCGCGCCGCCGGCGAGCCATGCATGCCGCAGGCGTGACGAGGCGAGCAGAGAAATGCGGCCGGTGAGGTCGAGTGCGGTGTAGGACGCGAGGGTCGCTACGACGAACGAGGCGCCTACCAGCCAGAAGTTGTATGTGCCAGGCATGTTTAGTCCAGCCGAATAGGGGGGAACAGCTCAACTGGTTATCGACCGCTGGCAGGATTTGTTTAATTTATTGTGAGGATTTTTTTAATAGATTTTCAGGGTTTGGGAGAGTTTTGAAGAGGTATTTCCTAAGCATTCCCTGACATCAGTTCGAAGCCTTCGTCGAGCCAACCGGTCACACCACCGATCATCACTTTGACCGGCCGCCCCAGCTGGGCGAGACGGATGGCGCCGCGCGTGGCGCCGTTGCAGTGGGGCCCGGCACAATAGGTGACGAACAGCGTGTCGTCAGGGTAATCCACGAGCTTCGAGGCGACGATTTTTCCGTGCGGAAGATTGATCGCACCGGCGATATGTGCCTGTAAATATAACGCTGGACTGCGCACGTCGAGCAGCACGAAAGCGGGTTTCCCTGTGGCGCACGCGGCAAACACATCCGAGCAGTCGGTTTCGAAGCGAAGCGATGCCTGGAAATGGGCGAGGGCGGCAGCGCTGTCGGCTGCGGCGATGGCGGTTACTGGGTCGAGGCTGTCAGCGGGCGACATGAAGGAACTCCTGTTAGCGGTGGATGAGCCTTCATTGTTGCGGATGGCGAGTCACCGGAGAAGTGGCGTGATCGTCAATCTACGGTAACATCACGCCATGCAAGATCATCTCGTCGCCGCGCTGGTTTACGACCGGCTCTGTACCTTCGAATTCGGCTGCGTTACCGAACTGTTCGCACTCGAGCGTCCGGAGCTCGAGCGGGAGTGGTATCGCTTCGCAGTATGCGCAGTCGAGCCGGGACCGCTGCGCGCGGCAGGCGGCATTACTGTTACGGCGCCGTACTCGCTGCGGCTGCTCGATCGCGCCGCGACGATTGTTGTGCCGGGCTGGCGCGATGCCGACGAATTGCCGCCCGCGCCCCTGCTGGCCAAAATTCGTGCAGCCTACCGGCGAGGCGCACGGCTTTGCTCGATCTGCTCCGGGGTTTTCGTTCTTGCGGCAGCGGGGGTGCTCGACGGCAAAACCGTCACCACTCACTGGCGCTACGCGGACAAGCTGCAGCAACGTTATCCGCAATTGCGTGTACAGACAGACGCGCTGTACGTCGACGAAGGGCAGGTGATGACTTCGGCCGGATCGGCCGCGGGGCTCGACATGCTGCTGCATCTGGTGCGGCGCGACCACGGTAGCGCGATCGCGAACCGGGTGGCGCAGCGG
Source organism: Paraburkholderia phenazinium (assembly GCF_900141745.1). Lineage (NCBI taxonomy): Bacteria > Pseudomonadati > Pseudomonadota > Betaproteobacteria > Burkholderiales > Burkholderiaceae > Paraburkholderia > Paraburkholderia phenazinium. The sequence continues at coordinate 3,813,759 of NZ_FSRM01000002.1, read as the reverse complement.
CTCGTCGTGCCGCCGCATCGTGAGGGCGGCCAGGCGCAGTTCGTCCCGCGACCGATGCCTCAGGACGAGGGCGGTCGTGTCGCCAGATTGATGGACTGGATCAGGGCGAACCCGGCATTGCCGCATACATTGAGCTCGCTTGCCGGGCAAGCGGCGATGAGTCCGCGAACGTTGCAGCGTCAGTTTCATGATGCCACCGGGATGGCCCCCTACGAGTGGCTGGTGCGTGAACGCGTGGCGATCGCGCGCGAACTGCTGGAGGCGCAAACCCCATTGCCGATGGCCCGCGTTGCACAGATGGCCGGTTTTGGCTCGGAGGAATCGATGCGCCGGCATTTCCGGCGCATCGCTTTGACGAGTCCTGGAGCGTATCGGAAGAAGTTTGGCGCGGATGCGGGTGATGGGTGAGAGTGGGCGCGCGAACAGGGCCTGTCTAGCGCGGCGATCAGCGCGCATCTCGCCCAGCACAATTGCATCGGTATCCGCCAGGCCGATGATGGCTATGGCGTATGGAAGCTAACGAGCCGGGTGCCGATACCGATGCGGCCTGTTCACCCCGTCAACAACTTTCGGCGCGAGTTCGCACATTCGTCGATTTTCTGTCAGCATCACTGGTAGCACCTGAACCTGTGAAAGCACATTCGCGTAGCGGGCGCGTTCATGCAAAAGTTCATGCAGGACGCTCCTTATCGAGTACGTAATTGCCCTCACTTCCACTCATGCTCGGAAAACCTCTCGTCTTTGCTGCTATCGCTGTGCTAGTGCCGTCGTTCGCTGCCGCCCAGGCGTTCGATACCGGCTCGCGTGCCGAGGCGTACCGTCGCTACGTGCTCGCCGGCAAGGACGTGCAGTGCCGCACCAACGCCTCATGCGCGGCGCTCGGTGTTGCAGCGCTAGATGCGGGACGCATCAAGGATGCGCAGACGCTGGTCGACATGGAATCGATGCTGGCCGATGCGGCCACCTTGCAGGCCGAAGAAGAGAACTCGCCGAAGGCCCTCAATTCGGCGCATGCACGCGCCACGATGGCCTTGATCCACGAGGGCGATGTGCAGGCGGGGCTGGGCGCGTTTTCGAATGCCCGTGCGTACTATCGCACTGCCGCAAGCCGCGGCAAGGATGCGCCCGACGATCCGATGCTAAGCCGCGTCGTCGAGGTGGCGCAGCAACGTCTGTCCGGTATCGCAGACAAGCAGGTGGTGCAGGGTCTGCCCGCGTCCGGGGTGAGCTTCGCACGTTATCTGAGCCTGGGCGCATGGAGCACCGTCACACTCGCCCCGGTGAAAGGGCGTCACGGCGTGTATCGGCTCGAGGCACGGTTCGTCTATCCAGGCGTCAGCAACGAAGGTCAGCCGGTGGTCAACACTGGAACCGTCGTGGCAAACGTGCGGTTTTTCGGCGCCATTGCGCGAGTGGTCGTCTCGGAAGAGCCGGTCGGCGCCACGATCGAGGCCACTGCGAAAGCGGGCAATCTTGGCGCGTATGACGGCCACGGGGATAAATGCCTGCTCGAGTTCAGGCTGACCGCGCCTGAGACGCTCGACATCGCGACGCACGGTGCAGTGGCCGCATGCGGCTTCGGTCCGAATGTTGCAGCCGATGGCCGATATTATCTGAAGACAGGCTCTTAAGCCTCGTTCGAGATTCGCAATCCGGGGGAGCGTATGCGTAATGCAATGGACTATCCGGCGGTGGTGTTTGTGTCGACGCTGGTGGCGATGTCCTTGTCGGCGTTGATTGGGGCGAGTCTGCTCAGGCGTGTGAAGGCCCTCACTGCAGAGTCGCGCGAAGACTTCAACGTCGTTCAGGCCGCGACGCTCACGCTGCTTGCGCTCATGATCGGCTTTAGTTTTTCCATGGCAGTGGGGCGATACGATCAGCGCAAGAACTATGAGGAAGAAGAAGCCAACGCAATCGGCACGGAATTCGTGCGTGCGGATTTGCTGCCCGCTGCGGATGCGCAGCAGGTGAGAACGCTATTGGGTCACTACCTCGAACAACGCGTGCTGTTTTACACGACACGCGATGTGCAGGAGCTCGAACAGATCAACACGGCCACTGCGCAACTGCAGTCGGGTTTGTGGGCCGCAGTGCGCGACGCTGCTGGGGCGCAGCCGACGCCCGTCACTGCGCTGGCTGTCGCCGGCATGAACGATGTGCTGAACTCGCAGGGGTACACGCAGGCCGCGTGGTGGAATCGCATTCCAATCGCCGCGTGGGGGCTCATGGTGGCGATCGCGGTGTGCTGCAACCTGCTGGTCGGTTATGGCGCACGCTCGGCCAAAGTGGGCCTGACGCTGCTGCTGGTATTGCCGCTGGTGGTCGCGACATCGTTCGCGCTGATCGCGGACATCGACAGCCCGCGTGGCGGGATCATTCGTGTGAGTCCGATCAATCTGGTGGCCACGGCGCGATCGCTGCGTCCGGGGTGATGACGCCTTGACGGCGGCTGCCCGCACAACGGGCAGCCGCAACGAGCTTAGTGCGGATGCTCGTCTTTATGCTCACCTTCCGGCTTGTGCTGCTCTGGAGCCGGATGCGGCTGTGCATGTTGCTCCGGGTGCGGTTCCGGATGCGGCGCTGCCGGGTGCGGATTGGCATGAGGCTCGGCCGGATGCGGGTTCGCGTGTGGCGCCTGGGCCGGTTGCGCTTCATGCGGCCTGGGTGCGGCTTCCTGAGCATGCTGTGGCTGCTGGCCGGCGGCGGCTTCGGCAGGACGCTGTGGCTCGGGCTGCGCATGCTGGGCTTCCGGCTGGGCATGCCCGGCTTCCGGTGCATGCGGTGCCGCGGCGCCGGCTTCGGCAGGGCGCGCGTTACGTTCTTCCGGCTGTGCGTGCGGAGCTTCGCCTTGCGGACGTGGTACGCCGTTCTCCTGAGCTGCGTTCGGATGCAACTGCTCCCCGGCTTGCGGCTTCGGAGCGGCGGCATTCGGTGCTGCTGCACCCGGAGCCGCTGCATTCGGCGCATGACCCGCTTGCGCCTCATTGCCGTGCCCAGGAGCGCCTTGCGGACCGACTGGATGAACCTGTGCCCGGTTGATCACCTGGAAGCCTCCACGAGGCGCTGCTGTACCCGGCGCGCCCGGGTGTGCCACGGCAGTGAAGGCAGCAGGCGCCGCAGTGCGTACCACCGGTGCGCCGGCCCCCGCCACCTTGCCGCCGCCCGCGGCAAAGCGTTGGGCTAACGTGTCGTGGTAAGCGGCCGGCACGACCGGTGCGCGGGTCGCAACCACCTGACGCTGCGCGAGCGCTGCCGGTGCACCCACGTGAGCCGGGCGCAGCGCGCCGGCAAAGCTCTGCTGAACCGGCGCGATAGCCGGCGCGCCGGCACCGATCTGCGCATGGGCCAGATTCTGCGCATTGAACGGACGCGCTGCCTGCGCAACCGCCTCGCCGCGTACGAACGCATTTGCCGGTACCGCCGTAATGGCGCCCGGTGCGTTCTGGTTGATGTACGTGTTGTGGATGTTGTTGATGATCGTCGTGTTGTGAACATTGGTGATGTTCACGTTGTTGATGCGGTTGTAGTACGTCGGGCTGTAGTGATACGCCGGATGCCACGGCTCTCCCGGCCCGAGTGCAAACCACGCCACGCCGGCGCCTACTGCTCCGCCAATCGCCAGGTCGACACCCCAATGCGCGCCGCCGCCACCACCACCGCCGCCGACGAAGGCCACCAGCGCCGGTGCATACACCGGCGGCTGGCTCACGACCACGGGACCCGGCACCCATGCCCACGCGCGGCCGACATAGGCCCAGCGTCCATAATGGAAAGGCGCGAAGCCCCACGGCGCGTCGTCCACCCACGTCCAGCCCCACGGCGCGATCCACGCCCAGTGGCCTTCGTGATACGGCGCCCATCCAGCCGAGACAGCTACCGTCGGCACCCACACTTCGCCGTAGGTCGGGTCGCTACGCCACGTACCGTTGGCGTCGAGGTCTTCATAACCGGGGATTTCGCGTGAGACGTAGCGTGCGGAGACCGAGTTGTCTTCCGCGCGATCGCGGCTTGCGACCCACTGGTCGAACGCATCGGGTGCCGGTGCACCGCCGTCCGCCTGCTGTTGCAGGTTGGTGCCGACAAACTGGATCTGCTGGCCCGCGTTCACCTGGAATGAGCCTCCATCACCGTACACCGTGGCGGTGCCTGCACGCACCGTGATGGTGGTCGAACTGCCGTCGGCTGCAACGTCGACGCGGAACAGGCCTGGCGCGGTGGCGACAAGCGCCACGTTCGGCGTGTCGATCTCGAAGTTCTGACCGCCCGGCAATGCGCGCACGTGAGCGGACAGCGTGCCTTGCGTAACCTTCAACTGCGTGATCGTGTCATTCAGGTTGACGATGTCGAGCGCGGTCTGCTGATCGAGCCGCAGCGCCGTCGAACCGGCATGCAGTTCCGCGCGCGCGTTGGCATCGGCCCACAACTGGTCGCCGGTCGTCAGCGGCCGGTTCAGTACGGCATAGGACCAGTCGGTCAGGCCGGCAGGTTCCAGCGTCACGGTGCCGGCGAAGTAATTCAAACGTGCGACGCGGTCAGGCGGGTCACCGGCAGCCGAAGCAGCGGGCGCTGTGGGCGAGGGCACCTGAGCGTGGCCCGCGAACGGAATCATGGCAAGAACGGCGGAGACCGTGAGCGCGGTCGCGCGCAGGCGGTGGAAGGTTGTTGTCATTATCGGCTGCTCCGAAGGTTTCATTTTGTCAGGCCCGAAGTCGAAAGCGGCCCTTATGTGTACGTCCAACTGGCTAACGTCGCGAACGGGGGAGCGGATGACATTCGCGTTGTAACCGGGACGCGAGTTTGCAACGAAATGTGAGCGCTGCATAGAGCCCGTTGGACGATCGTAAGAGCGCGCTTTGCGGCGGCAGATTCGATCCCTTGGAGACCTATCGAAAAGCAGGCCGATTTGTAAGGACATGCAACCATTGCGTAATCGGCTTGCTGGTGAGAGCTTGCGATGCAGTGCGACGCAAGGATACGCGAAGGTTCGAACAGTGGAGGACGTACTGCGTGGCGGGGTACGACAGCGGCGCGTCTGGCGTGACCGTGAATAGATTAATTTACAGCGAGCGTGATAGCGCAGGGCGGCAGGCCGCCCTGCGTCGACGGGTCAGTTTGCTGCGTCGGTTGTGCCCGGCGCGTACGCGCGCCGGCCGGTCAGACGTGCGGCGATGCGGCCGAACGCCAACCATTGCTGGGCGAGCAGGCCCTGGCCGTAGGGGCGGTTATCGCCGAGCGGTGCCGGCAACTGATCGCGAATACCGGTGGGCTCGACCGTGCGATTCCATGACGCCGTGCGGAACATCATGTCCCACCACGGAAACAGCACACCGAAGTTGCAGCCGTAAGCGGTGCCTTCATGACCATAACCGACCGCGTGATGGCGGCGATGAAAGATCGGGCTGACGACAATGCGCTCGAGTAGCCACCCATACGGCAAGCGCGCATTGACGTGCTGAATGCTCTGCATGAAGTTACTGACTGCAATCAGCACGACAAACTGGTTCGGCTGCACGCCGATAAACAGCGAGATCGCTGCAAAGAATGCGGCCTGGATGATGTCGTCGAGGAAGTGATTGCGGTCGTCGTTCCACAACGACATCTGCTGCTGGCTGTGATGCACCGCGTGCAGTTCCCACCACACGCCGAAGCGGTGTTGCCAGCGGTGATACCAGTAGCCGGCAAAGTCGAGCACCACCAGATAGATCAGGAACGAGACGATCGGCTGATCCGTCACGCCTGGCCAGAGGTTGTCGATATCGATGTTCGGAACGTTGTAGATCGAGATCAGGCTCTGCCAGTGATCGAACAGCGGCTGGAGCATGAAAAAGAACGCGATATTGATGATGCCCAGTTTGGCGATCCACGTGTACAGCACATCGGCGCGCAAGGCCTTGCGGTCCTTCCACTCTTCGATGGGGCGCAGCGCTTCGAGCGGACGCAGCGCGAGATACATGACGACGATTTGCAGCGCGCCGATGATCACCCAGTACAGGGCGTCATAGGTGTCTTCGTCGTAACCCATCAGGCCGAAGCGGTAGAAAAACGGCTGCACCACGTCGACATATAGCAGCGTCTGCAGGGCGGACACCATGTTGTCGAGCTGCGTGACGATTTCATGGAACATCAGAATCCTCGTGAATAACTGGTCATGCAATGCATCTTTAAGCAGGCCGTTCGTTTAGTCCGGGTTCGGTGCAATTACCGGTGCGCGATTGTCGAAATAGATGCCGTGCGGCGAGCGGCCCACTGCGATGGTATCGATCAGTTTGCGCGTAGTCAGGTCGATGACGCCGACGTGCTTGGCGAAGCGGAACCCGACCCATAGATAGCGCTTGTCCGGAGTTAGTTCCATGTCGTCCGGTCCGGGCATCAGTCCGGTGATGTCGCCGACGTTGGTGAGCGTGGTGTAGTCGATAATGCTGATCGTGCTTTCGACGCGATTCGAGACCACCACGTGCTTGCCGTCATCGAGGTTGCGGAAGTTGTGCGCGCCGCGGCCCGTGTGGATCTTTTTGACGATCTGCTGCTTGCGCCAGTCGACCACGGCCACGTCGTCTTCGCCGGTCATGCCGACCAGCAGGTACTTGTCGCCAGGCGTCATCCACAGGCCGGCCGGCTCGTTGCCCACGTGCATTTTCCACAGCACGGTTTGCGTGGGCAGGTCGATGGCGGCGAGTTCGCCCGAGTCCTGCAGCGTCATGAACACGGTGCGGCTGTCGGAAGCGAACGTCATGTGGCTCGGCGTCTTCGCAAGCGGGATGTGCTTGACGAGCGTCATGTTGGTGCCGTCATAGTGGTAGATGTCGGCGCGGTCCATGCGCAGCGCAGCCGTGACAAACCACTTGTGATCCGGCGAGAAACCGAGTTGATACGGGTCCTCGATACCGTCGACGGTGCGCTGCACCGCGCCGGTGTGCGGGTCGACGAACATCAGGTTGTTCGAAATCGAATCGGCGACGATCAGCGACTTGCCGTCCGGCGTGATCATCAGGTGATGAGGTTCTTTGCCGGTCGGCTCGGTGCCGACCACTTTGTGGGTAGCTTCGTCGATCAGCGAGAGTTCTGACTCGCCCGAGTCGAGCACGATGACCCGGTCGGCGGCGTAAGCGGTATTCAGGTGGCCGATCAGGGAGAAGGCGGCCGCGGCGGCCAGGGTGGCTCTCGAAAGAAATGTAACCGGCGAGTAAGGCATTCTGTAAAGTATCCGAAGGTGTAAAGCGACACCGAAAAGCTGTGCCTTCATGGAAGTGCGGCAAAGCCGCACTTCATTAACGTCCTGAGCGCGGTTTTCGATGACGCACGCTCGCGGCAAATGTGAGAAATTAGCACGTGTGGGCCGATCAAATGCCTGCGGATCGCATCTTTTGCGATTCGGGGCAATCCGACGAGGCACAGATGGACGAACGTGTGCGCGACAAAACGGCCTCCGGCACGGTCACCGGGCGCACCACCCTGGCGATCCGCGAGGTGCTCGAAGGGCGCCGCCGCGGCGCGGCCATGGTGTTGCCGTTTGCAGGACCGGCGGTGGTCGTCTCGGTGGCCTATATGGACCCCGGCAACTTCGCGACCAACATCCAGGCCGGCGCTCGCTACGGCTACGCCTTGCTGTGGGTGGTTCTGCTCGCCAACATCGTGGCCATGCTGTTTCAGGCGCTCTCGGCCAGACTCGGCATCGTCACGGGGCGCAATCTCGCCGAATTATGCCGGGAAAATTTTCCTGCGCCGCTCGTATTCGCGATGTGGATGGTGAGTGAAATTGCCGCAATGGCGACCGATCTGGCCGAGTTTCTGGGCGGTGCGATCGGTCTCGCGTTGCTGTTTCATATGCCTTTGCTGGCCGGCATGATCGTCACGGCGCTCGTCACGTACTTCCTGCTGTTGTTCGAGAAGGCCGGTTTCCGGCCGCTGGAACTGGCGATCGGCGCGCTGGTCGGCATCATCGGGCTCTCCTATCTGGCCGAACTCTTCATCACGCGGGTGGCGTGGCCAAGCGTATTCGGGCATCTTTTTACGCCGCAATTGCCGGATGCCGGTGCGGTGACGATCGCTGTGGGCATTATCGGCGCCACAGTGATGCCGCATGCGCTGTTTCTGCATTCGGGCCTCACGCAAAACCGCGCCCCCGCGCGCAACGAGGGCGAACGGGTCATGCTGCTGCGATTCTCCAATATCGAAGTGGTAATCGCCCTCACGATTGCGGGACTGATCAATATCGCCATGGTTATCATGGCGTCCGCGGCTTTCCATGCGGGTCATCCGGAGGTCGCCGAAATCGAAACGGCGTATCACACGCTTGCACCGTTGCTCGGCATTGGCGCGGCAGGGATCTTCCTGCTGTCGTTGATTGCGTCGGGAATCTCGAGTTCGGTGGTCGGGACCATGGCAGGGCAGATGATCATGCAGGGCTTCGTCGGCTTTCAGATTCCGCTGTGGTTGCGAAGAGCGATTACGATGGTGCCTTCGTTTATCGTCGTCGCGTTGGGAGTGAATGCGACGCATGCGCTCGTCATCAGCCAGGTGGTGCTGAGCTTTGCGCTGCCCGTGCCGATGGCGGCACTGATCTGGTTCACCTGCCGCGAGCGGGTGATGGGCCAGTATCGAAACGGCGTGCCGATGATGCTCGCGGCCGGGTTCTCGGGGGTCGTGGTGCTTGTGCTGAACGTGGTCCTGCTGTTGCAAACTTTCGGCGTCAGTGTGCCGGGATTGTCGAGTTGAAAGACGCGTATCCTGCACTGAGTGCTTATAAAAACCTCGCTCTGAAAACCGCATCGAAATGGAGTTGAAGCTGGAACTCATCATCCGCCCAGCCACGGTTGCTGATATAGGTGGCGTCACCGATGTTTTTCTCCGGGCGCGCAAGGAATTGATGCCGTTTGCGCCGCTCGCGCATTCCGACCTCGCCGTCTGCCGGTGGATCGCAGACTGGTTAATCCCGACGGGTGGCGTCACCGTGGCGACCGACACGCGAGGGCTGATCGTTGGCATCGCCGCGATCTCCACAGTCGACGGCGTGCTGTGGCTCGATCAACTCTACGTCATGCCGTCGCGAGTCGGCCAGGGTGTCGGCACGAGCCTTCTGGCTGAGGTGAGGGCGAACGCGCGCTTGCCCATTCATCTGCATTGCTTTGCCGAAAACAAACGGGCGCGCGCGTTTTACGAGCGGCATGGATTTGTCGCGATCGCTTTTGGTGACGGCAGCGACAACGAAGAAGGATGTCCCGATGTGGTGTATGCGTTGCAGCCGGACGGGACTCAGTTGGCCAATGGCATGGGACCGTCCGGTTGAGATGCAACTGAGAGCCGCAATGCGGCTTTACATGCTGCGGAGTCCGAAACCATCGAGTGCGATGGCCGGTTCGCGGCGTGCGACCAGATCTCCAATCAGACGTCCTGACGCAAGCGCCAGCGTGAAGCCGAGCGCACCCTGTCCCAGGTTCAGCCAGAGGTTGGCAAAGCGCGTGCCGTCGATGACCGGCATGCTCTTCGGCGTGGCGGGGCGAAGTCCGCACCACACGGCGGCGGTGTCGAAATCGACCGCACCGGGAAAGGTGGCAGCCGATTGCGCACGCAGCGTCGCTACCCGTTTGAGATCGATGTCGGCGAGCCGGCCGGTGATATCGGCCATGCCCGCGATCCGCAGCCGGTTTCCCAATCGTGCATAGACGATCTTGCGCTCGAAGTCAGTGATGCTGATGCGCGGCGCGGCCGCATCTGCCACAACGGGCGCGGTCAGGCTGTAGCCCTTGAGCGGATAAAGCGGCACACGAATCCCTAGGGCGCGAAGCAGCGGTACGCTTGGCGCAGCGTTGGCGAGCACGATGTGATCCGCGTCGAGCCGTTCCTCACCCGCATACGCAGCAACTCTTTGTGCCGAGACCTCGCGCAGTTGCGTGACCGCGGTGCCGAAACGAAAGCCAACCCCGCGCTCGCGCAATAGCTGCATCATGCTCACGCAAAACTGGTAGCAGTCGCCACTGTCTTCACTGGCGGTAAAAATGCCGCCGCACAACTGGCTGCCGAGATGGGCGAGGGCGGGTTCTCTCGCGATGCACGCCTTCGCATCGAGCGCGTCCTGTTCGCAGCCTAGCGAGCGCTGGTAGTCCAGCAGACGGCACGCTGCATCGAAAGCAGCGTCCGTGCGATACACCACTAGCTTGCCCGCGTTCGCGTGTTCGAAGCGTATGTCGGGTTCATGCACGAGCAGTTCATGCATCAGATCGCGGCTGAAAAACGACAAAGACAGCAGCTTGCGGGTACACGCCTCGCTCTGCTCGAGCGTACAGGCACGCACGAACTGCAGCAGCCAGCGCCACTGCTCCGGGTCGGCGCTTGGCCGGAAGCGGACGGGCGAATCGTGGCGCAGCAGCCAGCCAGGCAGTTTGGAGAGGACGCCCGGGCCCGCGAGCGGGGCGACATAGCTATAGGAGAGCTGACCGCCGTTGGCGAAGCTGGTTTCGAGGCCGACGTCCTGGTTGCGTTCGACGACGGTGACCTGATGCCCGTCGGCGCGCAGATACCATGCTGCGGCGAGTCCGATTACGCCGGCTCCGATGACAAGTACATGCATGGCAGTAGGGGGTAATTGGGAGACCCAGGTGAATGAGCAACCATTGTTCCGTAGTGCCGTTGGGGCCGTCCAATACCGATCTGCAGGCGGGTTATAGCTCCGGGTTATAGACAGCCTGTCAGCGGGCCTCAGGTATCGGTCGCTTCGCCGCCTTCGCGCAGGAATTCGATCAGACGCTCCGCGCTGCGCGGCGGCGGATGCTCATGCTGGGTCAGCGCATAGACGTTCAGGCTGGCGTCGATATCGAGGGGCCGCACCTGGATCTCCGCGCCATTGGGCGGATAGTTCGCGGTGAACGAATCGACGAGGGCCACGCCCACACGCGCCTGCACCAGCGACTTCGCGAGCGGGTAGGTCTGAACCGAGATGGCGCTTGCCGGGCTTTGTCCGGCGTCGGCGAGCCAGTTCGACAGAATGGCGCCAAGGTAGTCGTTGGCGTCGATCGTAATGAACGGCTGATTGGCGAGTTCTTTCGCCTGCAGCGGTCGTGTGAGCAGTTTCGCGGACCACCAGCCGGCCGGCGCGATCGCGCACAGGTTGCAGCGGCGCAGCGGCGTGAGCAGCAGGTTCGGATGTGACACCGGACTCATGGTCAGGCCAAGTTCGATTTCGTCGAGCAGCAGGGCCTGCTCGATCTCGCGCGTATGGGAAACAGCAAGTTCACAACGCAATTGCGGAAACGCTTGTGCCCAGCGTGCAACGGCCTGGGGCAACAGATGATGCGCCAGCGCGGGTGTTGCCGCGACGCGCAACGGACGCGCTGCGCCTTGCGAAAGACTCGTGACGAGTCGGCGGATGCGCTTCAATTGCTCGTCGAACGGCGTCAACTCCTGCTGCAGGCGCAATGCCTCCTGGGTCGGCACGAGCTTGCCCTTGCTGCGCAGGAAGAGCGGAAAGCCCACCGTGCGTTCCGCGTGCTGAAGCATCTTGCTGACAGCCGGTTGCGAGATGTGCAGGAGCCGCGCCGCCGCATTGGTGGAACCGGTCAGCATGATGGCACTGAACACTTCGATATGTCGCAAACGCACCCGAGGCTCCTGTGGAGTAACGTGAGGCCCGCATGATGACGCGCCTATAGCCCGAGGTTATATTACAGCGTTTTATTTTCATTGGGCGCAGCACGGCGCGGTTCATATAGTTTGCAGTGAGGTTCGCAATACGGCTCGCAATGAAGCTTGCAATGAACAGAACAACACCGCAGTCCGGGCCACACCGGATCAATCCGTAGTACATAAGGAGGTTGCGTGGAAGCCAGTTTCTCCAGCTCACAGAAGGCGGCGTGCCTGTCGGGGTTGTTCCTTGCCTGGGCGGTGGGGTACGCGGACCGCATCCTCATGAGCACGGCGATCATTCCGATCGGCCACGAACTTTCGCTCGATGCGCGTGAAGCCGGCATGCTGCTCAGCGCGTTCTACATCAGTTACGCGTTGATGCAGCTGGCCGGCGGCTGGCTGTCGGACCGTTTCGGCTCGCGTATTGTCGTGGTGCTGTGCATTGTCATGTGGTCGGTGTTTACGGGCGCTACCAGCATGGCATGGTCGTTCGGCTCGTTGCTCGTCATTCGCTTTCTGTTCGGCGTCGGCGAGGGCAGCTTCTCGCCGGCCAGTTCGGTGACGGTGGCCGAAGTGTTTCCCAAGCCGGAAAGAGCGCGCGCCAAGTCGTTTCTGATTTCCACCGTGTTTCTCGGCAATGCTGCGGGTTCGGGCCTGATCGGGTTGACGGTTGCACGGCTCGGCTGGCGTGGTTCGTTTCATATCCTCGCAGTGGTCGGCATGGGTGTAGCACTGATTCTGTGGTTCGCGCTGCGCAGCGGCATGGCGAGCCAGCGCGAGCGCGCAGCAGACCGTTCACGCGTTTCGTGGAGCGCGTTGCTGCGCACGCCGATGGCATGGAAACTGACGGCAATCTGGTTCTTCACTAGCATGCTGTATGTCGGGGTGCAGTCGTGGATGCCCTCCTATCTGATGAAAGCGTACCGGATCGATCTGCTGCACATCGGTCTCGCCGCGACCGTTCCCAACCTCATTGCGTTCGCCGGGACCAATGCGGTTGGCGTGCTGCTCGACAAGTACGGCAACGGGCGCGAGCGCGTCTTCATGCTGCTTGGCGCGCTGTTTAGCGCGGTATTCTTTGCGCTGATGATCACGACTACCTCGATCGCGCTGCTCGTCATGTACTGGACGCTGTTTCTGCTGGCCTTCAACTTTGTCTATGCCACGGTGTTTTCCGCGCCGTTGCGCCACTTCCCGGAGCATCTGATCGGCAGTGCGACGGGGTTGATGAACTTCGGCGGGCAACTGGGCAATTCGATTGCCCCGGTCGCGATGGGCGCACTGATTGCCGCGAGCGGTGGTTCGTATCTTGCGGCATTCTGGCTGTTGCTGGTTTCCGGGGTGCTGGCGACGCTTGTGTCGGCGACGTGGAACCCGGCCCGCGCCGTTGCGGTTCGTCCGTTGGCGGGTAGTCCGTGAAAGGAGATCCGATGCGTGTGTTTACCGGCAGTCTTGCGACCGAGACCAACACCTTCGCGCCGATGCCGACTGGCCTCGCCGCATTCAAGGAGCGTCGCTATTTTCCAGCGGGTTGCCATCCTGCCGAGATGTCGTCGTTTGGTGGACCGCTGTGGGCTGCACGGCAACGCGCGCAGGCTTATGACTGGACGCTGATCGAAGGCATGGTTGCCTCGGCGCAGCCTGGCGGCACCGTCACGCGCGAGGCTTATGAGTCGCTGCGTGACGAATTGCTGGCCGACCTGCGCGCCGCGTTGCCCGTCGATATCGTGCTGCTCGGCCTGCACGGGGCAATGGTCGCCGACGGCTATGACGATTGCGAAGGCGATCTGCTCGCGCGGGTGCGTGAAATCGTCGGGCCCGGTGTGGTGATCGGCGCGGAACTCGATCCGCATGCTCACCTGAGCGAAGCGATGATCGCGCATAGCGACGTGCTCGTGGCGTACAAGGAGTATCCGCATACCGACATCCTCGAGCGCGCTTACGAACTGGCCGATCTATGCAGGCGTCTCGCACAGCGTGAGATCGCGCCGGTTTCAGCGGTGATCGATTGCGATATGGTCGTGCCGATTCACACGACGCGCGAACCTGGGCGTTCGCTGGTCGCGCGCATCCAGTCGCTCGAAGGCCACAACGGCATTCTGACTGTTTCGATCGTGCAGGGTTTTGCAACCGGCGACGTACCCGACATGGGCACGAAAGTGCTCGTCTATGCCGACGGCGACGCGCAGGCGGCGCAGCAACTTGCGCGTGAACTGGCCGACGATCTGGTGGCGATGCGCGACACGCTGCTGGTGCGCTATCTCGACATCGACACCGCACTCGACCGGGCCACGGTTGCGCCGCGCGGGCCAGTGGTGCTGGCAGACCGCTCCGATAACCCCGGCAGCGGCGCGGCAGGCGATTCCACGTTTATCCTGCGGCGCATGCTCGAACGCGGTATCCGCAATGCGGCGCTCGGTCCGCTATGGGATCCTGTTGCGGTCAGTATTGCGTTCGACGCGGGCGTCGGCTCGCGGCTCGATATGCGCATAGGCGGCAAGATCGGACCGTTGTCGGGCGACCCGGTGGACGGCCGCTGTGTCGTCAAGGCGCTCATGCGCGACCTGAAAATGACCGGCAATGGCGGAACGCCGACGCAAATGGGCGATTGCGCGTTGATCGAGATGGAGGGCATCGAGATCGTCCTCAACACGTTGCGCGGCCAGGCCATGAATGTGGATCTGTTCACGCAACTTCAGTGTGACCTGTCCAGCAAGCGGATTGTGGTGGTCAAGTCGGCACAGCACTTTCATGCGTCGTTTGCGACGATCGCTGAGGATATCCTGTACGTCGGCGCCCCGGGTTCTGCTAGTCCGGACTGGAATGCGCTGACTTATGGAAAGATCAGGTATCCGAAGTGGCCGATTGAGCAACCTGAATCAGGTTCATTGAACTGAGACCCCTACTATGAGCGAGCACACTCCGCGTCCTTTCGACCTGGTGATTCGCGGCGGCACGGTCGTCGATGGCACGCGCCGTCCGCGCTTCGATGCGGATGTCGGCATTCGCGACGGCATGATCGTTGCCATCGGCGATCTGTCCGGGCAAGCCGCGCGTGCTGACCTGGATGCCGGTGGCAACATTGTAGCGCCGGGTTTTATCGACTCGCACACTCACGATGACGAGTCCGTGCTGTCCGACCCCGAGATGATCTGCAAGATCTCGCAGGGCGTGACCACCGTGGTCACTGGCAATTGCGGCGTTAGCCTCGCACCACTCAAAGCGAACATGGCGCTGCCTTTACCGCTTAGTCTGCTGCAGCAACGCGACCCGTCGACGGCATCCGCTTTTGGGCGGTTTGCCGATTACCTCGATGCGCTACGCGCGGCCCCTGCTTCGGTGAACGTCGCCGCCATGGTGGGACACACCACGTTGCGCGTGATGACAATGGACTCGCTCGATCGCGCGGCCACTGATGAAGAGATCGCGGCGATGCGCGACCTGCTGAGCGAAGCGTTAGACGCGGGAGCAATCGGTGTATCGACGGGTACCTACTATCCGCCCGCAGCGCTAGCACCTGCTTCGGAAGTCATCGAGGTGTGCCGTCCGCTGACGGGCACCGGCGCCGTGTACGCGACGCACATGCGCAACGAGGCGGAAGGCTGTGTGGATTCTCTGCATGAAACCTTTGCCATTGGCCGGGCGCTGGATGTACGTGTCGTCATTTCGCACCACAAACTGATGCGGGAAGCGAACTTCGGCAAGTCGGTTGTAACCTTGCCGCTGATCCGTGCCGCAATGCAGTGCCAATGCGTCGCGCTCGATTGCTATCCGTACACCGCCAGTTCGACGATGCTGCATACGGTCGAGGAAAAACTACAGGGGCGTGTCGTGATCGCGACCAGCGAGCCTTACCCGGAATACTCGGGACGCGAGCTTGCCGAGATTGCCGACGAATGGAAAGTAAGCCGTGTGGAAGCCGCACAGCGTCTGCAGCCGGCAAGCGCGGTCTATTTCAGCATGGACGAGGGCGACGTCAGGAACATCATGGCCTTCGAGGACACGATGATCGGCTCCGACGGCCTCGCTGGCGGCAGCAAGCCTCACCCGCGTTTGTGGGGAACGTTCCCGCGAGTGCTAGGCCACTATAGTCGTGACGTGCGTCTATTTCCGCTTGAAACGGCGGTCTGGAAGATGAGCGGACTGACCGCCAAAAACTTCGGCCTCAAGGATCGCGGGACTATCGAAGTGGGCAAGCATGCGGATGTCGTCGTGTTCGATGCGGCCACGGTACGCGATCGCGCGACCTATGACGACCCTATCCAGACCGCCGAAGGCATCGAAGCGGTGATCGTCAACGGCATGCTGACCTGGCGGCATGGCGCGCCCCGCGGCGCACGCAACGGTCGGGTGCTTACGCGAATGTAAAGCGGGGGGAGCGGGTGTGCACGATGCGGCGTAATGGAGGCACGGGCTCTTCATGATTCACGCATTTTTCGTTCGCTTGTCACGCTAACGACTTTTTCATGTGGTTCTCTGCTCGGCAATCGTGAAGCAGATGAAACGGTCATAAAACGCGGTCAAAATCGGACGTCTGCCGTTCGCCAGGTCCGCTTGACCGGGCTGTCCCCTCCCGCAATACGACGACTATTTTCTATGCCATCTAGAGGTCACCGGGTTTCATGCATCATTTGCGCCTATAACGAAGCACCGCGTATCGCTGCGGTGCTGGCGGTGGCGTCGGTCCATCCGCTGCTAGCCGAAGTCATCGTCGTCGACGATGGCTCGACTGACGGCACGGCCGACATCGTCAGGCGCTTTCCTTCGGTCAGACTGATCCAATGCGCGCAGAACCGCGGCAAGAGCGCGGCGATGGCTGTGGGTATAGCAGCCGCGGAGCACGAGTGGCTTATGCTGCTCGATGCCGATCTGAAGGGCCTGGCACTCGACCACATCAGCGCGTTGGCCGCCCCCGTCCTGAGTGGATGCGCCGACGTCAGCATGAGCCTGCGGCAGAACAGCCTGCTGCTGTTTCGCTTTATCGGCCTTGATTTCGTCTCCGGGGAGCGCGTCGTCAGAAAGCAGTTGCTCGACGAAGCGCTCAAGGAAATCCATGGCTTGCCGCGCTTCGGCATTGAAATGTTCATGAACCGGCGCATCATCTCGCGCCGGCTTTCGATTGCGGTCACGCATTGGCCGCACGTCACGCAGGCGCGCAAGACCGAAAAGCTCGGCTACTGGAAGGGCGTGCGCGCCGAGTGGCGCATGATCTCCGATCTGCTGAAGGTGACCTACCCACTTGCGTTGATTACCCAGACGCTGCAGCTATTTGTCCTGCGGGTCGATCATCCGGGCCGCGCTCGGCTTTCGGTAAGAATCAGAAAGCCGCGCGATACGGCCGCGTAAGGGTCTTTGAGAAAGCGCCTGGCTTTGACGTGGTGCCCGGCACTCTATTGTGCGAGCGGTACGGCACCGCGGCGGCGCCACGCCAGCGCGATAAAGCCTGCAGCGCCTAGCAGTAACGGGCAATAGAGCGTCGCAAAGCGCCACAGCACGAGCGCGGTCGCCATGGCCGCGCGCGGCACCCATGGCGCGAATGCGGCGGCCAGCGCCAGATCGCCGCTGCCGCCTCCGGCAGGCACGCCTGTCCACAGCGCCGCGTGCAATACGACGGCCTGCACCGCCAGCACGAAGCCAAGTGGCAAGCGATAGCCGAGTTCATGCAGGATGAACCACAGCGCGCTGTAACGAAGCAGCCATTGCAAGGTGGTCAACACCAGCAGCGCTGCAAGACGCCAGCGCGGCCCCGTCAGCAGCAGCACCCATTGCCGCCCTACGCTCTGGCGAAAGCGGGTCCAGCGCGCGCGCCGCGCCCGCAGCCATACGATGCGTCGCCCCGCTGCGTCGAGCGCGGCGACGGCGGGGCGGCGGCAGAGCCACAGCACAGCCACGACGATCGCGAGCGCCGCCAGTACGGTGAGGACGGTGGATAACGGGAAGTTCGGCGTCACCTGACTGAGCGGTCCGAGCGCGAGCAGCAACGAGAGCGGCACGGCGGCCGCGAAGAACGTCAGGTCTAACGCCTGGTCCGCGCCGACCACCGTGGTGGCGAGTGCCCACGAGGCTCCCGAACGCTGCAGCAGGCCCATATTCACGCCGTAGCCCGCTGCGCCCAACGGCGAGACGAGAAATGCGAAATCGGTGACGACGGTAATCGTTAGCGTGCGCAGGAAGCGTAGCCGCAGGCCAAGCGCGCCTTGCATCAGATGCAGTTTTCCCGCCTTGGCAGCAGCGCTTAGCGCGGCGCTTGCCGCCAGCACCGCAAAGATCTGCAGGGAGACGCTGCGTAAGCCGGTCAGCACGTCATGCGCGCCGAGGATAAACGGCGCACCCATTGCGAGTCCGACGCCGAGTACGGCCAATGTGGTTGCCGCATGACGTATGTGCAGTCGCGTCATGAGTTTCGCCCAGGTCCCCGCCGGGGGCTCGGAGCGTTGCGCGGAACCGGCACCGCGCGCGTGTTGGTCGTCAGAAGTTGGGGTTCGCAAGGAAGTAGAATAAACATGCGGAAAGCAGGATCGTGACAGGCAAGGTAACCAGCCAGGTGAGTGCGATACGCCATAGCATACCGCCTTGCACACCCTGGCCACCCGCTACCATCGTGCCGGCAATTCCCGACGTAATGATGTGAGTTGTACTGACCGGTAGTCCAGTAAATCCAGCCGTGCCGATCAGCACCGAGCCGACCAGTTCCGCGCTGGCCCCTTGGCCCGGCGTCATATGTTGCCTGCCGAGCCGTTCGCCCAACGTACGTACCACGCGTTTGTAGCCAATCATCGTGCCGATACCCAGGCATAGCGCGCTTAGCACACGAACCCACCATGGCGCATATTGCACCGGCGGGCCCATTTTCTTCAGCAGATCCGTTGCCTGCGCCTTCTCGTCCTTGCTGGCACCGTTCTGCTCGCCGACGTGCTTGAGTTCCGAGAGCACATCGTACACGGCTCCGCGCAGTTGTGCCCGCACCGCCACCGTTTGCGGTGAATTCGCAGAATCGTCGTGGGTCTTGAGTTCGTGCGCCTCGCTGGCCAGTTGCGGGCCGGCGTTTTGCAGCAAGGTCGCGGACTTCAGCGCCTGATCCTTGACGTCGTCGCCATAGCGCTGAATCAGTGGAATTGCGGCTGCCGCGTTCTGGCTGAGTTCGGTCATCTGACCGGTGGCCTGTGGATTGAGCGCGTATGCAGCCGGCAGCAGACCGATGATCGTCAACATGATGAGGCCAATGCTTTTCTGACCGTCATTGGTGCCGTGCGAAAAGCTGACCGTGGTACACGTGAGAACCAGCAGCCCTCTTAGCCACCAGACCGGTGGCTGGCCTTCCTTCGGTGTTTCGAACAGATGACCGCGCCGCACCACGAGCCGCATGATGCCGTACAGTCCGCCAGCCAGCAGCAGGCCCAGTATCGGCGAAATGGCAAGCCCCTTCAGTACGATCACGATCTGCTTCCAGTCCACTCCTTGCGTCATGCTGCGCGCCTTGATCAGCGCGTCGGCTGCCGCGACGCCGATCAGCGCGCCGATGATGCAATGTGAACTGCTATTGGGTATCGCAAACGCCCACGTCAGGATGTTCCAGAACAGGGCCGCCGCGAAAATCGACACCAGCATCGGGACGGCGGGCGAACCGTCCGGTGGCGTCAACACATCGGGCGGCAGTATTTCGACGAGCGCATAGGCGACAGAAATTCCCCCCACCATCACCCCGATAAAATTCATCAGACCGGACCAGATCACGGCCTGGCCAGGTTTGAGCGACTGCGTGTAGATGACGGTGGCGACCGCGTTGGAGGAATCATGGAAACCGTTGGTCGCCTCGAATGCCAGCACCATCACGAGACAGACGACCAGCATGGCGACGACGATGCCGGATGACGGCATGAAGTGAACGAGCATTTGCACTCCCGGAAGCGGTGGGGGGCAAAGTCGCGGATGTCGGCTGGCTGCTCCGTGAGTGCGAACGTTTCATCCTAGGTTGCCCCGATGAACCTTTTAAGTCAGCGACGGTGCGCTGCTTTTGCACCGTGCGACGACTGCGGCAGCACGCGGCATGCCTGCGAAGGGTTCATTTCCGCTCGTGGTGCGGTGCTTACTCGACTGCAATCGAGGGCGGCGCGTGTTCGTCCATCGAATTGACCGCGAGCCGCTGTTCGGATGCTTGCATCGAGTGCAGCGGAAGCGCAACAAACACGCTGATGCGACGCAGAATCTGCCGGAACACCTGTTCGAAGACACGCTTTTGCTCGGCGTCGTCGCTGCCTGCTGCGAGCGGGTCCGCAAAATTCCACTCGCAGAAGATCGGCTTGCCGGGAAACGCGGGCGCATGCGCTTCGCCGGCTTCTTCACACATTGCGATCACCACGTCCATCACGGGTGCATCTGCTTTCGTATAGACGTTCCAGCTTTTTGGCCGCACTCTGCCGAGATCGCCTATCGTGGGGCGTAGTTGTGCAAGCGTGAGGGGGTGCACGTCGTCAGCTGGTTCAATGCCGGCGCTAAACGCTTCAAAACGCTCGCCGCCGAGCTCGCGAAGCAGCGCTTCGGCCATGACGCTGCGCGCGGAATTCGCGCGGCACAGGAACAACACATTGCATTTCCGGCTCATCTGAACTACCCCCGTAATATTCTGGTGACAATCTTTGTTGAGAATTGTGCTGATGGAGTTTTGCGTACCTATGACAACTAACGCTTGAGGGCCGTTTGAATCACTTTGCCAAATCGATGTCGGTGCATTCACAGATGCATCGAAGCGTGGAAGAACTGTCTTTTGCATTTGTCGTTCTGTTGAACCAGCCGCTTGCGAGACTGGAGGCGGCGAATCGCTTCGAGCGATTGTGGAATGAGACCAACGAAGCCGCGAGCGCGAGCCTCGGTACCGAGCGCGCCGTGAGCTACATCGCTCTGCTGAAAGACATGGATACGCGGTGGCGCCGCCTGAGGGTGCTGAGCTAGATCGTGACGTCGTACGCGACGCATGGAAAGCAAAGGGCGAAGTATTAACGGCATCAAGCGAAAAAACTTTAGGGAAATCCTAAATAAATTGCGCATATTCAAGATTCGCAATAATTACGTTTTATTCTGCTTTAATTTCTTAGGCGTTTAAATCAGGGCGCTATCTTTAGTCATCGATCTGTCACATGCGGTCTACGATAATCGTGGCGCCCGACAATTCCGACCAACACAACAAGGTCGGGCGGCTCTCATGAAGAGCAAAAATCACACGCTAGACCTCGGGGATTTGCATAAATGACTATCCGTCATCGCATCACGCTATTGGTAATTCTGATGTTCGTCGCACTGTCCGCCATCGGCGGCTATGCGGTCTATCAGACCCGGCACAGCGCCGCCGAGGTCAAGCAGGTCACAGAAGGGGTAGTGCCTAGCGCGCTCGCCTCGGCCGATCTGGTCTCTCAGGTTAAGGACGTGCAGCTCGCCATCATGACGCTCGTGTATGCGCCGGACGGCAACGTCGTCGCGCAGGCTCAGGACGAACTCACGAAGAAGAAAGCGACCTTGCAGCAGGCGCTTGCCTTGCAGGCGCACGACGCCGCCAGCCAGGCGCAGAAGGGTCTCGTATCCCAGGCGGCCGACAGCCTCGAGAACTATTTCTCGGCAATCGACGACACCGCCAAGATGAAGGCCGCCGGCAAGAACGAGCTGGCGCAAGCGTATCTGTTCGCGAATGTGGCCCAGTATCGCGACGAGCTCGAAGGCATCGTCGAGACGCTGCGCATCGAGAAGAACCGCGAGAAAGACGAGGCCATCACCACGCTGAACGGTACGCTGGCGACGACCACGACCGCCATTGCAATCGTCACGGGTATTGCGATCATCCTGCTGACATCGATCGGGTCGCTGCTGTATCGCCAGATCACGCGCCCGCTGACCCGCATGCAGGAGATGATGAGCGAGATCGCATCGAGCCAGGACTTCACTCGTCGCGTGCCGGTGGGCCGCATGGACGAAATCGGTCACTCGATCGTGGCGTTCAACGGCATGATCGAGAAGATTCAGGAAAGCTCGCTGCAACTCAAGCAGAAGACCGCGGACATTCAGGCGATGTTGCAGAACATGCAGCAGGGCATTCTGACCGTGGTGGAAGGGGCGGTGGTCCACTCCGAGTATTCCGCCTATCTGGAAGCGATCTTCGAGACCAACGACATTGCGGGCCGCAGTCTGATGGACCTGGTGTTCGCGGATACCGATCTCGGCGCGGACGTGTTGTCGCAAGTCGATGCCGCGAGCTTCGCGTGTCTCGGCGAAGATGCAATCAACTTTGCGTTCAACGAACACCTGCTGGTCACCGAAATCTCGAAGCGCATGCCCGATGGCCGCGTGAAGATTCTCGATCTGAACTGGTCGGCCATCACCGACGACAGCGACACGATCGTGCGTCTGATGCTGTGCATTCGCGACGTCACCGAGTTGCGCAAGCTCGCGGCAGAGGCCGGCGAGCAGAGGCGCCAGCTGGAGATGATCGGCGAAATTCTGGCGGTGAGCGAAGAGAAGTTCCATCACTTCATCGAGAGCTCCGCGGGCTTTATCAACGAGAACGAGCGCATCATTCGCCAGCATTCGCAGGCGGACCGCGAAGCGATCTCGGAGCTGTTCCGCAACATGCACACCATCAAGGGCAACGCGCGGACCTACAACCTGCAGCATCTGACCAACATCGTGCACGAGACTGAGCAGCGTTATCACGAACTGCGTCATTCGGAAGAGGTGCACGAGGCGTGGGATCAGGACAGTCTGATGCAGGAACTGGCCCGTGTGCGCGCCGCTGTCGAGAGCTACGCGACGATCAACGAAGTCAGCCTTGGCCGCAAGGGTGCGAGCCACCGCGAAAGCGCGGAGCGTTTCCTGATGGTCGACATCGCGCATATTCAGGAGAGCCTGCGTTTGCTTGAAGCCGCGAAGGCCGACGATCTGCACGCTCTCCAGTCGATGCGCCACAACGTGCGTCAGGCTTTGCGCATTCTCGGTACGGAAAGCGTGGGCGAGGCGCTGTCGGGCGTGCTCGAATCGCTGCCGTCGCTGGCGCAGGAACTAGGCAAGGCAACGCCGCAAGTGCAGATTGACGACAACGGCTACCGCTTGCGGCGTGAGGCGGGTGGTGCGCTGAAGAACGTGTTTATGCACCTGCTGCGCAATTCCGTCGACCATGGTCTCGAAACCGCCGACGTGCGCACTGCGCAAGGCAAGCCCGCCGCGGGCGCGATCAATATCGAAGTGGGCATGCACGGGGAAACGGTGCAGATCACGCTCAGCGACGACGGCCGCGGCCTCGCGCTGCAGCGGATTCGCGGCATGGCGCTCGAGAAGGGCTGGATTGCAGCCGATCAGGAGCTGAGCGACGAGGAAATCGCCGAGATGATCTTCCGTCCGGGCTTCTCGACGGCCGATAAGGTTACCGAAGTATCGGGCCGCGGTGTCGGTATGGACGCTGTGCGCGACTTCCTCAGGCGTGAGCACGGCAGCATCGCCCTGCGCTTCACCGACGACCACAAGGGCGCCGGTTTCCGCCAGTTCCAGACCATCGTGAGTCTGCCGGCGAGCCTCGCGGTCGATACCGCGGGCATCCCGACACGCGGCGATGCGGACCAGCTGGAACTCGATACGCTGGCCGATTGAGCGGCTGACTCTTGCCGCTCACTGTAATTGACATTCGGAAGGATTGGCTGTGATTCAACAGGTTCTAGTAGCAGCGCTGGCCGGCAGCGCCGTCACCGCTCTCGTGGCACTGGCCGCGTACCGCCTGGCGAGCGCCAGGGCGGTGCACCGCTTGCGCGCGGAAGCAGATCGTCAGACGGCAACGCTATCGCAGGCGAGCGCCGCGCAACGCGAGTTGATCGGCGTGCACGAGCAACACATGCAGGAACTCGAAGCCACGCTCGCCCAGTTGCGCGACGAGCTGAAGACGCAGTCGGACAGCGCGGACGCAGTGCGCACGGAGCTGAAGGCCGCGCTCGACAGCAAGGACCAGTTGGGGCACAAGGCCGCTCAGCTTGCGGCGGAAGCCGCGCGCCTCAAAGGTCTGGCGGGCACGTTCGAACGCTGGCATGAACAGATGATCTCGCTGATGACGCAGAACCAGGACATGCACACGAAAAACCACGAGCTGTCTTCGATTGTTCGTCACGTGGTGATCGTTTCGTTGAATGCGTCGATCGAGGCGGCCCGTGCGGGCACGGCAGGCCGTGGTTTCGCGGTGGTAGCGAGTGAAGTGCGGGCACTCGCTGCGCGCTCGGAAGAGCTGTCGAAGAGTTACCGCGACAGTCTGCATAGAAACGACCTGACGACCACGGCGACCTTCCAGGACATCCAGGCAGGCGGCAAGATGATTGCCGCGTCGCTCTCGAGTGTCGAGTCGCTGGCCAACCAGTTTCAGGCAACGCTTCACTAGTGGGTATCGACGTGATCAGTGCTCATGCAAAGGAAAGCGTTGAACACATCTTCTTCAGGGCGATCAGATCGCGCCTGACGATGGAGGCGAGCGACGTCTGCGAGATCGTCCCGGCGGATGCGCATGGCGCACACAGCCTGTCCGATGGCAACCTGGTTATCCTGACGATCTCCGGAATTGCGTTCCGTCTGCTGCTGATTCTTCAGTACGATGAAGACGAGCGTACGCAAGGCTACTTCCTAAGAGAAGAGTCGGAGCGTCCCTTCCTGGAAGTGTTTCTTGAGATCTGCAATCTGTGCTGTGGAGCCGTGAATCAGGAGTTGCTCCAGTACTTTCCGGATCTGGGCATGTCGACGCCTTATGTGCTGAGCGCACGTTGCAGGCCCTATCTGGAGGCGCTCAAGCCGGAGTTTCTGGCGTCGTATTCCGTGTCGATCAACGATGCCGTCAGGTTGGGGGCGACGATTTGCATGTGTGCGCATGCGCCGATCGATTTTGTCGCCGAAGCGAGCGCGCTCGAAGATACCAGCGGTGAACTTGAACTGTTTTGAAACCGGCCTCGACTTATTTTGATCGATGCCATAGGAAATAGACATGTCGAAAATTCTTGTTGTGGATGACTCGAGCACGGTGCGTGACGAGGTAGCCGGCTTCCTGAAGAAAAATGGTCTCGACGTCGATACGGCAGTGGACGGCAAGGACGGCCTCACCAAGCTCAAGGGCAATCCGGGCATCAGGCTCGTGATCAGCGACGTCAACATGCCGAACATGGACGGCCTGACGATGGTCGAAAAGATTCGTGGTGAACTCGGCAACAGCACGGTCAACGTCATCATGCTGACCACCGAAAGCAGCCCGGCGATGAAGGAACGCGGCAAGGCAGCGGGCGTGAAGGGCTGGATCGTCAAGCCGTTCAAGGGCGATGCCGTGCTGGAAACGTTCAGGAAGCTGGCAAGCTGATTGACACCGGGTGTGCAGGGGCGCTTAGTCTCCGCACGCCTGGATTGCCGCGGCCGCAATGGCCGCGGATTTGCGTCTCTCATTTCCTGGGAGCGCTTTAACACCCTCGCCGCGATGGCGGGGTTACGCCATGCCGTAAGCGAAATTCCGTGCGCTTCAGTATCATTGACACCGAATGGCCGGCGATGCGCGCCAGTCTGGAGCGAAAGATGGCGCGCGCGGAGGGCGGCCGAGCGGCCCCAGCCCGCGCGAAACATCAATAAAACACGGAGATTTGCAGTGACATCCGAACAAGTGATCGAGACATGGCTCGCCGAGGAGGCGGAGATTGTGAGCCGGCTGGAAGCGGGACCGGGCCCCGGACTGGCAAGCCCCGAACAGGTTGCCGGCAAAACCGGGCTGGAATTCCTGCAGGCCATGCTGCGCGGCGAAGTACCCTACGCAGCGATAGCGAAGACCCTGGACTTCACGATTGTGGAAGTCAGTGACGGCGGCTGCGTGTTTCAGGGTGAACCGCGGGCACAGCATCTGAACCCGCTCGGCACGATTCACGGCGGCTGGGTCGCCACGCTGCTCGATTCGGCACTCGGCTGTTCCGTACACACGAAGATGCCGCCTGGACGAGGCTATACCACGGCCGAACTCAGCGTGAACTACGTGAAGGGGCTGACGCCCCGCGTAAAACGTGTGCGTGCTGAGGGCAAAGTGATTCATTGCGGCCGCCAACTGGCAACCGCTGAAGCGCGCCTGGTCGGGCCCGACGGCACCTTGTATGCGCATGCTACGACGACCTGTCTCGTGTTCGAGATACCCCAGCGATAACGCGCTTCCCTTTACATTGCGAGGATCATCATCGATTCCGAAACATCTCTCCGGGCTGCGGCCCGGCAAACCCAACCGGCAGCTGCGTCCGTACCCTTGTCCTCCATGCAGCCTGTCGTCTCTGTCACGAATCTCTCCAAGACCTACGCTTCCGGTTTCCACGCGCTTAAAAACATCAATCTATCGATTCGCCGTGGCGAGATCTTCGCGTTGCTAGGACCGAACGGTGCCGGCAAAACCACGCTGATCAGTATCATTTGCGGCATCGTGAAGGCGTCGGAAGGCTCCGTGGTGGTGGACGGTCATGATATTGGCACTGCTTACCGGGCGGCGCGTTCGCTGATCGGGCTGGTGCCGCAAGAACTCACTACCGACGCGTTCGAGACGGTCTGGGCCACGGTTTCTTTTAGCCGCGGACTGTTCGGCAAACCGGCGAACCCTGCGTACATCGAGAAGGTGCTCAGGGACCTGTCGCTATGGGAAAAGCGTAACAACAAGATCATCCAGCTTTCGGGCGGCATGAAACGCCGTGTGCTGATCGCCAAGGCGCTTTCGCATGAACCGCGCGTGCTGTTTCTCGACGAGCCCACGGCGGGTGTCGACGTCGAGTTGCGGCGCGACATGTGGCAACTGGTGCGCTCGCTGAGCGCGAGCGGCGTGACCATCATTCTCACCACGCACTATATCGACGAGGCCGAAGAAATGGCCGACCGCATCGGCGTGATCAACGCGGGCGAGATCATGCTGGTCGAAGACAAGGCCGAACTGATGCGCAAGCTCGGCAAGAAGCAACTGACACTGCAACTCGAAAGTCCGCTGGAACAGGTGCCGCCTGCGCTCGCCGACTATCGCCTCACGCTCTCCGCGGATGGCAACGAGTTGATCTACACCTACGACACGGAACGCGAGCAAAACAGCATCATTGCCTTGCTCAAAGCGCTGGAAGACGCAGGCATTCGCTTCAAGGATCTGCAGACGACGCAGAGTTCGCTCGAAGACATCTTTGTCAGTCTGCTGAGAGGTGATCAATGAACATTTACGCAATCCGCGCAATCTACAAGTTCGAAATGGCGCGCACCTGGCGCACGCTGATGCAGAGCATTATTGCGCCGGTGATTTCCACTTCGCTGTATTTCGTCGTGTTCGGCGCGGCAATCGGCTCGCGCATCAAGGAAGTGGACGGCATCACTTACGGCGCGTTCATCGTGCCGGGGCTGATCATGCTGTCGCTGTTGTCGCAAAGCATTTCGAACGCGTCGTTTGGGATCTACTTTCCACGGTTCACAGGAACGATCTACGAGTTGTTGTCCGCGCCGGTCTCGTATCTCGAGATCGTGGTGAGCTACGTCGGTGCGGCAGCAACCAAATCGATTCTGCTGGGACTGATCATTCTCGCTACTGCCGGGCTCTTTGTGCCGTTGCAAGTGCTGCATCCGTTCTGGATGGTGCTGTTTCTGGTGCTCACCGCGGTGACGTTCAGCCTGTTTGGTTTCATCATCGGCATCTGGGCGGACAGTTTCGAGAAGCTGCAGCTCGTGCCGCTGCTGATCATCACGCCGCTGACGTTTCTCGGCGGAAGCTTCTATGCGGTCAATATGTTGCCGCCGTTCTGGAAGATCGTGACCCTGTTCAATCCGATCGTGTACCTGGTGAGTGGTTTTCGCTGGAGTTTTTACGGCTTGGCAGATGTGGACGTCGCGGTGAGTCTCGGCATGACCGCGCTGTTCCTGGCCATTTTTCTGGTTATCGTCGCGTGGATCTTCAAGACGGGGTACCGGTTGAAGAGCTGACGGTCTGCTATGCTCCGGTCCGGCGATTCAGCCTTATCGACCCTGTCGCGTTGCATTAAGGATTTCCTGACCCGCGATTCAGCATCCATGTCGGGCATTTTCCACGCTTCCTGACTGCAACCCGCTGACCGCGCGCCTAGCATTGGATATCGAAATCGTTTATCCGGTTGGTGCGCCATGTTCCCCTATCTGTCCGAGCGCGAAAATGCAGTGGAGCAGATCAACTCGATCTGCATGCATCTGTTCGACACATGGTGTGAGCAGCGAAACGTTACCTCGCTGGCGTATCTGCTGCATTGCTGGCCATTGACCGATAGCGAGCCTGCATCGATTCGCAGGCTCGGCGAGACTTTATGGGAACTGCGCAAAACCCACAGTGAAATGCTAGGTGGCGCGGTCGAGCGGACCTTGCTGAATGTGGCAGATCTGGTGGACGAGGTCCTGTTACACGCCTCGGTACCGGATACGCTCGCCATGGCCGGCTGATCTGCATGATCTGACTGGCTGGCAAGCCGGCTAGCGCAGCGAATTGGGATCGAACCAGAGATCCTTGCGCGACAACGGAACCCATGCCGGCAAGTACGGATTCTTGAGCTCGATGACGGTACGATCCGGCAGTTTGAGATCGATGAGTTGCCGGGCGAAGTGCTGGTTGAAGAACGCGTCGAAGCTGCCGTCTTTTTTCATCTGCTCGAGCCCATCGCGGATGCGGGCGGCGAGCCGCGGCTCCGACTTGCTGACATAAAAGAACTGCGCGAACGGGTAGCGGATCAGCAGGTGCCGATCTATTACGAGGCGCGGATACTGAGGGCCATAGGCAAGTACTTCCCCCGGGGCTTCCGTGACGCCCCGTGGAAACAGGTCGAAACGTCCATGTAAAAGCATCAGAAAAAGCGATTCGTAGGTTTGTGCAGTTCTTACGGGCACATGGTTGTATTCATAGACGCGGACGTCGCCCCAGTTGCTTCCCTGGCCGACCGACAGCGTGCGGAGTTGCTCGAGCGTCTGAACGGCGTCGATCTTCGACTGGTTATCCGAGTCGATCAGCGCAACGCGGTAGCCGAGCAGTCCCTTGTCGATCGGGAACGGAACGGGAATCATGTCCTCGTCGAATTCCTTGTGCCCTGCATCGCTGATCATGATGTTGATACGGTCGCCCTTCAGGGCTTCTTCATGCGAACGCGCGACCGAAATGGTTTCGGTGTAGGGCTCTTCGACGTAAGGGCCGTAGGCTGGCGTCGTACGTTTGAGTACTTCCGTAAGGAGTTCGAATGGGTAGGCGTAGCGAACCCGGAATTCATCAGACTTTAGCGGTTTGACGGTATCCAGGGCGAACGCGGGCAGGACGGTCGCAGCGCAGACAAGCAGCCCCGCGGCGAGGCCACGCACCACCGAGAGGGCGCTTCGGCGCCGTGGCGCGCTGCTACCCGGCGCTCTATGGGTAGACCGCGGATCGGCAACGAGTGCAGAATAGGGAAAACGAGAACCAGGGCACTCGCGGGGGAATATGGCTCTCAACACGTTCGGCGCATGGTGGAGTTCACTCAATCGCTTTCGCCACAGCGTGGTTCTGCGGCTTCTCGCGACGGTATTCCTTTTCAGCTGCGTAGTCACGCTTTTGCTGACTGCGTTGCAACTCTACCGTGATTATGACCGAGGAATCGAACGGGTCCAAAATCGTCTCGCGGACATCGACAGAAGCTACAGCGGCGGCGTCGGCGAGGCGCTCTGGCGGCTCGATCAGCCGCAACTGCAAATCGAGCTGGACGGCATTCTGCGTCTCGAAGATATCTGCGCCGCCGAGGTTATCGAAGCCGGTGCGGGTGCCGCGCCGATGATCGTGACGGCAGGGCGGCGCACGGCTGGTCCGGCAATAGCCCGCGAATTTCCGCTGCTTTACCGGGTGCAGGGCAAGGATCAGCGGATCGGCACGCTCTATGTCCAGGCCACTCTGGCTAATCTGTACCACGAACTGACGCATACGGCGCTGCTCATTCTGGTGAGCCAGGCGGCCAATACGTTCCTCGTTTCGCTGTTTGCAATCTACATCCTGTCCCGGCTCGTGACGCGGCATCTTGCTGCGATCGCGAGCGGTGTCGGCGACTACGACTTTCACGAGACGCCGCAGCCGCTTGGCCTGCAACGGCGGGCACCCGACGCGCCGGATGAACTCGATCGCGTGGTGACGGCGTTCAACGCGATGGGCGCGCGGCTGCATCGTGCGTATCTCGAGGAGCGCGCGGCCGCGAGGGAGCGCGAGGCACGCCAGGCCGCCGAGGCGGCGAATCGCGCCAAGGGCGAATTCCTGGCCAACATGAGCCACGAATTGCGCACGCCGCTGAATGGCATTCTCGGCTACGCCCAGATCTTGCGGCGTGACCCCGCGCTCGGCGAGCGGCAGCTCGAAGGTGTCGCGGTGATCCAGCGCAGTGGCGAACACCTGTTGACGCTGATCGACGACACGCTCGACTTCGCAAAGATCGAAGCCGGCAAATTGCGCGTCCAGATCGGCGACGTGCCGCTGGCGGGGCTGGTTGACGTGCTGCGCGAGATCATCGGCGTGAAGGCGGAGCAGAAGGGTCTGGATTTCATCTGCGAAATCGCCGGCGATGCGCCTGCCGGCGTGCGTGCAGACGGACAGCGCCTGCGCCAGGTGCTGCTCAATCTGCTCGCGAATGCCGTCAAATTCACGGACCATGGCAGCGTGAGTCTGCATATCATGAGGGCTGGGCCGCGGGCAGTGCGCTTCGAGGTACGGGACACGGGTGTCGGCATGCTCGCTGAGCAGTTGGAGACGATTTTCGAGCCCTTTGAACAGGTCGGCCGGCCCGAGCGCCGGGTTGGCGGCACCGGGCTGGGTCTTGCGATCAGCCGCCAGTTCGTCCGCGCAATGGGTGGCGAGATTCACGTCGAGAGCCGGGTTGGAGAAGGCAGCCTGTTCTGGTTCGAGCTTGCGGCAGCGCACGCGCTGCCGGACGCCCCGGTGACTGCGCCGCCCGCTCGGGATGTGACGGGCTACGACGGTCCGCGCAGGAAGGTGCTGGTGATCGACGACGTGCCGGTCAATCGTGCGGTTGTCATTACTTTGCTCGAGCGGCTCGGGTTCGACACCGTCGAAGCGGCGACCGGCCGTGAAGGGCTTGAACAGGCCCAACACGAGCGGCCGTCGCTGGTTGTTACAGACATCGTGATGCCCGACATGGATGGCCTCGAAGTGACCCAGCGGCTGCGCCAGTCGCCGGGCATTGCGGATGTGCCGATCATCGCGGTGTCCGCGAGTCCGTCCGGCACTGACGAGAAACGGAGCCTCGACGCCGGCGTGAATGCCTTTCTCCCGAAGCCAGTCGATTTCGACCGGCTGCTTGAGAAGATCGCGGCGTTGCTCGGCCTGGAGTGGACGTATGCAACAGCACCGGCGACGGCACCCGCAACGGCGCAACAGGGCGTGTCGTTGTCCGAAGCGAGTCTTGCCGTGCCGCCGCAGGAAATGAACGAGTTGCACCGCCTCGCCCGGCATGGCGACATGAGGGAAATTTCGCTCTGGAGCGAGCGCGTCGCGGCACTCGACGCACGCTATGCCCCATTCGCGGAGCAGGTGCGTCTACTGGCGAAGGGCTACCAGTCGAAGGCGATTCTTGAGTTGGTCGAACAAAATCTTGTGCAAAGGCCGGCACCATGAGCGACACAACGGGCCAACTCAGCGAGCAGCCCACCATCCTCATCGCCGACGATACGCCCGCCAATCTGGGCGTCGTCGTCGACAGTCTGACTGAACGCGGCTTTCGCGTCCTTGTCGCGCTCGACGGCGCGGAAGCGCTCGAGCGCGCTCAGTTCTCGCAACCTGATCTGATTCTGCTCGACGTCAAGATGCCCGGCATCGACGGCTTCGAAACCTGCCGGCGCCTGAAGATGGACGATCGCACCCGCGACATTGCGGTGATCTTCATGACCTCGCGTACCGGCAGCGAGGACATGGTCGAAGGATTTTCTGCGGGCGGCGTCGATTACCTGACCAAGCCCGTACACGTAGAGGAAATGATCGCGCGCGTCAGCACACATCTCGCACTGCGAACGATGCACAAGCAACTGGTTGTGCAGAACCGGCAACTGCTCGCGGAGGTGTCGGTGCGTCAGCAGGCCGAGGCAGCATTATCGCGTGCGCGCGACCAGCTGGAGGGGCGCGTCGCGCTGCGCACCGCCGAACTGGCACGGGCGAACCAGAGTCTGCTGGCGCAGGTCGAGGAGCGCAGACGCGCCGAGGCGAAACTGCTGTCGAGCGAGGCGCGTTTTCGTGCGATTGTCGAGACGAGCCCGGTGCCGTTGTGCATTACCTCGATGCCGGGCGGGCAGCTTCTCTATACGAACGGGCCGTTCCAGGAACTGTTCGGACTCGACCTGCTCAACGACGCTGCGAATGTCGTGGACTTTTACGCCGATCCGCTGGAGCGCGACAGCCTGGTCGATCATTTGCAGCGCGAGGGGAGTTTTCACAACAGCGAGATTCAGTTCACGCGGCCAGATGGCTCGGTATTCTGGGCGATGGCGACGGCCCGCGTGGCGACCTACAACGAGGCGCCCGCCATTTACGTCGGCCTGAACGACATCACGGAGCGCAAGCGCATCGAACAGGCGCTGCTCGAATCGCGGGAACAGCTACGCGAGCTGTCGGCCTACATGGAAGCGATTCGCGAAGAAGAAAGAAAGCGCATCGCGATGGAGATTCACGACGAACTGGGGCAACTCCTCACGGCGTTGAAAATGGATGTCTCGCTGCTCAAGATGCGGCTCGCTGGCGACTCGGATGCGGCGAAAAAGGCCGACGACATGCGCGAACTGGTTGAAACGACCATCTGGATGGTGCGCAACGTGGCGAGCCATCTGCGGCCCGCTGCGCTCAATTTCGGCATCGTTTCCGCGCTCGAGTGGCTGGTTGAAGATTTCAGCCGGCGTAACAACATTCCCTGCCAGTTTCGCATCAACGGCAGCGAGCCTGTGCTTCCGGATGCTCATGCAACGGCGGTATTTCGCATCGTTCAGGCCTCGCTCACGAATGTTGCGCGCCATGCCCGCGCCACCAGGGCAGACGTTACGCTAACGCGCTCCGCGAACGGCCTCGATCTGCACGTGAGCGACGACGGCTGCGGTTTCGATCAGGATGCAGCGCGCAAAGGCGATTCTTACGGTGTGCTTGGCATGCGCGAACGCGCCCGCCTGATTGGCGCCTCGCTGCTGATCGACAGTTCACCCGGTACAGGTACCTCAGTTTCGATTCACATTCCGCTAGACGAAGAACCTCACACATGATCAAGATACTTATTGCAGACGACCACGCTATCGTGCGCGGCGGACTGAAGCAGATCATCGCGACGACCGCCGACATCGTCGTGAACGGAGAGGCGGCACAAGGCTCCGAAGTCGTCGACAAGCTGCGCACGTGCGTGATCGACCTGTTGCTGCTCGACATGACCATGCCGGGCATCAGCGGCGTCGACCTGATCCGGCGCGTGCGTGCCGAGCAGCCTTCGTTGCCGGTGCTGGTGCTGAGCATCCACAACGAGGCTCAGGTGGTGTCGCGGGCCTTGCGCGCGGGCGCGACCGGCTATGTGACGAAGGATAGCGATCCCGAGGTCCTGCTTACCGCGATTCGCAAACTGGCAAGCGGCGGCCGCTTTATCGACCCGAAGCTGGTTGACGCGATCATCTTCGAGACGCACTCGGGCGATGCACCGCCGCACGAAATTCTGTCCGACCGCGAATTTCAGGTGCTGCAGATGCTGGCGTCGGGCAAAAGCATCAACGACATCGCCGAGGCCCTCGCGCTCAGCGCGAAAACCATCAGTACTCACAAGATGCGTCTCATGCAAAAGCTGGGTCTTGCGAACAACGCCGAGCTGATCCGCTATGCGATCAGGCACGGTCTGGCCGCCGAGTAGCCAGCGCGCATTAAATGTCTAAGGATTATTAGGGAAATCCTGAGCGGAGAATCAGCCGATCCGGCGTCCAACATCCGCCACTCCCGATACAGGTGCATTTCCGTTGACCCTACGATGCTTTCATGGGCACCTCGGAGGGGCTATGAGTACTGCGGAAAGGTCGTTGCGTTTTCTGGTCGAGAAGTGGCTTGGTGCGGCCAGCGCCCAACCGCTCCGCGTATTGATGACACAACGTTCGCAATCCGGCCGCATTTGCCGGGTGTGCATCGAAGCGAACTGCCCGAGTGGTCCAGTCACCCTGTTTTTCTTCCGCCATGACGACGGCAGCTGGCATGTTTTCCCGCCAGCGAATCGCCAGCCTGCAATGAGCGTTGGCCGGTTAGCCGCCTGATGGCATGACCAAGGGGAAGGAGAGATCATGGCTTACGACGAATATATCGGACTGCCGCAGTATGTGGTCGACCTGCGCGCGTGGATCACTGCGTGGTACGAACATGCGGTCAAGGTCGGCTTTATCCGGCCGCCGTTTACGCTCGACGAAGCGGTTGCGGACCGGCTCGAAGGGTATTTCAAGGTCGGCCTCACACCGGTGGAAGGCGCGGATGTGATCTTCGGCGTGATGCATTGAGCTTACGGTTAGCGGCGCGCGTCGGCGCTGCCGCTAAAGCGCTTTACCATTGCGCAGCGTGGCTGCGAGGCACAGATCGGGGTAGGCCGCGTCGACGCGAATCATGTCGGCATGCACTTCCTCGATGATCCAGTCGCGCAGCGCAGCCACTACCGGGCGCAACGGACGGCTTGCCGGCCACACCAGACAGCAGCGCCGGTCCGTCACGATCAGTTCGTGCTCAGCTGGGATCAGCGCACCGTCGGCCAGCCAGTGCGACAGCACGTTCAACCAGCCCAGCGCGACTCCCTGGCCCAGCAAGGCGGCCTGCACCACGATTGCATAGTCGGAAAAGCTCAGCATGGTCGCGGCCCTGCGCTGATGCTCGGCGAACGCGGCGAAACGTTCCTGCCAGCCGCGTTCGCCGTCATCCATGTTTATTACGGTGTCGTCGTGCGGACTGCCGGCGTCCAGCAACAGTTGCTCGTGATAGCGGCGATTGCATACCGGTAGCAGGACTTCCGGCATCACGAGAGCCGAGTGCTCGTCGATTTCTTCGTCGGTCCTGAAGCGCATACCGAGGTCGACGTCGACGAGCGGCCCGCCAATGCGGCCTGAAATCAGCTGGAAACGCAGATCGACGCCCGGAAACGCCTGGTTCAGGCGGTTCATGCGCGGCATCAGCCAATGTGTGGTGAAAGCGGTTGAAACCGAGAGGGTCACCGTTTCGATGCCGGTTGCCCTGGCCTCGATTTCGCGGATTGCGGATTCGATCCCGCCAAACCCCTCCGAAATCTTCCGATACAGGATCTTGCCGTTCTCGGTCAGTTCGATGCCGCCGCGCACGCGCTCGAACAGTTGCACCCCAAGGTGGTCTTCCATGCGCGCCAGCATGCGGCTCACGGCCGGCTGGCTGACATATAGCTCTTCGGCGGCACGCGTGAAGTTGCCGCACCGCGCCGCGGCCTCGAACACGAACAGGGCATTGGCGCTGGGGAGTTTGCGGCGGAGATTGGGCATGACGTGATGTTATGCCTGATCCAACAATTTGGGAATTGCTGACGAAATAACAGCCACGTATATTTTTCTAACCGATGGTCCTGTGGACGGGAAACAAGCATGGACGCAAGAGCGAAAGCAGACGTGTCGATCCGTTCGGCAGCGCGGCGCTACGGTCCGGTGGTCGCGCTCGACGACGTGTCCATCGACATCGCGCCGGGCGAATTCGTTTCGCTGCTCGGGCCGTCCGGGTCGGGCAAGACCACGCTGCTCGGCATTCTGGGCGGCTTCGTGCAGCCGAGTTCGGGCTCGGTGTGGGTGGGTGGCCGTGATATTACATTTGCGCCGCCCCATAAACGCGACATCGGCATCGTGTTTCAGAACTACGCGCTGTTTCCGCATATGACGGTCGGCGAGAACGTGGCCTATCCGCTGCGCGCGCGGCGCCAGCCGAAGTCGGGCTGGGCGAAGAAAGTATCGGATGCGCTCGCGATGGTCGAGTTGAGCGGTTACGAAGGCCGGCGCATTGCGCAGCTATCCGGTGGGCAGCGTCAGCGCGTGGCGCTCGCCCGCGCCATGGTATTCGAGCCGCAACTGATCCTGATGGACGAGCCGCTCTCCGCGCTCGACAAGCAACTGCGCGAAACCATGCAGATCGAACTGCGCCGCCTGCACAGAAAGCTGGGCGCGACGATCGTCTATGTGACGCACGATCAGCGCGAGGCGCTGACGATGAGCGACCGCGTTGCCGTGTTGCGCAACGGCCGCCTCGTGCAGGTCGATACGCCTGAGCATCTGTACGACCGGCCGCGCGATGCCTTTGTGGCGAGTTTTATCGGTGAAGCGACATTGTTGAGCGTGACACGTGCCGGCGCCGATGCGGTGCTGCTGGGGGCGACGGTGCTGCGCACAGCGCATCCGCTGCCGCGTGCCGAGGCTTTGCTGCTGGCGGTGCAGACGGAGAAGCTGCGCATCCACGACAGTCGTGATGACAACGGCGCGCAGCTCAACCAGCTGCGTTGCCGCGTGACCGAGGTGCTGTATCAGGGCGAAAGCCTGCGCGTCTTCGCGACGCTGCCGGATGGTACGGCAATCAGCTTGCGCCAGCCGGGCAGTTACCACGCCCGTCTGCAGATTCCCGCGCCCGGCATGGAGATGACCGTGGTGCTCGACCCGCAGGACACCATAGTCGTGCCCGCCTGATTCATGTGCCCGGATTGCCGGGCTCTCTCATCCAGGGTTCACATAAAACTGAAGAGGAATACGAATGAAAAAACTGACCGATTTCAAGGTGCTGACGTTCGATGTCGTCGGCACGCTGATCAACTTTGAAAAAGGCGTGCTGGAATCGGTCCGGCGGCTCGGCGGCGAAGCGGCCCGCAATTTGACCGACGACCAGATCTTCGAACCGTACATCCGTGGCCGTGCGACGTATCCGGGCCGCTCCAGCCACGCGATGGCGAGCGTCTACCAGTCGTTGGCGGCTGAACTGGGCCTGCCCGCCGATCCGCAGACGGCCGCTGCTTTTCAGCGCGACGTGCTCGACTGGCCCGCGTTTGACGATTCGGTGGCGGCGTTGCAGCGCCTGCGCCGGCACTTCCGGCTGGTGGCGATGACCAATGCCGATCGCGTGGCCTTGTCGGCGTATGCGCACACGCTCGGCGATCCGTTCGACGACAGCGTTACCGCCGACGAAACCGGCGTTGCGAAGCCGGACCCACAGTTCTTCGCCTATAACCGCGGACGCCAGTCCGCCTTCGGCTATAAGTTCGGCGACATCCTGCACGTTGCGCAAAGCCAGTATCACGACATCGGCGTGGCTCGCGAGCTTGGGTATACGGTGTGCTGGATCGAGCGCCGTCAGGGGCTGCAAGGGTTCGGCGCCACGCCGATACCCGAGCGCGTGACTACACCCGACTTCAGGTTTGCGACGCTCAAGGCACTCGCTGACGCGGTCGAGGCCGAGGAGCAGGTCGCCGCATGAAGCCGCCTGCCGCCCGGCAGTCCGCTGCGTCGCTGTGGTCCGCGATGGGCGGCGCGACGGCGCCCGTTAGCACCGGTGCACCGTTGGCCCGCGATCTGGTGACCGAGGTGGCGGTGATCGGCGCCGGCTATTCGGGGCTTTGTGCTGCGTACGCATTGCAAAAACGCGGCGCGGAGACGGTGGTGCTCGATGCCAACCCGGTCGGTTGGGGCGCGAGTGGCCGTAACGGTGGCGTGGTGTCGTCGAAATTCCGCCTCTCGTTTCCGACCATCGCACGGCTGCATGGCATTGATACGGCCCGCACGATGCATCGCCTCGCGCACGAAGGCGTGCGAGTGGTTGAGTCGCTGGTCGATGAATTCAAGCTTCACGACGCGCATTTTCAGCACACTGGCAGCTTGCGCTGCGCGCATACGGAGCGCGCTTTCGCAACGATTCGTGCCGAAGCGGACTGGGTGCGACAGGCGCTCGGCGATACGTCGATGTCTGTGCAATCGCGGGCCGAGGTGGCGCGCGAGACCGGTTCGAATGCTTTCGTCGGCGGCGTATTGAGCGCCGACGCCGGCACGATCCTGCCGCTGCGCTACGTGCAGGGTATCGCAGCCGGTTTGACGACCCGCAAGGTGCCGATCTACGAGTCGAGTCCGGCGATCGACATGCAGCGCGACGGCGAAGGCGTGCTGATACGCACGCCGGGCGGTACGGTGCGGGCCAAACAGGTGATAGTCGCGACGAACGCGTATTCCAGTCTGACGCCGGCCACCGGTGCTTATCAGCGTACGCTCGTGCCGTTTCGCAGCGCGATCATTGCAACTGAGCGTTTACCCGCCGAACTCGATGCACGTCTGATGGTGGAGCAGCGCAGCTATACCGAAACGCGGCGCATGATGAAGTGGTTCCGTAAGGCAGATGGCCGGATGGTGTTCGGTGGACGCGATGCGTTTGGCAAGGAAGGACAACTCGCCGGTTTTGATGCGCTGCAGCGCGCGATGGTCGCGCTGTTTCCGGACCTCACCAGTGTAAAGGTGGAGTACCGCTGGTCGGGTTACGTCGGCATGACCTTCGATCAATTGCCGCATATCGGGCGCAGCGATGCTGTCACGACATTTTGTCTGGGGTACAACGGAGCAGGTGTGGCGATGGCCAGCCTGCTCGGTCAGCAGGCGGCGGCGCTCGCGCTCGGCGACAAGCCGGAATTGTCGCTGCTCGCAACGAACGGTTTGCAACCGGTGCCTTTTCATGCGTTGCGCTCGCCGGGTGTGCGGATGGTCGCGGCGTGGTATCAGTTTCTCGATGCAATAGGTGCGTGATGTCAGTTCAGCGCGACGCTACCGCGGGGCGAACTTCTGCAGGAGACGGGTGGATGCCTTCTTTCGCGGCCGACAAGGCCGATGCGGCCGATGCAGTCGACAGGGCCAACGCGGCAGTGCGGTATCAGCGCCGCGAGGACCGCACGATGCTGCTGCTGATCGCGCCGGCGCTGATCGTGATCGTCGTGTTGCTGGTGGTGCCGCTCGCGTGGCTTTCCTGGCAATCGATCTATGCCGACGGCTTTACGCTCGAGAATTACCGGCGCATTTTCACCGACAGCGCCTACGGAGCCACGTTCGCGCTTACTTTCAAGCTTAGCTTTATCGTCACGCTCGTTACGCTGCTGCTGGGCTACCCGGTCGCGTATGCGGCCGCCGCGTTGCCGCCGAAACTGAGCGCGCTCGTGCTGGGCCTCGTGATTCTGCCGTTCTGGACCAGCGTGCTGGTGCGCACTTACGCGTGGCTCGTGCTGCTGCAGCGTACGGGGCTCGTCAACAAGACGCTGCTGTCGATGGGTGTGATCGATCATCCGTTGCAACTGGCCTACAACCAGTTGGGCACGATCATCGCCATGGTGCATATCCTGCTGCCGTTCATGGTCTTGCCGCTGTACTCGGCAATGCAGAAGATTCCGGAGAACCTCGTGCATGCGGGAGCGAGTCTCGGCGGCTCGCCGTTGCACGTATTTCTGCGGGTGTTTTTGCCGCTGTCGTTAAGCGGCGTGCTCGCGGGTGCCACCCTTGTGTTCATTCTTTGCCTCGGCTTTTACATCACCCCGGAGCTGATGGGCGGCGGCAGATCGATGATGGTGTCGATGCTCGTCAGCCGTAATGTGGAGCTCTACGACAGGTGGGGGGCAGCGAGCGCCGTCAGCGTGGTGCTGCTCGTTTGCGTATTTGCGATCTTCTACGCTGTGAGTCGCGTGATACCGCTCGAGAAGACCTTGGGGGCGAAATGAAAAAATCCGCATCCGGCAAGCTTGTTTTAGGCGCGGTGGTCGTTCTGATCCTGCTGTTTCTGATCGTGCCGGTTCTGATCGTCGTGCCGCTGTCGTTTTCCGACACGCGCTTTATGACCTTCCCGCCGCCGGCCTACTCGCTGCGCTGGTACGAAGCATTCGTCGGCAGTCCGACATGGATGGCGGCCGCGCGCACCACGCTGACGGCTTCCGTGTCCGCGGCCTTGATCGCTACGCCGCTTGGCGTCGCGGCGGCGTATGGGATCCAGAACGGCACCCACTGGAGCATGCGCTATGTGCGTCTCGTGCTGATGCTGCCATTGATGGTGCCGGTCATCATCGTCGCGGTCGGGGTGTTCTTCGTGTATGCGCATACGGGGCTCGTCAACAGCATGACCGGGTTGATTCTCGCCGACACGATGCTCGGTCTGCCGTACGTGCTGATTTCCGTGAGCGCGGATCTGCGGACCTTCGATCAGACCCAGGAGATGGTAGCCCGCAGTCTCGGCATGAACCGCTTGCGCAGCTTTATGACGGTGACGCTGCCGCAGATTCGATCGAGCGTGATTTCCGCCGCGGTGTTCGTGTTCATTCAGGCGCTCGATGAAACCGTGGTCGCACTGTTCGTCTCCGGTGGCGACAATCAGACGCTCACGCGGCGGATGTTCGTCGCGCTGCGCGATGAAATCGACCCGACGATTGCGGCGATCAGTACCTTGCTGACTGCGCTGACCTTATGTCTGGTTGTGACGATTGTGGTGACTCGCAGGCCGGCTGCGCGAGCCTGATCATATCGGCGATGCGTTCGGCGATCATGATGGTCGGGATATTCGTGTTGGCGCAGGGGATCGACGGCATCAGCGATGCATCGCACACACGCAAGCCTTCGACGCCCCGCACGGAGCCGCTCGCGTCGGTCACCGCTTGAGGGTCGTCGGGCGAGCCCATCCGGCAAGTGCCGGATGGATGCCAGGTGCAGCCCACTGAGCGCGTGACGAAGTGGGTTAATGCTGCATCGTCGGCGAGCAGGTTTTCGATCGTGACGCCCTGGGTAATCAGCCGGCGAATCAGCCAGCCACGCAGCGGCCCCGCGACATCGAGCAGTG
The DNA here is from genome assembly GCF_900141745.1 of Paraburkholderia phenazinium. Taxonomy (NCBI): domain Bacteria; kingdom Pseudomonadati; phylum Pseudomonadota; class Betaproteobacteria; order Burkholderiales; family Burkholderiaceae; genus Paraburkholderia; species Paraburkholderia phenazinium. The sequence continues at coordinate 3,773,270 of NZ_FSRM01000002.1, read as the reverse complement.
CGCTGAGCGCGCCACGCTGTAGTGCGTTGAACCTGCCGGGCACCGCGACTTTCGCGACACGCGGCGAATAGCTCGACGGAAAGACCGTGCCGCGCATCCCTGCCATTGAAGTCCCGGCAAGCGTGGTAGCGCCAAGGCGCATTGCGAGCTTCAGGCGCTCGAGGTCGCGCGGGTCGGACAGCATGTTGAATTCGACCGACGGTTCGTCGCGCGGATCCGCTGAGGTGAGTTTTAGCTGGCCGCGCGAGTACGATTTGTTCACCCAGAAGAATATCGTACCAAGCCGGTATCCGATCGAATGCCAGCCGGAGCGTGACAGGATCGCACCGTGCATGTCGCCGGCTACGGTGTCCGGCAAGCGGGAGGAGAAGCGCACAATGGCCTGCTCGTGATGCTCTTCCGGGTACGGCGTGCGGCCGGCGCGCGGCAGCCAGGCGGAAACGGCGATCGAAGGATGCTCCATCAGGTTGCGGCCCACCCCGGGTAAATCGGCCACGAGGGGAATGCCGAGTGCGGCAAGGTCGGCGGCTGGGCCGATGCCGCTGCGCAGCAGCAGCGCGGGACTATGAATTGCGCCTGAGCAAACGATGGTTTCCTTCGCGTAGAGATCTTCTGTCGAACCGTCTTCGTGCCGCAATCGCGCACCCGTCGCACGCACGTCTTCGAAGTGGATGCGCTCGGCGAGGAGGTGAGTGCGGATCGTCAGATTCGGCCGTTTCCGCACTGCGTCGCTCAGATAGCAGACCGAGGTCGGAATGCGCTCACCGTCCTCGCTTACCGCTATCGAGCCGACATAGGTCCCGTCCTGCCATGGGCCATTCTGATCTGCGCGCCGCGGATGGCCGAGCTGTTCCAATGCACCCAGCACGGCTCGCACGAACGGCGATACGCGAGTCCATTCGGTACGCCGGATGCGCACCGGACCTTGCTGGCCATGCAGTTCGCCGTCGAAGTCGCAATCCGTTTCGAGCTTGCGGAAATACGGCAGGCAGGCTTGCCAGTTCCAGCCATGCGCACCGAGCGCTTCCCATTCATCGTAGTCGGCGGGAGCGCCGCGATTGGCCATCAGCGCATTGATCGCCGAACCGCCGCCTAACAGGCGCGCCTGCTCGTAGCGCCGGGATGTGCCTGTGCTCGTGCCGGCCGCAGTGGTGCCAGGGGCGAACCGCGTAGACATCACCGCAGTAAGCCGTCGCCAGATATTGCTGGCGTCGAGATACGCGCGACCGGGATAGCGGCTGCGGATCGCATCCGGCATGCTCGCCTGCGAGATATCCCGGCCGGCCTCGACGAGGCACACGGTCTTCTGCGGATCTTCCGAAAGACGCGCGGCGAGCACGCAGCCCGCCGAGCCTCCACCCAGAATCAGATAGTCGATCACGTGGCGCGTTGCGTCTATTGCATGAACTTGAGCCAGCGGGCGCGAGCGGCGATACCGGCATCGGAGGCCCACCATTCTTCGGAGAGTAGGGCCTGTTTCGCGGCATTGGCGGGCGAACTCGGCAGCTCGCTGGCACGTTGCGCGGTGATCTTGCCGGTCTTGAAGGCAGCCGGATTACCCGGCCCGTAGTCGATATAAAGCGGCAGATTAGCCTGCAGATCGGGCGAGAACGCCGCGTTGAGGAATTTCACTGCGGCCGCCTGGTTCGGCGCGTTCTTCACGATGCACAGTTGCGTGTTCTGCAGCAGGCCATCGTTGAAGGTGAAGTCGACATCGGGATCGTCTTTGCGCACCGCGCTGGCGCGGCCATTCCAGATCATTTCCATGTCAACTTCGCCGTCGTGCAGCAACTGCGCCGATTGGCCGCCCGAGGTCCACCAGACCGTGATGTCCGGCTTGATCTGCTGCAGCTTCTTGAAGGCGCGATCCACGTCGAGCGGATAGAGCTTGTCGCGTGCCACGCCGTCTGCGAGTAGCGCGGCTTCGAGTGTGCCTTGCGGATCGTTGCGCAGGGCACGCGTGCCCGGGAAGTCCTTGACGTTCCAGAAGTCGGCCCAGCTTTGCGGGACTTTCTTGAGCGACTTCTTGTTATACGCAATCACCGTCGAGTAAAACTCGTAGGCCGCCGAGTAGGGCGTGCGGTATTTCTCCGGTATCGACGCGGCGTTCGGGATCTTCGAGAAGTCGAGCTTTTCGATCAGGCCTTCCTTGCCGCCGCGCAGGCAGTTCGACGCGGGAGTGTCCACGACGTCCCAGATCGGCTTGCCCGCCGCAGCTTGCGCCTTGATGGCCGGGTACGCGTCGGGCACGCTGTCCTGATTGACGGTGATGTCGAGCAGTTTGGCTGCCGGATCGAGGATGGCCTTGGTCTGCGCTTCCTGGTAGACGCCGCCTTGCGAGACGAAGGTGATCTGGCCGCTCGCAGCCAGCACAGGTGTGCTCAGCAGCGTGATGGCGAGCGACAGAACAGTGACGCGACCTGGCTTCATCATTTTCACGGCGGCTATCCCCAAGGTTGGATGGTTCGTTAGCGAGGCCCGTGTCCGGATGTCATGCCACTTAGGAGTGCAGGCCGCTATCTGCGAAGCGTATCGGCAGCGCGAGGAACCCGCGAGGCACATTGCGCCGGATACGTCGTGGTCAAAATGTAGGGGACCATTTTCCCGCTCGCAATTCCCGAATTGTTAGAGCGGGCATAACGCTACGTCATGGCTGGAAGAACGATGCGCAGAGGGCCTTGGTCAGCAACCGCATTTCCACTGCGGCGGCTGCAGCGCCATGCCATGCTGGCCCTTGTACGCAGCAACGGCGGGCGGCGTCCAGCCATCGAGCATCTGCGGCGCGAGGCGGTAGATTTCGATGCCAAGCGGGCGGCACACTTCCAGCGGATCGCGCGCGTCAGGTCCCCACATGGGCAATGACAGATCGCCGCCCGGGCAGGTCGACAGCGCGCACAGCAGGTCGATTTCCGCAAAGAACTCGAGGTAATCTCCCTTTTTGGCCGGGCACGCCTTCATGAAGTATTTGTCTTCGAGATTCAGTCCGGTGCACTGGAACACGTTGAGCACATCGTGCACGTCGTATTCGGTCAGGCCGTACGGAGCGATGGCGCGCGTCAGGTTCGAGTGGCAGTGGAAATGAAAGTCCTCACCGGTCAGCATCCGGTTCACATACGGATCGCAACGTGTGCCGAGCAGGTCGTGAACGCGCCCGCCATGTTCGTCGACGCCGTAGTCGGCGAGGCTGTCGTCGGTGATCGTCACCATGGGGCGCAGAAACGGCAGTGTCGACCACAGGCGGTCGAAGGTGCTGACGTGCGCCTGCTGCAACTGGCGCGTACGCGATGCCCACATGCGCTCGCGCGGGTTATGCAGGTTCCACATGTTCAGGTCGGCGACTTGCGGACCCTCGATCGTGACAATCCGGAACACGTGACCGGCCGGCACGCTCCAGGCCTGACCCGAACGGATCGGCACGACGATCGACTCGATCAGCGTGCGCGAGTCGTGTTCGGAGGCAATGCGTTGATAGAAGGCCTTGTCGGGGTCGAGCGCGGAACCCTTGGTGGACTGATAGGCGGCGGGGTAATTCAACATGCTGGTGACTCCTTCATGAGACAGGCGGACAGGCTGCGCTTGCTACGCGCGGCAGCCGGTTTGCGCAGTGGTCGTTGACTGAGGTGTGAATGAGAGGGAAGTGACTCAAAGGTAATCGAGCAACGCATGCTCCGACTGCTTCAGGTAGTCGGCGAGTGCGGCGCTGGCTTCGGCGGTGCGGCCGTTGGCGATCAGCTCGAGAATCTGCTGATCCTTCGCGATCCAGGGTCGCTGGAAGCGGCGCTCGTCGGGAGCGGAAGCGAACACGAGACGCAGCTGCGCCAGAATCGTCGTGAAGAACGTGTCGAACAGCGGGCTGCCGAGCAACTGCACGATGCGCCGATGAAACAGCAGGCTATAGGTGCCGACGCTACGCCAGTCGCCTTCGTCCGTCGCTGCTTGCGCGTGCATGACGGCTTCGCGCATGGAAGCGATTTCGTTGTCTTCGATAGGGTCTTCGCGCAACAGGGCTTGCAGTTCGAGCGTACGCCGTACCCGGTAGATGTCGCGCACGTCGTGACGCGTCAAGGTGCGCACGATCACGCCACGATGCCGGTAATGCACCGCGAGTCCTTCGCGGCACAAGAGGCGCAGCGCTTCACGCAGCGTGTTGCGCGAGACGTCGTGAATCTGGGTGAGGTCGTTCTCGACGAGCGCCGTGCCCGGCGGCAATTTGCCTTCAATGATTTCGTCGCGGATCGTCGACAGGATCCGATCTGTGACCGATTGCTCGGGCTCCTGGCCGGTGAGGGTGGTAACAGCTGGATGCGAGGTAGGCATACGGTGTTTGTGTTTTTCAGGCAATGTGGACGTCTTTAAGGAAGCTGGCGATCCGCGAAGTCTTGTCCAGCGCAGCCAGTTCGTGCGGTGACGCGTCGCTGACGATCGTACCCGCTTCCATGAACACGATACGGTCTGAAATGCGGAACGCGAAGTTGATTTCGTGTGTGACGATGATCATGGTCATGCCTTCCCGGGCGAGTTCCTCGATTACCTTGAGCACCTCGGTGACCAGTTCGGGATCGAGCGCCGAGGTCGGTTCGTCGAACAATACGATCGACGGCTGCATCGCCAATGCTCGCGCAATCGCGACACGTTGCTGCTGGCCGCCGGAAAGCTGATGCGGATACTTCTGCGCATGCGCGGCCATGCCCACCTTCGCCAGCAACTGCATGCCGGCCTCTTCGAGCGCGGACCCGTTGCGGCGCCCGTGATAGCGGGGCGCCAGCGTTACATTCTGCAGCGCTGTCTGGTGTGGAAACAGGTTGAAGCTCTGAAACACCATGCCGATATCGAGGATGCCGCGCACGTACTGTGCGTGCGGCACCTTGCCATGCCTGCCGCGGGGCGGCCACAGGAATGCCTCGCCGTGCAGCCGGACTTCACCGTCGTCGAGCGTCTCCAGGCCGTTCAGCGTGCGTATCAGCGAGGTCTTGCCGGAGCCCGACGGGCCGATGATCGAGACCACTTCGCCGGAGTGCACCGTCAGGTCGATCCCTCCAAGCACTTCATGATTGCCGTAACGTTTGCGGATGCCGATAGCCTCCAGCGCGCGCGCCGTACCGCCGGCTCGCGCTGCACGCGTGACCTTCGCAGCCGCCGGCGTTGACGCGGGCCGCGGCACCTCAATGGCAACGGCGGCGATGCCAGCCTGCTTGCGGCGCGTGACGTCCAGATGTTTTTCCAGCAGCTTCAACACATGGCCGAACACGGTGACGATCAGCACATAGTAGAACGATACGGCCAGCATCGTCTCGAGCACCTTGAAGTTTTGCGTGTACAGACGCTCACCCACCAGCAGGATTTCCGCCAGCGAAATGACCGACACGAGCGACGTCAGCTTGACGATCGTAATGTACTCGTTGATGAGCGCAGGCAGCGCGACGCGAAACGCCTGCGGCAGCACGATCAGCCGTTGCAGTCCGACGAAGCGGATGCCGAGCGCTTTACCCGCTTCGAGCTGGCCTTTGTGAAGCGACAGCAGGCCACCGCGATGGATCTCGGCGATATAGGCCGCTTCGCTGATCGACAGCGCCAGCAGGCCGGCCCAGAACGGATCGGACAACAGGCCTCCGGTCCAGGGCAGGACCTGCGGCAGGTTATAGACGAAGATCAGCAGCACCAGCAGCGGCAGGCTGCGAAACAGCCAGATGTAGGTGCTGCACGCTACGCGTAGCGGCGTGAAGACGGACTGTTTGCCGAGTGCAAGCGCGAAGCCTGCCACAATGCCGATCAGCCAGGTCGCGGCACTCAGTTCGACTACGAGCCAGGTGGCCTTCCAGAAAGCGGCGTCAAACAGCAATGAAGCCGTGTAGTGCCAGTCGAATACCATGAGCTTCCCCCTACGGCGTGCAGCCACGAGGACACGGGCGAGTGCCCGGCCTCAGGCTGCGCGCGGTGTGCCGTTAGTTCTGTGCCGTACCGAGCGCCAGGGCAATGTCATTGCCGGTCGGCTCCGCGACGTTGTACTGCTTGAGTAGTGCCTGGTATTCACCCGCCTGCTTCATCGACGCAAACGCACTCTTCAGCTCGGCGAGCAGCGCGTCATTGCCTTTCTTGACGCCGAGACCGATGACGACCGGATAGAGCGGGGTGGTCGAGGTAATCGCCACGCGTCCGCCAAGCTTGTTGACGGTCATCTGCGCCACGGCCGAGTCTTCGAACTGCGCGTCGACCGCGTGCGCCAGCACGGCCTGGGCCGCTTCCGGCGAAGTCTCGAACTCGCGCACGTCGATTGCGCCGCGACCGGCAGGCGCACAGACCTGTTTCGACACGTCGTTGAGTTTCGGAATCCACGACGCGCCCTTGATCGAACTTACGCGCTTGCCGCAAAGATCTTCCGGCGTCTTCGGGGCGAAGCCGGAATGGCTCAACGCGAGCAGCGAGCCGCCGGTTTTCAGGTAAGGCACGAAATCGATCTGCTTCGCGCGTTCCGGCGTCACATAGAGTGCCGATGCAATCACGTCGAAGCGGTTCGCGTTGACGCCGAGGATCAGGTTGGCGAAGCGCGTGTCGACGAATCCGGGTTTTAGTTTCAGATGCTCCGCGAGCCTGCTCATGAACGCAGGGTCGAAGCCGCTCGGGGTGGCGCCTTCGAGGTAGTCGTACGGCGGATAGGTCAAATCGGCGCCGACGGTTAAGGCGCCAGAGGTGACCGTCGGGATGCCCGTGGCCGCGAAGACATGGGTGGCTGCGCAGACCGCCCCGGTAGCGGTAGCGAATTTCGCCAGTTTCAGCAGGGCGTTCAGCAAAGAATTGAGGCAAAGATGGGCTTTCATGGGCTCTCACTCGTCGGTGTGGTGACAATATACATTGTTCAACAATAAGAAAATAATTGTTGAACAATTAAAGTGCCACCAAGCAGAATGTATGCCAATGAGGTGTGCGAAAGCGGCGAGCGGGTGTGAAACGGCGGACGGACAATGGGTTGGCCGATGGCGAGGAGGGCGGCCGGAAAGCGCCGGTATCGGTGGACGGGGAAGCCGAAGCACCATTTCCGTGCCTCGGGAGAGACACGAAGAGGCAGGCGAAGCGGTTGTGAATCGAAATCGTGCGTGCGGTGACGGTTTCGCGCGACGCTGCAGGTTGGCGCGCGCCTGTTATGAAATCAGCTCGAGTGTCCTGATCGAATTGCTGATACCGCGGGCGCAGTCGATCACCGCTGGCGCGAGCCGCTCCTGCGCCTCGGCGAGCGTCCACCGGCTGGTGGGCGCCACGACGTGCACCGCCGCTACCGGCCTTCTCTGGCTATCGATTACCGGTGCTGCGATCGTCATATCGCCGATGAACAACTCTTCGCGATTCGTCGCATAGCCGTTGCGCTGTGCGTCGGCAAGGCGCTGCCCGATCTCCCCGATATCCGTCAGCGTGTGTGGCGTGTATCCGATCAGATCCATTTTCGCGAGCCGCTCGAGCGCCTCATCGCGCGGCAACGCGCTGAGGTAGGCACGGCCCGACCCGGTGCAGTACATCGGAATCCGGCTGCCGATCGGCATGTGGATTGGTACGAACTTCGTACATACAAAACGGGCTACGTAGACCATTTCGTCGTCGTCGGGCTCGGTCAGATTGGTGGTCTCGCCGGTGACGTTCGTCAGTTCAGAGAGGAACGGGTTGGCCACGTCGATCAACGTGTCGGCCGCCAGATAGTTGAAGCCGATCTGCATCGCGCGCAGCGTCAACTGATAGCGGCGGGTGAGCGGATGTTTGCGCACGTAGCCGAGCTTCTCGAGCGTATAGATCATGCGCTGGGCCGAACTCTTTGTTATGCCGGTGGCTTCGGCTACTTCTGCGAGCGTCATGGTGCGCCGTTTCGCGCTGAAGGCGCGCAACACGGCCAAGCCCTTTTCCAGCGACTGGTTGAACAGCAGGTCGACCTCTTTGTCCTCGTTCAGCTCGCTCATGTGCGCCTTTGATCCGTCTTGTTTTGCCAGGTTGGACACAGTCTATCGTATCGAATATCGATACACATAAATTTCTTTGCGATATTTTTGATTTGATTATCATGCTTCAAACACCGCGTATCGCTGTGGAAGAGTCGCAGTAGGTTCAAACCATCCCAATCTGGAGATCCGCATGATTCCGCTCGTCAAACGCCTCGCCGGTGCTGCAACCGGCCTTGCTATCGCTTTGTCCTGTGTAATTGCGGTGGCCGCCATTGCGGTGGCCGCCGAGCAGCCGGCTTACACGGTAGGCGCCACGGCAACCGGTGTGCCGTTCACCTTCCTCGACGTGAAGACCGGTTCGATTCAGGGCATGATGGTCGACGCCATCACGGCGGCGGGCAAGGAAGGCGGTTTCCAGGTCAGTGTCCAGCAAACGACGTTCTCCGCGCTGATTCCGTCGCTTACCACCAAAAAAATCGACATCATCTCTGCGGCAATGCTGAAGACGCCGGCGCGCCAGCAGGTCGTCGATTTCTCCGACACGGTCTACTCGTACGGCGAAGGGCTGATGGTCAAGGCAGACGATACCGGGCATTACACGTCGATGGACGACCTGAAGGGCGAAGTAGTGGGCGCTCAGGTCGGCACGGCATTCGTCGATGCCTTGAACAAGCGGGGCATCTTCAAGGAAGTGCGCACATACGACTCGGTGGCCGACATCATGCGCGACGTCGCGCTTGGCCGTATCAAGGCGGGATTCGGCGACCAGCCCATCATTGCGTATCAGCTCGAACACGGTGCCAATCCGCAGGTAAAACTCGTGAAGGAGTATCAACCGGATGTGAAAGGCCAGGTGTGTTTCGTAGTCCGTAAGGGTGACTCGGCGACGCTTGAAATGCTCAATCAGGCCATCAAGAAGATGAAGGCGGACGGTTCCCTGCAGCAGGTCCTGCAGAAATGGCATATGGAGTAACGCTGCGCATCGCTTCATCCAGCCTGGCCGTGTCCGTGCCGCGCGCATCTTCGGTGTAATTCGGGGAGAACCATGTTCCTGCAGAATGCGATCGAGTTCCTGCCAATCCTGCTGAAAGGCGCCATCGTCACGATCGAGATTACCGTTTGCTCGTTCGTATTGAGCTCGGTACTCGGTCTGGTGCTGGCGTTGCTGAAGGTATCGCGCAACCGGGCCGCATCGGTGTTCGCGACCACCGTGATCAACGTGATCCGCGGGCTGCCGATTATCGTCCAGTTGTTCTACATCTACTTCGTGCTGCCGGATATCGGCATTCAGCTCTCGGCATTTCAGGCCGGTGTTGCAGGGCTCGGTTTCGCCTACTCGGCCTATCAGGCCGAGAACTTCCGGGCAGGCATCGAAGCGATCGACCATGGGCAGATCGAGGCCGCGCAGTCGATCGGCATGCGCAGTGCGCTGATCATGCGGCGCGTGGTGTTGCCGCAGGCGTTTCGTATCGCGCTGCCGCCGTACTGCAACACGCTCGTGATGATGCTCAAGGACTCGTCGCTTGCCTCGACGATTACCGTCGCCGAAATGACCCGTCAGGGCCAGTTGATCGCCTCGTCGACATTCCAGAACATGACCGTGTTTACGCTGGTCGCGCTGCTCTATCTCGCACTCAGCTTGCCGTTGGTGTTTGGCCTGCACCGGCTTGAAAAGCGGCTTGGATTGAGGAAAAGCACATGATCGAGGTCACGGCGGTCCACAAGCGGTTTCACGATCAGCATGTGCTGAAGGGCGTGTCGCTCGGCGTGAAACAGGGACAGGTAGTGTGTCTGATCGGACCGTCTGGATCCGGGAAATCGACGCTGCTTCGCTGCATCAACGGCCTCGAAACGTATGACGACGGCTTGATCGAAATTGCCGGCGCGCGCGTCGATGCGCACGCGAAGAACATCCACGAACTGCGTACCCAGGTGGGGATGGTGTTTCAGCGCTTCAACCTGTTTCCGCATCGCACCGCGCTCGAAAACGTGATGGAGGGTCCGGTGTACGTCAAGAAGGTCGCGCCTGCTGTGGCGCGAAAGGAAGCGCGGCAACTGCTCGACAAAGTGGGGCTGTCGCATCGGATCAACGCTTATCCGGGGGAACTGTCGGGCGGTCAACAGCAGCGCGTGGCGATTGCGAGGGCGCTCGCGATGAAACCGCGGGCCATCCTGTTCGACGAGCCGACTTCGGCGCTCGATCCGGAACTGGTCGGCGAAGTGCTCAATGTGATGCGCACGCTCGCGCGCGACGGTATGACGATGATCGTCGTGACCCACGAGATGGGCTTTGCGCGCGAAGTGGCAGACCGGGTCTGCTTCCTGCACGGCGGCACGATCTGTGAGGAGGGCGCAGCGAGCGAGGTGCTTGAACGTCCGCAGCATCCGCGCACCCAGGATTTTCTGCGGCGTCTGCTGTCGCCTCATGACTCCGCTTCATCTTCTCCATCTTCCAGCACTCCGAAATGATTGCAGTCAACGCTGAGATGTCTTTGCCCGACTCGCTCTGGGCGGCCACCGCGACGCCCGCGACTGCCACTCCACCGCTAACTGAATCTGCAACTTTCGACGTGGCGATCATCGGGGCCGGCTATACGGGGCTTTCCACTGCATTACATCTTGCCGAGCGCGGTGTGCGCGCGTGTGTGCTCGATGCCGTGGAACCGGGGTGGGGCGCATCGGGCCGCAACGGCGGCCAGGTGATCCCGGGCCTTAAATACGACCCCGATGAACTCGTGCGGCGCTATGGCGAAACGGCAGGCAACGCGCTCGTCGAGATCGTGGGCGGCGCGGCCGATACGGTTTTCGATCTGATCCACAGGTATGGAATCGACTGCGCTGCGTTGCGCCACGGTTGGATTCAGCCTGCGCATTCAGCTGCGATGCTCGAGACGGTGGTGCGACGCGCGCGCCAGTGGGAGGCGCGCGGCGCGTCCGTGAGCGTGCTCGATGCAAAAGCCGTGTCGCAACGCGTTGGAACGGACGCATTCGTGGGTGGCTGGGTCGATCACCGCGCCGGCAGCATCCAGCCGCTCAGTTACGCGCGCGGCCTTGCACGGGCCGCGGTCGGGCTGGGGGTGACCGTGCATGGCGGTACGCTCGCGACTTCGCTGGTTCACGAGGGGAACATGTGGCGCGTCGCAACCGCACGCGGCCCGGTTGTGACGGCGAGCCGGGTCGTGCTGGCGACCAACGGTTATACGGGCCCGCTCTGGCCGAAACTGGAGCGAACGGTGATTGCTGCGAACAGCTTCATCGTGGCGACTCGGCCGCTCGCGCCCGCGGTGACGGATAGCATTCTGAGCGGCGGCGAAGTGGCATCCGATTCGCGCCGTCTGCTGCTCTATTTTCGCCGCGATTCGCAAGGCCGTTTACTGATGGGGGGCCGCGGGCCGTTTTCCGAACCGCGCAGCGCCAGCGACTGGTCACACCTCGAACGGTCTGTGCAACTGTTGTTTCCTCAGCTCAAGGGGATCGAATACGAATACCGCTGGGCGGGACGCATTGCCATTACCGCGGACTTTCTGCCGCACGTTCACGAACCGGCTCCGGGCCTCACGATTGCACTCGGCTACAACGGACGTGGCATCGCTATGGCGACGACACTGGGCAAGCACCTTGCCGCCCGCTTGTGCGGCGACGCGAGTACGGCGTTTCCATTTCCGGCTACTCCGATCCGGCCCGTTCCGTTGCATGGCTTGCAGCGTTTCTACATTGCTGCGGGAGTCGCCTGGTACCGCATGCTCGACGCGCTGTCCTGACTGCCGGCCGCACGATGCGTCGAGCGTTCGCTCATTGAAAACATTCATCAGACCAACTACAGTTATCCAGCAGTCTCCGACCGCACGCAGTCCTGGGAGCCGTAGCCGATGGAAAACCAGCACGAGAAATACGCGCGTCTCATCGCCAGTTGCCAGGCGCTCGAACCGATGCGCTGCGGCGTGGTTCATCCATGCGACGAGAGTGCGCTGCGCGGCGCCGTGGATGCCGCCAGGCAGCATCTGTTAGTCCCCACCCTGATTGGGCCGGAGCAAAAGATCCGTGCCGTTGCTGCCGCTTGCGAACTGGATATTTCGGGCTACTCGATTGTCGACGCCGAGCATAGCCACGCCTCCGCCGACACGGCAGTGCGCCTGGCACGCGAAGGAGCGGTCGACGCGCTCATGAAAGGCAGCCTGCATACGGATGAACTGATGGGCGCGGTGGTCAAGCGCGAGACCGGGTTACGTACCGAGCGGCGCATCAGTCATTGTTTCGTCATGGACGTGCCTGCGCTTAAGCAGCCGCTGATTGTGAGCGACGCTGCTGTGAACATTGTTCCGACCTTGCAGGACAAGGTGCATATCATTCAGAACGCGATCGATCTTGCCCATGCGCTCGGCGTCGGGTTGCCGAAAGTGGCGATACTTTCGGCCGTCGAAACGGTCAACCCGACTATGCCCACAACGGTTGAAGCTGGCGCACTGTGCAAGATGGCCGATCGCGGACAGATCACCGGCGCGCTGCTCGATGGGCCGCTTGCGCTCGATAACGCCATCGATCTGAATGCGGCGAAGATCAAGCACATCGACTCGCCGGTGGCGGGCCAGGCCGATATCCTGATCGTGCCGGATCTCGAAGCGGGCAACATGCTCGCCAAGAGCCTGACCTTCCTGGCCGGCGCCGATGCCGCGGGAATCGTGCTCGGTGCGCGGCTGCCCATCGTCCTCACCAGCCGGGCCGACTCGCTGACGGCGCGTCTTGCGTCCTGTGCGGTGGCGGCATTGTTTGCAAACTGGAGGCGGGCGCAACCCACCAAGGCGATCTTATGACGTACGCCGAACCTCTGTTGCACCACGGCTGAACCGAAGTCGGAGGTCGCCATGCAGTTCGTCAAGGCGCTGCTCGAACAGCAGCCGATGTTCGCATTGTTCCTCACCATCGCGATTGGCTACGTGGTGGGGGAAATCAGCATCAAGGGATTTTCTCTCGGCGTAGGGGCGGTTTTGTTCGTCGGGTTGGCGGTCGGCTGGTTTGCGCCGAAATCGGCACCTGCGGCAATGGTCGGTACGCTCGGCCTCGCGCTGTTTCTGTATGCGGTAGGAGCGCAGTACGGCAAGCAGTTTTTCCTCGGCTTCAGCAGCGCCTATGGACGCCGGGCGAATCTCATTGCGCTCGTCGGCGTGCTGCTATCCGGCGTCGTGAGTCTGGTCTGCATGAAAATCTATCAGCTCAATCCGGGTCACGCGTTAGGCCTGTTCGCCGGCTCAGGCACCAGCACGGCAACGCTGCAGGCGGCGCTCGCGGAGCTCGGTAACGACGATGCGGCGGTGGGCTATTCGGTCGCGTATCCGTTCGGCGTGGCGGGGCCGATTTTGTTGCTGTACATCACCTTCGCGCTGGTGAAGCCGAAGATTGCGGCGCCCTCGGCTGCCGGCATGGAAATACTCGAGGTCTCGCTGGATAACCCTCATTTTGCGGGGAAAACGCTGGCTGAGTTGATGAGCGGTCTGCCTGCGGATGTGCAGATCGTGGCGCGTCGCCGGGCGCATCACAACGAACCAGCCAGGCCCGACCTGGTGCTGGCGGAACATGACTTGCTGCTGATGGTCGGTCCGAACCGCGCCACGCTCGACCTCGCGGGAGAAAGCCTTGGCGAGGCGGAGCCAGGACGGATGGTCAAGGACCGCCAGCACCTCGATTACCTGCGGGTATTTGCATCGCGCCCGGCGGTGGTGGGCAGAGCCCTGGCCGAACTCGGCTTGCCGGGTGAAAACGCCGCGGTGATTGCGCATGTGCGGCGCGGCGATGCCGATATGCTGGCGCGCCCGGATCTCGTTCTCGAGTTCGGCGACCGCGTGGGTCTGCTCGCGAATCCCGCGGATTTCGCGGGGCTATGCAGGTTCTTCGGCAATTCGATCAAGGGAACCGCCGAATTCAGCTACATCTCAATCGGCTTGGGGATGGCGTTAGGTTTTCTGCTTGGTGCGATCAGTATCCCTCTACCTGGCATCGGCAAGATCGGCCTGGGATTATCAGGCGTACTGATCGTAGCGCTGATCCTCGGAAAATTACGTCGCACCGGTGGGCTGAACTGGACGATTCCGCTCTCGGCTAACCTTGTGCTGCGTAACCTGGGGCTGACGCTGTTTCTCGCCCAGGTCGGCATGGCATCGGGCCCGCGCTTTGCCTCGACGGTATCGCAGACGGGCTTGTTGATGCTCGGCCTCGGCGCGGTAGTACTGCTGGCGCTCGCTATCCCCGTCATCGTGCTGGGGCTGTTCGTTTGCCACATGTCGTTCGATCAGGTGGCGGGCATCGTCGCTGGGGCTTGCGGCAATCCGGCTATCCTTGCCTACGCGAGCAAGCTGGCGCCGACGGATGAGCCGGACATCGGCTATGCGATGATTTTTCCCGGCATGACCATCATCAAGATACTGTTCGTGGATATCGTGCCGGCACTGCTGCGTTGACCGTGATGAAGATCCGGCTTGCGCTCCCAGCGTAACTGGCCTGACCGAAGGTGTCCGAACTGTACCTGTCGTGCTCTTTTTGGAGCCCACAAAATAACGACCGGCCGACCATCCCGTTCAACCTGATCTAGCGGACCAACAGCAATGACCCGACTTCGTCTCACCTCCTGCGGCCACGAATTTATTGCCGAAACCAATCCGGATGCACCGCAAACGGTCGCCGCCTTCCTGAAGCTCTTGCCGTATCGCCAGAAAATCATCCACGTTCGCTGGAGCGGCGAGGGCTGCTGGGTGCCGCTCGGCGATTTCAAGCTCGAAAACGACGGCAAGGCCGTGGGCTTTGAAAATCACACGAGCCATCCGTCGGTCGGCGATATTCTGTTTTATCCCGGCGGCTACAGCGAAACCGAGATCATCCTCGCCTATGGCTCGTGCTGTTTTGCCAGCAAGATGGGACAACTGGCCGGCAACCATTTTCTGACCATCGTCGAAGGCAAGGAGCGTCTGCGTGAACTCGGCACCAAGGTGCTGTGGGAAGGCGCCCAGGACGTGGTGTTCGAGCTGGTCTAGTCAATCGTCTGAGGGAAGGCCGCGAGGCTTGGCGTCAGCCGGGCGTGATACGCTGGTACGGTAGGTGATCGAGCGAGCCCCGCTGGCAGGGGCGAGCGTTCATTTTTTCCCGTTCCCACGCGGCGGCAGGCCCTGATTCATGTCCGATACGCAAGTACGTCCACTCCGTGCGTTTGCCGAAAGCCTTCGTCTGGATCAGGTCAATCTGACCGAACGCTGGATGCGGGCTGTCTTCCATGACACCGAGCTGAGCGATGCCGACCGGCTGACGTATGAGCAGCTCTCCGATCATATCCCGGCCATTCTCGAGGAAATCTGCAGCGCGCTTGAAGATCAGGATCTCGACCAGGTCGAGCCGGCCATCGAGCGCAACGCACGCAAGCATGGCAAGCTGCGCTGGAAGCAGGGCTACCGGATCGACGAACTGGTGCGCGAACTCGACCTGTTCCGGCAGATGCTGGCCGGCCAGATTGTCCAGTTCAGCGAATCCCGGCCGTATTTCACGCGGCGTCACGAAGAGCGCGCGCGGCACTTTATCGATGAAGCTGTCAGTTTCGTTACGCTGACGTCGATTCGCGAGGTGGTAACCGAGCGCGACCGCAAGATCGACGATTACACCGGCCGGCTCGAACGCGCCAATCACGAACTCACCCTGAAGCAGAAACTGGTCGGCGATCTGTACGAGTCGCGCATGCAGATCACGCGCAGCGTCGTGCACGATCTGCGCAACTTCCTGAACGTCTTTTCGATGGCGCTGCAATTGATGTCGCGCGCACCCACCAAGGTCGAAGCGGCGTTGGCGCTCGCCAATCGCCAGGCGGTCGACATGAAGGTCCTCGTGGACGAACTGGTCGAGTATTCCGTTGTGCTTGGCGATACCAATCCGCTTGTCGTCGAGGCGTTCCCGCTGCGCGAACTGTTCGACGAACTGGTGGCATCGTGCGGTCCGGCGATCGAAGCGAAGGGCTTGCGTTTAAGCCCTATCTTCGATGCCGGCTTGAGCACGGTGGTGTCGAACCGGCTCAAGCTGAAACAGGTAGCGCTCAATCTGCTGACTAACGCGTCGAAATACACCAAGGTGGGTCAGGTCGAACTCGCGATGACGACTGATGGCGACGACCGGTGGCGTTTGCGGGTATCGGACACAGGAGTCGGGATCGGGGTGTCGGACCGCGAGCGCGTGTTCGAGGAATTCGAGCGCGCGACTGGGGACGATATTCCCGGTGCTGGGCTGGGGCTTGCGATTGTGCGGGAGTTGTCGCGAGTGCTTGGCGGGCAGATCCGCTTCGACTCCTATGAGGGTGAAGGGACGAGCTTTGAAATTACGTTTCCGCTGCGGCTGGAATCGCCGGACTGAGTACTACGTGTGCATTTGACGACGGACGCCCTACGCGTCTTTGCGTAGGGCGTCCGCGTTGCAACGCCAATGTCAATGTCGATATCGCGATCAGCTAAAGAGCTTCATCGCTTGCAGCAGCGTATTCACCACGCCCCATGCAAGGGGAATCAACACATATAGCCAGAACACACCGAGCTTGAGTGCGGAAGTAGGTTGGGCAGCTTGATTGGTGCTCATATCAGGTCTCCTTATTGTCCGCTCTTGAGTTGTGCGTCGCTCATGTGGTGCTTCTCGTCCACCCGCTTGACCAGCAGGTTACACACGAAGCCGACCACCAGCAGGACTGCCATGATGTGCACCGTCATCGTATAGGCGTCGGCCTTGGCCACGCCATGTGCTACTTCATAGGCACGGATGTAATTCACCAGCACAGGGCCTGCCACCCCTGCTGCTGCCCATGCGGTCAGCAAGCGGCCGTGAATACCGCCGACGAAAGCGGTGCCGAACATATCCGCGAGGTAAGCCGGCACAGTTGCGAAGCCGCCGCCGTACATCGAGAGAATCACGCAGTAGGCCAGCACGAACAATGCGATCTGCCCCGAGGCGGCAAATCCCGGCACGAGGTAATACAGCACGGCACCCAGCGCAAAAAAGATGAAGTACGTATTCTTGCGGCCGATCCAGTCGGATGCCGAGGCCCACACAAAGCGGCCGCCCATGTTGAAGAGCGACAGCAGTCCGACGAAGCCCGCTGCGGCCGCCGCCGTGACTGTGCTCTTGAAGCTCTCCTGAATCATCACCGACGCCTGGCCGAGAATGCCGATGCCGGCCGTCACGTTCAGAAACAGCACGAGCCAGATCAGATAGAACTGCGGGGTCTTCAACGCCTGATCGATATGCACGTGATTGCGCGAGATCATCTTGTTCTGGTTAGTGACGGGCGGTGTCCAGCCTGCCGGCTTCCAGTCGGGCGCAGGTACGCGAATCGCGAGCGCACCGATCGACATCGAAATGAAGTAGGCGATGCCCAGCACTACGAAGGTTTCCCAAACACCGTTACTGGTTGCGCTGTGGAAGTGGTTCATCAGCGCGACGGAGAGCGGTGCTGCAATCATCGCGCCGCCGCCGAAGCCCATGATGGCCATGCCGGTCGCCATGCCGCGACGGTCGGGAAACCAACGGATCAACGTGGAGACTGGCGATACATACCCGAGCCCCAGACCGATGCCGCCGATCACCCCATAGCCGAGGTACAGCAACACAATCTGATGCAGCCACACGCCAAGCGCCGATACCAGGAAGCCGCCGCCGAAGCAGCATGCCGCGGTGAACATCGTACGGCGCGGGCCGACCCGCTCGAGCCACTTGCCGCCAAACGCTGCCGACAAACCAAGGCACACGATTGCCAGCGAGAAAATCCAGCCGAGCGTGGTCAACGACCAGTCGTCCGGCGCGGATTGCGTGATGCCGATCACCTTGGTGAGCGGTCCGTTGAACACGGAGAACGCGTATGCCTGGCCGATGCACAGATGCACGGCGAGCGCCGCGGGCGGCACCATCCAGCGCGAGAAGCCTGGACCTGCAACGGTGGCCTGTTTGGAAAAGAAGGGTGCAGAGCCAGGGTTGTTGCGCGGCTCGGTAATACTGCTCATATTTGGGTCTCCGATTACGATTCTTACTTGTTATCGGCGCTCGCGGGCAATGCTTGAGCTTTAAGGCGCGGCATCGCACGGGAAAATGCGCCGTGCACATATGTTGTTCAATTTCATATTGATTCAACTTCTGCACGACGCCTGGGCCGTCAAGCAACGATAGGTCTCGCGGATCGCCTTGGCAATATGAGATGAGAATGCATAAGGAATACGCCTGGCATACGGGCGCAGGCGCGTCTCGCTCGCTTCGCTGTAAGGTAAAGAAAGCAAAATGCCACCCAGGGCGGCATTTTTTCGGGTCGATCGAACCGCGAAATAGCAGGACATTGACGGCGCGCCCGAGGACGGGGCGCCACTGCGGGGTTTTACTGCATCGTCGTTTTAAACAGTACGGCCGGTTTTCATCCGCGCCGCGACCAGCAGCGAGATCAGGCAACCGACGCCGAGATACGCCGCCACCGGATGCCAGGATCCGCCCGCGAGACTCACGAGGCCCACGGCGATAAACGGCGTGAACCCGCCGCCCACGACGCTCGCCACCTGGTAACCGACGCCGGCGCCGCTGTAACGGTACTCGGTGCCGAACAGTTCGGTGAACATGGGCTGCTGCACGCTAACAATCATGTCGTGTGCAACGTTGGCGAGCATCACCGCGAAGATCACGATCCATATCGTTGCGCGCGCATCGAGTGCGAGGAAGAACGGCACGGCACTCAGCATGCCGACCAGCGCGCCGACCATATAGACGCGGCGGCGGCCGAAGCGGTCGGCGGCGATTGCGAAGCAGGGAATCGTGAAGCAACTCAGCGCGCCCACCAGCAGGCCGATATTCAGGAAGAACGTACGCGGCATGCCGAGATTTGCGGTCGAATAGTTCAGCGCGAAGGCGGTCACGATGTACATCGTGAACAGTTCGGCAAGACGCAGCGCAATGATCAGCAGAAACGCCTTCGGATGCGTGAGCAACGCTTGGACGATCGGCAGACGCGCACGCTTCGCGCCTTTTTCGACCACCTTCTCGACGAACTCCTTCGACTCTTCCATGTTCGAGCGGATCCACAGCGCGATCAACACCAGCAGCACGCTGAACAGGAACGGCAGACGCCAGCCCCAGGCGAGGAAGGTGGCGTTGTCCATCGAATGGCTGATGATCGACACGAGGCCAGTGGAGAGCACGAGGCCGACGCCATAGCCGACCTGCACGCCGCTGCTGTAGAACGCCTTCTTTTTCTCAGGCGCGCTTTCGACGGCCATCAGCGCTGCGCCGCCCCATTCGCCGCCAACCGCGAAACCCTGGATGGCACGCAGCGTCACCAACAAAACCGGCGCCCACCAGCCTATGCTGAGAAACGACGGCAGCAGGCCGATTGCGGCAGTGGAGAGGCCCATCATCATGACGGTCAGCACCAGCATGCGTTTGCGGCCGAGACGGTCGCCGTAATGGCCGAAGATAAAGCCGCCGAGCGGCCGGAACAGGAAGCCGACGCCGAAGGTGGCGAAGGCCGCGAGTGTACCCATCGCCGGGCTGACGTGCGGAAAGAACTCGGTATTGAAGACGAGCGCGGCGACGATGCCGTACAGCAGGAAGTCGTACCAATCGACCACCGCGCCGATAAAGCTGCCCAGCGCGGCCCGGCGGGCGCGGCTGACGTTAGTGGCGGCGTCGCGTGGGGCCGCTGTCGATACTGCCGTGGTCATGAAGTGTCTCCTACCTGATATCGGAAGTGCAGGGGTGATCGGGAGGTGGCCAGGCTCTGTGACCAGGTACCGTTTGGTCCGCTGCAGGATTTCCGAAGCATAGAGAGACAGCACCTCTTCGACAATCGGCGTTTGAGGCATATTGCGCGATTGGCGGCCGAGTATGCGCGCATAGCGCGCGTTTTCCGCGTTAACACCAAGAGGGCGAGGAGGGCGGCCGGCGCATCCAGCCGTGTAGTGAGTCCATGCTTACCGCGCAAGCTGCGCGCTATTTGCGCGCGAATACGCCATTCAGCGACGGCCATGGTACCTTGATGTTACAGTAGCAGCGCATAATTGATTGATATACTACATACGGAATATTGATATTTGCGGCATTGCAGCATATGATTGAGTGATCTGCTCATTCAATCGTCTGGAGTTGCAAATGGATGTGGTGTCTTTGGCCTTGCTGGCCGTTGCTGTGGTTGGTTTGGGTTCGGCTGCCACCGTGCTGCTGACTCGCTGGATTCCGCAACCGGTTGCCGTACTCGCGTCGCAACATGGCCGCTTTGCGGGACTTGGCGAACAGGACAGCCCGGCCACACCCGCGCCGCCCTCGGGTGTTCGTGCCAGGACAAATGCGGGCGCCCACGCGGCTGCTCATGTTCAACAAGAGGCGATGAATGTCGTCAGAACTTCAAACTGAAGCAGTGGCCACTCCTTTGACACTGTCATTGCAGCCGATCGGCGTGAGCGCAAGCTTGCGCGATCAGGCCTATGCGATGCTGCGCCAGGCCATTGCCGACGCTGACATCTACCAGTCGCGCGACGAGATCCGTCTTGACGAACGCGTGCTGAGCGAATCGCTAGGCGTCAGCCGCACGCCGGTACGCGAAGCGATGACGCTGCTCGAACAGGAAGGCTTTCTGCGCATGGTGCCGCGGCGCGGCATCTATATTGTGCGCAAGAGCAAGCGCGAAATCGTCGAGATGATCCAGATGTGGGCGGCCCTTGAAAGCATGGCAGCGCGGCTCGCCACGCTGCATGCCACAGACGAGGAAATCGCCACGCTGCGCCACATGTTCGACAATTTCAAGGACACGACGCCGGCGGAGCATATTGCCGAATACTCGGACGCGAACATTGCCTTCCACCAGGCAATTGTCGAGTTGTCGAAGTCGCAGATCATCCTCGATACGATCAAGAACATCTTCATCCATGTGCGGGCTATCCGTCGCATGACGATTTCGCAGAGCGACCGCGCGTCGCGTTCTATCGTCGATCATCTGCGTATCATCGAGGCGCTCGAGAAGCGCGATACCGAGTTAGCTGAGCGACTTGCGCGGCAGCACTCGCTCGATCTCGCTGCATTTGTCGAAGCGAATTGCGACTTTCTGGATTGAGCGGTTAATGGCTGGTGTTTGCCCGCGCTCGCTTCGCCGCGCTTTGCTTCGTCTCGTCTCTATCTCTCCCGTCTGACCTTCAGCCTTCCTCAGTATTTTCCCTTGCCCCGGAACGGTGAATAGCCCGCTTTTTGCGGCGAAAGCCGCTCCAGGTAAGCCTCCCGCGCTCGAATCTCACGTCAATCATCAGGTCGAAATTGGTCTTGCCTGAACGTGATATATCACATACCGTATTGAACAGGCAGCTGACGCTTACGAAGTGCCGACAAGGAGACGACCATGTCTGCAGTTGCTTCATCCCTCAGTACCGCTAAGGGCAGCACGACGGCCGATGACACGCTCAAGCAGAAGACCCGCGACGCCGGTGTCGTCTCGGGCGGCCATCTGGTCGCCAAGGCGCTGAAGAACGAAGGGGTCGACACGATCTTCACGCTATGCGGCGGCCACATCATCGATATCTACGATGGTTGTGTCGACGAGGGAATTCGCATCATCGACGTGCGTCACGAACAGGTTGCGGCGCACGCCGCCGATGGTTATGCGCGGCAGACCGGCAAGCTCGGATGCGTGGTGACGACCGCAGGGCCGGGCTGCATGAATGCGGTGACCGGCATCGCTACGGCGTTCCGTTCGGAGAGCCCGGTCCTCCATATCGGCGGCCAGGGTGCGCTCTCGCAGCACAAGATGGGTTCGCTGCAGGATCTGCCCCACGTCGACATCATGGCGCCGATTACTAAGTTTTCCGCCAGCGTGCCGAGCACGGAGCGGGTCGCGGACATGGTTTCGATGGCTGTGCGCGAATGCTTCAATGGCGCGCCGGGTCCCGCGTACCTGGAAATTCCCCGCGACGTGCTCGACCGCGAAGTCGAGCTGACGCGCGCCGTAGTGCCGCTGCCGGGCCATTACCGGGCGTCGACGAAGTCGATCGGCGACCCGCGCGACATCGAGAAACTGGCTGACATTCTCGTCAATTCCGAGCGTCCCGCGATCCTTTACGGTCAGCAGGTGTGGACCGCGCGCGGCCACAAAGAGGCGGTGGCGCTGTTGCGCGGACTCGATATTCCGGGCTACTTCAACGGCGCCAGTCGTGGCCTGCTGCCGCCGGGCGATCCGCATCACTTCGATCGAACGCGCTCGCAGGCTTTTGCAAACGCAGATGTGCTGATCGTCGTTGGGACTCCTTTTGATTTCCGCATGGGCTATGGCAAACGCATCAGCAAAGAGTTGACGCTGGTGCAGATCGATATGGACTACCGCACAGTGGGCAAGAACCGCGATATCGATCTCGGTCTCGTCGGGGATCCAGGCGCGATTCTCGCCGCAGTGTTGCAGGCGGCAAGCGGTCGTCTTAAAGACGACAAGCGCCAGGCGCGCCGTAAATGGATGGCGCAACTGCAGGACGCCGAAGTCACCGCGACGGAAAAGCTGATGCCGCTTTTCAGGTCCGCCAACACGCCCATTCATCCCTATCGCGTCGCTTACGAACTCAACGAATTTCTCGCGGATGACACGGTTTATATCGGCGACGGCGGCGATGTTGTCACCATCTCGGCGCAAGCAGTGCGCCCGCGCCGTCCGGGGCAATGGATGGATCCTGGCGCACTCGGCTCGCTCGGTGTCGGCACGGGCTTCGCACTGGCCGCGAAGCTCGCTCATCCACACAAGGAAGTGCTCTGCTACTACGGCGACGGTTCGTTTGGCATGACCGCGTTCGATATGGAAACGGCCAATCGCTTTGGCGCGCCGTACCTCGCCGTGATCGGCAATAACTCTGCGATGAACCAGATCCGTTACGGCCAGCTTGCGAAGTACGGCGAGGAGCGCGGCAACGTCGGCAATCTGCTGGGGGACGTGCCGTTCAGCAAGTTTGCCGAAATGCTGGGTGGCTACGGCGAAGAAGTGCGCGATCCGGCGGCTATCGCAGGGGCGTTGCAACGCGCGCGTGAGGCGATTCATCGCACCGGACGCTCGGCGGTGGTGAACATCTGGGTCGATCCGCGCGAGTACGCGCCGGGTACGAAGAACCAGACCATGTACAAGTAAAAACGACGGAAATATTGGAGATACGACATGGGTAAAGCACTCGACGGTGTGCGCATCCTCGATTTCACACACGTGCAATCGGGCCCGACCTGCACGCAACTGCTCGCCTGGTTCGGCGCGGATGTGATCAAGGTGGAGCGGGCCGGTGCCGGCGATATCACGCGCGAGCAGTTGCGCGATGTTCCGGAGGCGGACAGCCTCTACTTCACGATGCTCAATCACAACAAGCGCTCGGTCACGATCGATACGAAGAACCCCGAAGGCAAGTTGGTGCTCGAAGCGCTGATCCAGAAATGCGACGTGCTGGTCGAGAACTTCGCCCCGGGCGCGCTCGACCGGATGGGCTTCACCTGGGAGCGCGTCCAGGAACTCAACCCGCGCATGATCGTGGCGTCCGTGAAGGGCTTCGGCCCCGGACCCTATGAGGACTGCAAGGTCTACGAAAACGTCGCGCAGTGCGCGGGCGGCGCGGCGTCGACCACAGGGTTCGACGACGGCCCGCCGGTCGTGACCGGTGCGCAGATCGGCGATAGCGGCACGGGTCTCCATCTCGCGCTTGGCATCGTCACTGCGCTATACCAGCGCACGCAGACGGGACGTGGCCAGAAGGTGCTTGCCGCCATGCAGGACGGCGTGCTGAACCTGTGCCGCGTGAAGTTGCGCGACCAGCAGCGGCTCGATCGCACCGGTGTGATGAAGGAATACCCGCAGTATCCGAACGGCACGTTCGGCGAAGCGGTGCCGCGTGCCGGTAATGCATCGGGTGGCGGCCAGCCTGGCTGGATCCTGAAGTGCAAGGGCTGGGAGTCGGACCCGAACGCCTATATCTACTTCATCGCGCAGGCGCCCGTTTGGGCGAAGATCTGCAATGTGATCGGCAAGGAAGAGTGGACCACGGATCCCGACTACGCGACGCCTGCCGCACGCTTGCCGCGGCTGAAGGAAATCTTCGCGGAGATCGAGCGCTGGACCATGACCCGGACCAAGTTCGAGGCCATGCAGATTCTCAACGAATACGATATCCCGTGCGGCCCGATCCTCTCCATGAAGGAGCTTGCGGAAGAACCTTCGTTGCGCAAGACCGGCACGATCGTTGAAGTGGATCACCCAGTGCGTGGCAAATATCTGACGGTTGGCAATCCTATCAAACTGTCCGATAGTCCGACGGATGTAACGCGTTCGCCGTTACTGGGCGAACACACCGACGAGGTGATGGCCGAACTCGGCTATTCGCCTGAACAGATCGGCGCTTTGCGCGCGGCTGGTGCGATCTGAACGAGGAGCAGGCTGTGGATACGTGGATGCGCTTTATGTCGGGCGACGGCGAGATTGTGTTCGGCCGAGTCGAAGGTGGTTACCTGCACGAGTATCAAAGTCTGGATCGGCGTGTGCCTACCGGCGAGGTGTTGTCGACGCGGGCGTTGACGCCGCTTGCACCCTGCGCGCCAGGAAAGATCGTCGCGCTATGGAACAACTATCACGCGCTCGCGGCGAAACTCGATAAACCGGTACCCGCGCATCCGCTGTTTTTGCTGAAGTCTGCGAGTTCGGTGGTCGGCGCCGGCCATGCAATACGGCGGCCGGTGAGCTACGCGGGCAAGATCGTCTACGAGGGAGAACTCGGCATCGTGATCGGACGTCGTTGCCGTGACTCGAGTCTCGAGGAGGCCGAGGCGGCGATCCTGGGCTACACGATCGTCAATGACGTGACAGCAGCCGACCTGCTCGGCGAGAACCCGCATTTTCCGCAGTGGTGCCGCGCAAAGGGCTTCGATACGTTTTGCTGCATCGGACCGGCCATCGTCTCCGGTTTCGACTGGCGGGCGGGTAGCGTGGTAACGACGCTTGATGGTGTGGAGCGGCAGAACTATCCGTTGGCCGACATGGTGTTCTCTCCTGCTGAGCAGGTGAGTCTGATCTCGCAGGATCTCACGCTGGAACCTGGCGACGTGATCGCTTGCGGCACCTCGCTTGGCGTGGGTTCGATCAAGGACGGCGCAACCGTGGCGGTGACGATTGCGGGCATCGGCACATTGAGCAATACGTTAGTCGGGACGCAGGACGCCGCTGCCGCCATGGTAGCGGGCGCAGCGAACGCCGCCTGAAAGCGGTCGCAGCACAGCACGCATGAGGGGGAAGCGAATGCCGGATTTACTTACCCGCAGGCCGCACTTCGCTGCAGTGCTTGGCACCGCAACGGGGCTCGCGGCGATGGCAGGAGGATTCGCACGCTATCTCTGCGCGACGTCCTGCGAAAACCTCATGCGCATCGTGTTGTACATCGCTGTGTTTGCCGGAGCATTAATCTTTGCCGGATCGGCGGTTTTGTGGCTGGCCTTGCGCGGCAGGTTCGCCGCACGCATGGCGGTGCATCCGGGCGGCGGCGTGGTCAATCTGACGGCACTCCTGCTCTCGGTGTGGATGGGTTATGGCTTCGTCACCGAGCACGCGCCGACGTTCGGCGTCGCCGTGTTGCTGGCGGAGAGTCTGCTCGCGGCCGCTTTGGGCGCGCATCTGATGGTGAGCGGCGGCGTCGGATCTGGCCGTTACGGGCTTGACGGCCGTTTCGATGAGCGCTCGCCGGTGCGTTGTGGGGTCGTGCAGCGTCGCATCGCGCTCGCAGTAACGGACGGTTTCGAATGGCCCGACGAGCAGATGCCGGCTCTTCTGGACGATGATTTCGCGCGGAAGTGGTCGCTGGTGGATGGAATACGCAATGTGCCTGGCCCCAGGCGTTTCGATGCCCGCCGGCCGGGACGCCGCGCCCGTGACGTTCTCGCGTGGAGTGCTCGGGGCAAGTGTCGCCGGCGTTGTTGCTACCGGGAAGGAGATCGCGCGATCCGTGCGACATCTCGAGAGTAGTGGCATGGCCGGCCGCAAAGCCGGCCGCCAGGATGTGTGAATGCGCCGCGGGAAGGTAGTCGAAGCATTAGAAGCTGCTGTCGCCGAACGGTGCGAACTGGCAGTAGTACTGGGTCTTCTTGCGCAGAATCAGTTGGGCAAGGAACTCAGCGTCGTAAGCCTTGTGAAGATGGGCGTGGTGCCGGTTGATATAAGCGGTGATACGTGCCACTTCACTTTCGAATTCATGAAGCGCATCGAGCGTGTCGCGGTCCCAGCGGAACCTCAGGCCAAGGTCGCTGAAGGCAGCGTTGTAGGCGCTCAGATGTGCATCATCGGGACTGTCCGGGGCAACGCGGGCGGTACGCGTGC
This sequence comes from Paraburkholderia phenazinium, assembly GCF_900141745.1. Classification (NCBI taxonomy): domain Bacteria; kingdom Pseudomonadati; phylum Pseudomonadota; class Betaproteobacteria; order Burkholderiales; family Burkholderiaceae; genus Paraburkholderia; species Paraburkholderia phenazinium. Next base: position 3,746,996 of record NZ_FSRM01000002.1, on the reverse strand, counting down.
TGGCATGCGATACGAACGAAGCGTGACTCATGATCGGACTCCTATGCAAATGAGTGTGGTGATTCGACTCAAGCATAGGAGCGACGGTGGATTCGCAATAGTTAAAGTTTTATTGGAAGTCCATAGCCTATTGTTTATGCACGCTCAATTCCTTCACGCGCGTGATCGTCTCGATGAGTGCGGCGCCTTCCTCCATCAGGAAGCGTTTGAAAGCGACGGCAACGGGCGGCAGGCGCTTGTTGCGCCGATGCACGACGTACCAGTTGAGCATGACCGGAAAGGTCTCGACGTCGAGCACCACGAGGTGGCCCACCTGCAGTTCGAGGCTGATCGTGTGTGCGGACAGGAAGGCAATGCCCATGCCGGCAATCACGGCTTGCTTGATGGTCTCGGTGCTCTTGATCTCCATGGCGATCTTGAGGTTGGTGAGACGGCCGGCAAAACCTTCTTCCATGGAATTCCACGTATCCGAACCGCGCTCGCGAACGATAAACGCTTCGTTCGCCAACTGACTCAACTTGATGTTGCGCTTGTGGGCGAGCGGATGGTTCGGCGCAGCGACGATCACGTACGGGTGCGGCGCAAACGGTTCGTTGGTGGCGTCCATCTCATGCGGCGGACGCACCATGATCGCGAGGTCGGTCTGATTAGTGGACAGTTGATGCAGCAATTCCTCGCGGTTATGCACTGCCAGATTGAGCACGACGCCGGCGTAGCGGCGCGTGAATTCGGCGAGCAACCGTGGGAAGAAGTAGTCGCCCGCGCTGATGACCGCGACATTCAGCTTGCCCCCCGAGACGCCCTTCAACTGGCTCATCGCTTCATCCACTTCGTGAAACTGCTGGATGATCGCGCGGCTGTAATGGAGCATCTCAGTACCGGCAGGCGTCAGGTAGATCTTCTTGCCGAGCTGCTCGAAGAGCGGCAGCCCCGCATGCTCTTCAAGTTGACGCACCTGAGTGGAGACCGCGGGTTGAGTCAGATGCAGTTCTTCCGCCGCGCGCGAAAAGCTCAGATGACGTGCGACCGTTTCGAAGACCTTCAATTGCCGGAGTGTCGCATTTCTCATCGTCGTGGCCGATGTATAAGCGAATATGAATCGACATACTAACAAACTTTAATTATCCGTAATTCAGTGATGACCCTAGCATGAATTTATAAAGCAGAGTGGAGAAGAGTGGCTATCGGGTTAACGCTTGCAGAAAGGCGCTGCAGGGTGAGGCACGTCACCGTGTGCGCGTAATCGATCCGATTTAACCAGGGAATAATCCGGACTTCCGCGCATTGCGATTTAAATGACGGAAATGGGTGATGCAAATAAGAAAATATGCCCGATTGCAACGTTTCGGGTCGCAACTATAAGGTGGGGTGCACACAGCACGGCGAAGTGGCCGGCTGCCCTGAATAGATAGCGGAGACAAGGCGCATGGACGATCTTACTCAGCAAAAGCCGGCCCCTGCCGTTGGCGCGAACCGGTGGTGCCAGCTCGTGATTGGCATGCTGTGCATGGCCCTGGTTGCGAACCTGCAATACGCATGGACGCTCTTCGTGACGCCAATGAGCGTGCGTCACCACTGGGGGGACGCCTCCATCCAGCTCGCGTTTTCGATCTTCATTCTGACTGAAACGTGGCTCGTGCCCATCGAGGGCTGGCTGGTCGACAGGTTCGGCCCTCGACCGGTGGTCGCGGGCGGTGCGGTGTGCGCCGGGCTCGCATGGGTGATCGACTCGTATGCGACGACGCTGCCGCATCTTTATGTGGCCGCGGTAATTGGCGGAATTGGCGCGGGCTGTGTGTACGGTACGTGCGTCGGCAATGCGCTGAAGTGGTTTCCGGATCGGCGCGGCCTCGCAGCCGGGCTCACTGCAGCGGGCTTCGGTGCAGGTGCTGCCGTGACCGTGATTCCCATTGCCAACATGATTGTGCGCTCGGGCTACGAGCAGGCCTTCTTCTTTTTCGGCATTCTGCAAGGTGTCTGCATACTCGGTCTCGCGATGCTGTTGAAGAAGCCCGACACGCGCCAGGTACGCGCACCGAGCAAGAAATTCCTCGTTACCAAGGTCGACTACACACCGGGACAAATGATCAAGACACCCCTGTTCTGGGTGATCTACATTTCGTTTGTCGCCGTCGCGGCCGGTGGCTTGATGGCCACCGCGCAACTTGGTCCGATCGCGAAGGACTGGGGGCTCGCGCGCATTCCGATGAGCTTCTTCGGTATGACCTTGCCGCTGCTGACAGTGACGCTGTCGATCGACAATATTTGCAACGGCTTTACGCGGCCACTCTGCGGCTTCATCTCCGACAAGATTGGCCGCGAAAACGCCATGTTCCTGATCTTCAGCGGCGAAGGACTGGCGTTGCTCGGACTCATGCAATACGGCAGCAATCCGTATGCGTTCATCACTTTCGCAGCCCTTATCTTTTTGTTTTGGGGCGAAATCTTTTCGATCTTCCCGGCAATCTGTGCCGACACCTTCGGCAGTAAATATGCGGCGGCCAACGCAGGCACGTTGTACACAGCGAAGGGTACGGCTTCATTGCTCGTGCCGCTCGCCTCGATCCTGTCCACAACCGGTGGCTGGAATCTGGTGTTCATCGTGTCGGCCGTCGTGACGATCGCGGCAGCCATCTGCGCAAAGTTCATTCTCGCGCCGATGCGCTCGCGCTGGATCGGCTTGCACAACGCGCCTGCCGCTGCCGCCAATGGTCCGTCACGGCTCACGCACTGGCCGGAGCAGACAGGTGAATAACGGCACCGCGCAAATTAATGTAATACCCCAAAAGCAAGGAGTACCACGATGGACACCCAACTCGATCTCAAGCGATACGATCTCCTGATCGACGGTAAGCGTGTACCGCCGAGTAGCGGTGAATACTCGGTCGACATCAATCCTGCTACGGAAGAGCCCATTGCTTACGTGGCGCAAGGCAGCGTCTCCGATGTCGATACAGCGGTGCGTGCGGCGAGGGCCGCACTGAAGGTGTGGAATGCGCTTCGGTCGGCCGAACGTAGCCGGATCTTGAACCGCTTTGCGGATTTGTTGCGGGCTAACCAGGAAGAAATCGCAGCGCTTGAAAGTCTCGATGCAGGCAAGCCGATCTCGGCCGTGCAACGCCAGGATTTACCGGCCGCCATCGACACGCTCGCTTACTACGCCGGCTGGTGCGACAAGATCACCGGTCAGGTGGTACCTGTGCGGCCGGATGCACTGACCTACACGATTCGCGAGCCAGTCGGCGTGGTCGCGGCCATTGTGCCGTGGAATTTCCCGCTGATGATCGGCATGTGGAAAATCGCCCCTGCGCTAGCGTGCGGCTGCACGCTGATTGTCAAGCCGGCCGAGATTACGCCGCTCACCGCCTTGCGTGTGGGCGAACTCGCGCTCGAAGCCGGCGTGCCGCCCGGCGTGCTGAATATCGTCACGGGCAAGGGGAGTGTGGTTGGTAATGCACTGGTGGCCCATCCGGGTGTCGACAAGGTGACGTTCACCGGCTCACCCTCTGTAGGGCGTGGCATCCTGCAGGGCGCCGCCAGCAACTTCAAGCGGGTGACGCTCGAGCTGGGCGGCAAATCGGCCAACGTGATCTTCGCGGATGCGAACCTCGACAACGCGGTGCGTGCGGCGGCATCCGGGATTTTCTTTAACACCGGTCAGGTGTGTTCGGCCGGCTCGCGTATTCTGGCGCATCGCGATGTTTATGACGAAGTGGTCGAGCGGCTTGCGGCGCGCGCGAAATCGATGAAGATCGGCGACCCCACGGCGCGCGAAACTTCAATGGGGCCGCTTATCTCTGCCGCGCAAATGAAGACCGTGCTCGGGTACGTGGAGATAGGCCAGGAAGAGGGGGCAAAGCTCGTGACGGGTGGTAAGCGCGTTGGCGAGCGGGGCTTCTTTGTCGAACCCACTGTGTTTGCCAACGTCGAGCACGAGATGCGTATCTCGCAGGAGGAGATTTTTGGGCCGGTGGCGAGCGTGATCCGGTTTGACGACGAAGAAGACGCGTTACGGATTGCTAACGGTACGCTATACAGTCTCGCTGCAGGCGTGTGGAGTGCCGATATTGGCCGGGTGCATCGGGTCGCGCATGGACTCAAGGCCGGGACCGTGTGGATCAACACCTATGGGTATACCGATGTGCGCTTGCCGTGGGGTGGGGCGGGTGATTCGGGTTTCGGCCGGGAACATGGGGACGTGGCGATCGAAAACTTTACGGAACCCAAGGCTGTCTGGCTTGCGATCGATCAATAGTGTTTCAGGGCCGGTTGCGGAATCGAGCCTGCCAGACTCGATTCCGCACTCCTTAATGGCACTCCTTCTTTAAGCATCGGTGATGCGGAGTACGATTTATGCACCCTGCAACGCCATGCGTTCGCGCAACTTCACCAGCGCAAGTACCACGTCGATAGTCGGAGTGGCCTCGCCGACGAGGCGTCCCATTTCCTGCACGACGGTGAGCAGCGGATCGATTTCCATCGGCCGGCGGTTTTCCAGATCGACCAGCGTCGAGGTTTTATGTGCGCCCACTGCGCCGGCGCCATCGATCCGCTTTTCGACGTCGACGCGAAAGTGCACGCCGAACTGATCGGCGATGCGCTTTGCCTCGAGCATCATGGTGCGTGACACGGCACGCGTACCAGGGTCGCTGGTGAGCACGTCAAGTGTTGCGTGAGTGAGCGCGCTGATTGGGTTGAAGCAAAGATTGCCCCACAGCTTGAGCCAGATTTCATCGCGGATGTTATCGCGGATCGGCGCGTCGAAGCCCGCCGCCTGCATGATCTCGTGAAGCTGCTGGATGCGCGGCGTGCGCTCGCCGCTCGGCTCGCCGATGGGAAATTTCTTGCCATACACGTGCTTGATCAGCCCCGGCTCGACGATCTCAGCGGCGGGGTATAGCACGCAACCAACGGCGCGTTCGGGGCCGAGCCGCGTCCATTGCGTACCGTCCGGGTCGATGCTGGACAGGCGTGTGCCGGCGAACTTGCCGCCGTGCTGATAGAAGTACCAGTAGGGGATGCCGTTGACGCCCGTCACGATGGCCGTGTGCTTGCCGAGCAGCGGTTGCATCGATTCGACCACGCCCGGCAGCGAGTGCGCCTTGAGCGTCACGATCACGAAGTCTTGTACGCCGAGCTCACGGGGATCGGACGTGCACTTGACGGGCGCGCTGAACTCCTCGCCATCCATGAGCAAACGCGCGCCGTGTTCGCGCATCGCGGCCAGATGTGGGCCGCGCGCAATGAAGCTCACGTCCGCTCCAGCACGTGCCAACTGAACACCCATCAGCCCGCCGATCGCTCCCGCTCCGAAGATGCAGATTTTCATGTTTTCGTCCCAGTGGTAGTGAAAAGCCGCTTGCCCTCAGCACGACACGCCCGCAGAGAGTCACGGTTCAAGAATAGGGGGTGGCTACGATTAATGATAGTTAAAGTTTATGCGCTGATCCATTCGCTATGGGTTATGCGTCAAATTGACTCCGACCTCGCCCCCCGTACATCGATTAGCCAGACTCGTTGAGGACTTATCTCAATCTCATTGAGAAATGTCTTATATGCCCATCTGTCTGTGGCGGGCACAATTGCGCCCTCTCGACGAACGAAGATTGGGCGCTCGAGTTCTCGCTGACTGGCGCGGCATAGAGAGACGTAGTTCGACTCCATAAGTGCCATATTAAATTAGTCATCCTGATTTAGTGACGAGTAACGCTTTGTTGCGAGCGTACAGAAACTCTGTTTTTTAAGCGATTGTGTCTCAGGAGTGTCAAGTGCCGGAAAGTGCAGGACGAGCAACCACGAATCATGGCAGACGGTACGGCCAGACCCGGCCTGGCAGCGGTGCGGCAAGGCGGCGGGTAAGAACGCTGATCAAGCGCACCTTCGATATTGCGGCTGCGTCGTGCTTGCTCGTCGTGTTGTCTCCTGCGCTGTTGGTAGTGTCATGGCTGGTGAGGCTTGACGGTGGAAAGGCCATGTTCGGACACACTCGCGTAGGGCAGCACGGTCAGGCATTCAAATGTCTGAAGTTCCGCTCGATGGTGGTGAATGCCGATGCGGTGCTGAAGGATCTTCTGGATCGGGATCCACGGGCACGCATGGAATGGGAGCTTGAATTCAAGCTTAGGGACGATATCCGGATCACGCGCATCGGTCGTTTTCTGCGTCGCACGAGTCTGGACGAGCTGCCGCAACTATTGAACGTGGTGCGAGGCGAGATGAGCCTTGTCGGCCCGCGCCCGGTAGTGGAAGAAGAACTGGTCCGCTACGGCGACGACGTGCGCTATTACCTGATGGCCAGGCCCGGCATGACCGGTCTCTGGCAGGTCAGCGGCAGGAATGACACGGACTACGCCACGCGCGTGTCGCTCGACGTGTCGTATGTGAAGAGCTGGTCGCTTCGTCGCGACCTGGGAATCCTGATCAGGACGGTCAAGGTGGTCGTCACCGGGAGCGGTGCGTATTAAGCGCAAATTTGAGGTCGATATGGGTGTGTTGAGGGTAGTCCGCAATGGCGGTCCGCTATCGCGTGGACGTGTCTCCGGAATTCGGAAGTGGGTGGCGTTGGCACCTTTGTGCGCGACCCTGTGCGCGTGCGCGGTTGCACCCGGCATGCGCATGCAGGAACCGGCACGTATTCCGGCGGAGAGTGGCGATGCTCAGACCACGGAATCCCAATTGCCCGTTCCGGTCACGGATATCTCTATTGCACTGGTCAGGAAATTGCGGGAAGAAGCACGCAGCCTGGATTCGTCTGTCGTCGTGGACCTTCCTGTCGCGGCACACACCGCGTACGTCGTCGGGCCCGGTGACGTTCTGCAAATCATCGTTTGGGATCATCCCGAGCTGGCGGCTGCACTTGGGGCTCAACCTGCCACCGCAGCGCGTCCATCCGATGCTCCCGCAGGATTCGTTATCGATCAGGATGGGACGCTGCAGTTTCCCTACGTCGGTCGGCTGCATGTAGGCGGCTTACGGCCTGAGGAGATCCAGACACAGCTGGTGAACGCGCTTGGCAGTACGTTTCGCAATCCTCAGGTTACGGTGCGCGTCGCTTCGTTTCGATCTGGGCAGGTATACATCGAGGGCGAGATCCACACTCCCGGGTCTCAACCAGTCAACGATATTCCGATGACGCTGTATGACGCGATCAGCCGCGCGGGCGGCTTTATCGATAGTGCAGATCAGAGCCGCGTCATTCTCGTGCGCGACGGCGTCTCGAAGCAGATCAACCTGGCTGACGGTGCAGGACAGGTAGGTAATCCTGCTCAAATCGTCCTGAGGGGCGGTGACCTCGTTCATGTTTTGTCTCGCGAAGACAGCGGGGCGTTTGTGATGGGCGAAGTCAACAAACCCGTTACTGCGCTTCCGAAGAGAAACGGCAAGCTAACGCTTAGTGATGCGCTGTCGCAGGCGGGTAGTTTGAATGCGACAACTGCCGATGCCGCGCAACTCTACGTGATTCGCGGATCGCTCGAGTCGAAGCCGCAGGTGTTTCATCTCGACGCCAGCTCGCCAGTAGCGATGGTGCTGGCGAACCAGTTCGAATTGCAGCCTAAGGACATCGTCTATGTCGACGGTAACGGCCTCGTGCGCTTTAGCCGGGTGCTCAGTTTGTTGCTGCCCGCCGTCAACGCCGGTTTGACGGCCGCAGTGGTGGCGAAGTGATCGGGACGATTCTCGTCGTCTGCGAGGGCAACGTATGCCGTAGCCCGATGGCCGAAGCATTGCTCGGCGCGGCACTGCCTGACGTGAAAGTTGCGTCCTGCGGAGTCAACGCATTGACCGGCAAACCTGCAACGGCCATTGCCCAGGACGTCATGCGCGAGCGCGGCGTTGACATTGGAGGACATCGGGCTCGGCAGATCAGTAGAAGCCTGTGTGTGGAAGCCGATCTGATCCTGGTTATGGACCGGGATCAACGCAGATTTCTGGAAGAGCGCTACTCGTTTGCACGCGGCAAGGTCTTTCGCCTTGGCGAGCATGACGATTTCGACATTCACGATCCCTACCGCCAGCCACGCTTTGTTTTTGAGCGTTGCGCGCGGCTGATCGAGGCGGGCATTGCTCGCTGGCTGACGCGCCTCCAGCTTGTTCGAGCGCGCGACTCGCTGAGTGCAGCCGAACCCGCCCGTACATGATTAACGAATATGAATCAAATCAGTCAAGATCCTCAGCCTCCCATCGATACAAATGGCGATGCCGACTTCGTCGCCATGCTCGACGTTCTCGTTGGAAGCCGTTGGTTGATCGCCTCGGTGATGGCCGGCTTTATTTTCCTCGGCGCAGCATACGCGCTGCTGGCAAAGCCCGTCTACCAGGCGGACATTCTGGTTCAGGTCGAAGACAGTCCCGACACGTCGGCTGCAAAGAGCCTGCTTGGCGACGTCTCGTCGATGTTCGACGTGAAGTCGTCTGCCTCGGCTGAGACACAGATTCTTGCGTCGCGCCTCGTCGTGTCGCGGGCAGTCGACAATCTGCATCTGTTCGTGATCGCCAGGCCGCTACGCTTTCCCGTGATAGGAAACTGGATTGCGCACCGCAACGGTGGTTTGTCGAAGCCGGGTTTCATGGGCTTGGGTGGCTACACGTGGGGCGGTGAGAGTATCGACGTGCCCATCTTTAACGTGCCGGAAGCGTTAGAGGGTGATGCGTTCACGGTGACCGCTCTTGGCGGTGGTCGTTACAGGTTCTCAGGAAGCGATCTCGAGGCAAGCATTGACGGCACAGTCGGCACGCTTGAGCGCTTTACGACGAGCCGCGGCATGATCGAACTGCGCATCGATGCCATCTCGGCGATGCCGGGCGCCAATTTCAAGCTGGTGCGCAAGTCCAGGCTGCAAACGATCCTCGATCTGCAGGACAAGCTCAACGTCCAGGAAAAGATCAAGCAATCCGATGTGATGGTTGCGAGCCTGCAGGACACGGACCCACAACTGGTCAGCCGCGCGATGAACGAGATCGGCCGCCAGTACATCCGCCAGAACGTCGAAAGAAAGTCGGCGGAGGCTGCGCAATCGCTCGAGTTCCTTAGCGGTCAGTTGCCGCAACTCAAGGACCAGTTGAACGAATCGGAGGCACGTCTGACGAAATTCCGTGCGCAGCATGGAACGGTTGATCTTACCGAAGAGGCCAGGCTCTCATTGGCGCAGACGGCGGACGCCAAAACCCGTTTGCTGGAGCTGCAGCAGAAGCGGCAGGAGCTGTTATCGCACTTGATGGACCGGCATCCGGATGTCGTCGCGATTGACGAGCAGATTGCCGCGCTGGGCGCTTACCGCGATCAGGCAGAAAAGCAGATTCGTCAGCTTCCCGATCTGCAGCAGGATTCTCTACGTCTCATGCTCGACGTCAAGGTCAATACCGATCTTTACACGGCGCTCGTGAATAACATGCAGCAACTGCAACTGATTCGCGCCGGCAAGGTGGGGAACGTGCGGCTAGTCGATACGGCGGCGGTTCCGGAAACTCCGGTTAAACCGAAGAAGCTGCTGGTCATGGTGGCGTCTGCCATGCTTGGCTTGCTCGTCGGCTGCGGTACGGCGCTTGCACGCACAATGCTGTTTCGCGGTATTTCCGACGCTAACGAGATCGAGCAGTGTCTTGGGCTGAGCGTCTATGCAACAGTCCCGTTGAGCAATCGTCAGAAAGCGCTCTCTGAGCAGACAAAAACGGGCGGCCCCGATGTGCTCCTCCTGTCGTATGTGTTTCCGAATGATCCCGCCGTTGAAAGCCTGCGAAGCTTGCGTACCGCGCTCCAGTTCGCGATTGTCGAGGCAAAGAACAATGTCGTGGTGATCGCGGGACCCGCGCCGGGGGCCGGCAAATCGTTTATTTCGTCAAACCTCGCCGCCGTACTGGCAATGGCAGGAAAACGCGTCTTGCTGGTGGACGGCGACATGCGCAAAGGCCGCCTGCACGAATACCTGGGACTCGTCCGTGGACGCGGCTTATCCGAACTGATAGAGAGCAATGCGCCGTTTGACGACGTGCTGCATTCCAACGTGATCGACGGACTGGATTTTCTTTCCACAGGCGCGCTGCCGAAGAATCCCGCAGAGCTGCTCCTGAATAGTCGCCTGGCGAAACTGATTGAAGCGTTCTCGAAGAGCTACGACGTTGTCGTTATCGACTCGCCACCCGTTCTCGCGGTGGCCGATACGGGCACGCTGGCCTCGATGGCGGGTACGACCTTCCTGGTTGCGCGCGCAGAGGCAACGAGACTTGGTGAACTGACCGAGTCTGCCAAGCGTTTGGCTCAAAACGGCGTTCGTCTGAACGGCATCGTGTTTAACGGTGCGAATCCCCGCCTCGAACAGTCCCGATTCGGCTCGAAATATGGCGGCTATCGCTATGTCGCGTACGAATATGGAGCCGACCAGGATGCTTGAGATGAGCGCTCTGTCATGATCAAGGCGAAAGACTCCGTTGTGTCGCTGATTGGCGTGGTAAGTGCTCAGATCGTGCTTTTTCTGTGCATCTCGCTGATCGGGCGTTCGAGCGGACCGGAGGTGCTGGGACATTTTAACTACACGCTCGCGCTCGGCACGTTTGCCGGGACGCTGCTGGCGTGTCGTTATGAGCTCGCTTGCGTCAGCGATAGCCCGCAGCAATCCTTCAACGCGCTTGTCAATGTGATTAGCCTCAGCGCAGGCGTCATTCTCATTGCAGTGGCGATCAGCTTCGTTGCTGGGCGCTCCGACCTGTACATCGTTGAAGCCTTCGCGTTTGCCTACTTCATTCAGCAGGCCGCCGGCGCCTATCTCAACAGCATACGGCGCTATGGATGGATAGCGGTATGCCGTTTGGCGGTGAACCTCGCATTTCTGACGTGCCTGGCTGGAAGATGGGGGGTGCTCGCAACTAGAGGACTGGACGTTTTCGTTGCCTATACCGTAGTCAATGTAGTGGTCGCAGTCCTGATGCTTGTCTGGATTCTTCTGCTGGGAAAACGACGAGGATACGAGTTTCGGGTGTCGCGCGAGTTCTTTGTTGCGAACAGTCGATTCGCAAAATATATCCTGCCTTCAACCGTCTTCGGATCGGTGTTGACTTACGCATTGGCGATCGTCATCCCACATTGGTTTGGCGCCGAAAGCGCGGGGTATTTCGCCGCGGCCTACCGGCTGGGGTGTTTCCCCGTCTCGTTGATCGGTCAGAGCCTCGGTGGCGTGTTCCGGCGCGATGCGGTTGCGGCCATCGCTAAGGATGACTTACCAGATGCCTTGTCGAAGGTGTTTCTGGCTTACGCGCGATCGCTCGCGGTGCTTGCATTGCTGTACGCAGTTGGCGGCGCTCTGCTCTTCGGGCCGCTTGTAAAGATGGTGTTCGGCAATCGATGGGACGGAGCGATCGGCTTCTATTACGACCTGATTCCTCTTTTTGCGTTTCAGATGATTTATGTGCCGTTGTCCCAGGTATTTCTGGCCGTCAGACAGCAGCGAACCGACTTCCTGTTTCAGTTGTCGTGCGGCGCAACGCTCATGAGTGTGTTGTTCGCGGCCCGTCTCATGAATCTGTCGGCACAGGCGAGCATCCGGAGCTTTTCGTTGGCCGGCGCCATGTTGATGATCTGCGGCATCACGCTGACATTCAAGGTGATGAGCGGCAGCGTCTCGCGTGTTCACGCTTCGACCTGATTTCCACAAACATAGTAGAAAAACGGACCATGATTGCTTTTGTTGTTGATTCGATGGAGCGCTATTACTTCGCGAGAAGACTGGTGAAGGCTGTCGGTAAAGAACTGGATTTCCTGTTTCTAACGAGTGAGCCGGTTGCGCATGTCCGGCTCTCGTTGTCGGGTTTGCGCTCGATCTATCTGCGCAAGACAGGTTTGCTGCGCTCCAGTCCCAATGAATGCCCGACAGGGACCCAGTATGACGCCGCCATTGAGGTATTGAATGGGCACGTTTCCATGGAACGCGCACGACGCGATGCTGCTGCGATCTGCAGCAGCGTTTCCAGGGCGTTTCGGAGATTCGCGGTTTCGCAATGCGTCATATGGAACGGTCAGCAACTACTCGGTCGAACCATTGGTAAGGTTTGCGAACAGCATGGCGTGCAGCGCAGATTCCTCGAGATATCCAATCTCCCGAACAAGCTGTTCGTCGATAGCCTGGGAGTCAATGCTCTCTCGACTATCAGTGCAGATCCCGCGGTGATCGATGCGTTGCAGATGCCCAGTGAAGACGAACATCGTCGCTGGCTCGTGGATTACGAGCAATACAAATCCAGGCCGTTACCTCAGTCGCAAACGTTCGTGAGTCGCAAGGCTGTGGCCGTGCTCAACTATGCGTTGAAGTTCGCCACACGAGGTGTCGCCAGGACTTCGTTGCGTACCATCCGGATCGGAAGCAGCAAGGCAGCGCATCGGCAGGCACAGAACGTTTCGCCGAAGGACCTGTCCGCGCAGCCTTACGTGTTCTTGCCGCTGCAGGTTTCCGGCGATACGCAGATCAAACTGCACTCCGATGTGAATAATGTTGGCGCGATTGAGATTGCGTCCGGGTTGGCAGCGAAGGCCGGGGCTCGACTGCTGGTGAAGCTGCACCCCGCGGAGAACGATGCCGCGATGATCGCGGAAATTGTGCGTCTTAAGAATGCTTACTTATTCGATCTGGTCTCGGCGCCTACGACGGAACTGATCAGGCATGCGCAGATGGTCGTGACCATCAACTCGACGGTGGGCCTCGAAGCGCTGCTGTACGGGAAGAAGGTCGTATCGCTGGGGCGATGTTTCTACAAGGACTTCGATCAGGCAAGGCTCCGCAAATACATTCATTCGTTTTTGATTGACGGCATCGACTATTTTGGTTCTGGTGAGATTTCTACGCTGTCGGCGCGAAATGTTTTTGCCCGGACGGTATAGAAATGAACGATTTGTCGGCGTTGAATCGCGGCTTGCGCGGCCGCACTGAACTGAGCACGGGCCGATGTGCTGTGTTGATCCCTCACTACAACAACCCCGAGGGGCTGCTGAAATCGTTGTCCTCTATCGGGAAAGACGAAGCGGTGGATGTCTGGGTGGTGGACGACGGCAGCCAGCGAAAACCCGATGAGACTGCTGCGAAGAAAGCATTTGACGGACGCATCAGGTTTGGCTATTTGCCACGAAATCAGGGTATTCAATTCGCGCTGAATGCGGGACTGCTCGAGATTGAACAACACTATGAATATGTCGCCAGACTGGATTGCGGAGATACGTGTGCTCCCAATCGCTTCCGCTTGCAAATGGAGTTTCTTGATAATAATCGGAAAATCATGCTGTTGGGGAGTGCAGTCACCTTCGTAGACACCGAAGGCGAACCCCAATACACGCTGACACTGCCGGTGAAGGCCCGAAAAATCCGACGTGCCATGCATCTGAATTGTGCCTTCGTACACCCCGCAGTGATGTGGCGATGCACGGTCATGAGCAGACTGGGTAGCTATCCGATCGACTATCCGATGGCCGAGGACTACGCCTTCTTCTGGAAGTTTGTCAGCAGGTTTGAGACGGCCAACCTGCAGGCCGCGTTGGTAAGTTGCGAAATCAATCCGAATGGGCTCTCAATTAGCAGGCGCAAGCAGCAATTGCAGTCGAGATTGCGTTTGCAATTGCGGTATGCCCGCGCCAATGCGGCGACCGTATATGGCGTGATTAAAACGCTGGCGTTGATGGCTATTCCATATTCGATGGTGCTCTGGCTGAAGCGGCGGTAGCCCAGATAAATCCGGTCAGAACTCGAAAGTAGTCAATTGCCGCGCATTGAACGCGGCAACTTCGGTTAATCCATTAATTCATCAATAACTGACGCGTCCTCGGTAATTAGGGGCTGCGGCGGTGCAACGCCTTTGCGCCGACGGGGCATTGACGACTGCCCGTCTAAAACTGGAAATATGTTCGAAATGTTGTCTCAGCCCACGCAAGGCAAAGCCCTGAAGATTGTTCAGCTACTGGAGTCGAGCGCAACCGGAACGTTGTCGATGGTGTGCATGATCGCAAACCGGCTCGCGCAGGAGGGCCACCACGTGCATGTGATCTACTCGGTTCGGAAGGATACGCCGGCCGATCTCAGGGCGTTGTTCCACAAGGACGTCGTGTTGCGGCATATCCAGATGAAAAACGCGCGTGTGCTGTCGGTTCTCGCGGATGTGCGCGCCGCATTGAAAGAGGTTGAACCCGACATCGTGCACTTGCACTCATCCTTCGCGGGCTTCCTGGGTCGGATCGCGGCGATGTTTTCATTCCGCAAAACCGCATTCTTTTATAGCCCACACTGCATTTCCTTTATGCGCAGAGATGTTTCCATGCTCAGGAGACTGTCGTTCGCGGGCCTCGAATTGATTGCCTGTGTCAGGAGGTGCCTGTACATCGCCTGCTCCGAGAGCGAGCGCCTTGCAATACGAGCCTATCTGAGACGGCCGGTCGTGGTGATCGAAAATGCGGTTGCTAGCGTACCGGCTGCGAGTCCCGACAAAACGAGGTACGACACGATGGCTCGTGGGTGTATCGTTACTGTTGGTGGGATTCGGGCGCAAAAGAATCCGCGCCTGTTTGCCGAGATCGCCCGCCGGTTTAAGGGGCGTGGCATGCGGTTCCTCTGGATCGGCGATGGCGATCAGGCGCTCAAGGATGAGCTGCTGGCCGCAGGCGTCGACGTGAGTGGCTGGCTGGGTCGAGCTGAAGTCATGGATTGTCTCCAGCGAGCCAGCCTGTATCTGTCTACGGCGTCGTGGGAAGGCATGCCGGTGTCGGTTATCGAAGCCATGCTACTGAGGCGACCGGCGGTTGTCTTTGCCTGTGCGGGAAATGTAGACGTCGTGCGCCACCTGGATACCGGGGCGATTTTCAGAACCGCGGACGAGGCGGTCGAATTACTTGCCAGGCTTGCCGAAGATGAGATGCTTCGGGAGGCTATCGCGGCACGCGCTCATGCGGAGGCGCAGGCACGATTTTGCGAGGACAGGTTCTTCAAGGAACTGATACCGGTTTATATTGCGGGTCGAGAAGGGCGTTTGCGGAGGGGCGGTCCCACGCGTTTGCGTGCGTGGCTCGAATCGGCATTGCCGTGACTTACCCAACAATCTGGAGAAGAAAGTGAAAGTACATATTGGTTCAGGCATCGACATTGGGAACAATCTGCCGTTCGTGCTGTTCGGCGGACTGAACGTTCTCGAGAACCTCGATCTTACCCTTGACGTCTGCGGCCAGTTTGTAGAGACCACGCGGAAACTGAACATCCCGTTTGTCTTCAAGGCGTCTTTCGACAAGGCGAACCGGTCGTCGATCCGTTCTTATCGCGGCGTGGGCCTCGATGAGGGACTCACCATTCTCAGCGCCGTGAAGGAGCGCTTCGGCGTCCCTGTGATCACCGACGTTCATGAGGTCGAGCAGGCGGCAGCGGTCGGCCAGGTTGCGGATGTTTTACAGGTTCCGGCATTTCTGGCGCGCCAAACGGATCTCGTCGTGGCGATCGCAAAGACCGGTAAGCCGATCAACGTCAAAAAACCGCAGTTCATGAGCCCCACGCAGCTGAAACATGTGGTGACGAAGTGCCGCGAGGTGGGTAACGACCAAGTGATTCTTTGCGAGCGCGGCAGTTCGTTTGGCTACGACAATCTCGTGGTGGACATGCTGGGTTTTCGCCAGATGGCGGAAGCGACCGGTGGATGTCCTGTGATCTTCGACGTCACTCACAGCCTGCAGAATCGCGATCCGCTAGGCGAGGCATCGGGAGGCCGTCGGCGTCAGGTGCTGGATCTGGCGAGAGCCGGTATGGCAGTGGGTCTGGGTGGCCTGTTCCTGGAGGCGCACCCTGATCCGGACAACGCGCGTTGCGATGGGCCTAGCGCGCTGCCGCTCCATTTGCTTGAGGCGTTCCTCACGCAAATCAAGGCGATTGACGATCTGGTGAAGGGCATGCCCGTGTTGGACATCCGCTGAGCGGGCTCGAGTAGTCATTGGCAAGCGCGAAGGCTGGGCACTTATTTCGGGTGCCTTGCTTTCAGCCGGGGGCTGGTGCCGGGCGTTGCATAAGCGTTTGTCTGAAATCCGGAAATCTCATAAAGCTAATGTAATTCGAGTTGTGCTGGCTCTGTGCGCCGCCTTGAGCGTCGTCAAACGCCATACGGATTACGGCAATGATGTCGTTTCCTTCGATTTGCCAGTCGACGTACTGGAAGCCGTGCTTTTGGCGATCCGAGTGTTCCATCAGCACGCGCCGGATAGTCCAGTGGCGCAGGTCGGGTGACGATATCAACGCCAGCGTGTTGCGGACCCGTTCGAGGTTTTCGTGTCCGTTGTTTTGCAGCACGGCGTTCGTGAGCGACCAATAGAGCTTCGTTCGCGCATCGAACCGGATCGTGAATTTCTTGCCGCCGCCGGGCATGTCGACAAAATCACGGGCTGGATCGAAGGAGAGCGCGTCTGCTCCAGCGTTCAGAGAAACCAGCGCGGCTTTTTCTTGCCCCTGCCTGCTGTTCACGCGCATCACGACGGACGGTAGAGCTTGCCCCGTCGACACCATATTGCCCTCTTCCCACGAAAGGAAGTCACCATTCAGCCACCTCCTGTCCGATCGGAGATGCGTCGTACTGCTCCAGGCGGTCGTATCGAGCAGATCGGCGTCGACGGGGGCTGACATGACGACTTCCCGCAGGTCGCCGCCCTCGGCGATTTCGAAACTTCTCCAGATGCGCCCATGATCAACCAGCACCGGTACTGGCGCCGTGACGTAACGGCCCGGCATGGGGAAGCGGCCCGTCGATGTGTCGAGTGGCGTCGTCCATGTCGCCCCTCCATTGTCCGAGCGTCGAATCACGGGCGTGCCCATGGAACGGTCGGTGCCAAACAGATAGAGCGCGCCACGTGCAACGAATATCGAAGACCAGTACTGCCCCGATACCTGTCCCAGGCTCTTCCAGGTGACTCCTTTGTCACGGGAAGCAAAGAGCGAAACTTGATCTTCTTTTGAACCGGGACCGAACGTGTCGTGAGACACGATGTAGGTGCCGTCCGGGAGTACCGCGAGAGAGGGCGATCCAAGAAAGATCTGTGTCGAAGCGGCGCTGTGGGCAATGATCCGGCCAGGTGGCGATTCGGGCGCGACCTGAGCGACCGAGACGCCGACGGCCAATGCGGACAGAAGGAAAACCAGGATCCACCGTGTCATTGTCGACACCGAATCTGTGCCAACGAACCGAGCGAACCGAGGTAGAAGCGTTTGCGTCTCCCCGGATGCCTTCCCATCGGAATTTCGCGTGACACAATGAGGAACAGCAAGAGTGTGAGCCACAGCATTCCGTGGAGGAAGTGGTATTTGAATAGCAGGATCGGGAGTAAATAGAGCAGGTATCGTCTTCGTCCGTGGCCATTGAACAGGGCTAAAAGCGAGCCAAAGAACGCAGTGGCGCCCACCGCTCCTGCACTGAAGATCATGTAGACATAGAAGGAGCTATCGCGAACTTCGTAACCGCGCAAATGGGTTTTCCCGACGTTGTTGCGTTCGTCCCAGAACAGACCGTTGCCGAACATGCCCGAAACGGAATCGCGCACGGCCAGTTCGTTAAAGACGAGCGTTCGGCTGGCGACTGCGTTGTAATCTTCCGATTGATTGACACGTCTGTCGTAGACCGTGTAGAGCGGAGGGGTACATAAAACGGCGACTAGAATCGTCGCAATTTTTAATCGAACCGAGACACGCCCGAGGAATAAATGCACGATACAAAGCATCGCGCATACGATGATCGCGGCAACCGAGAAGCTCAGCAATGCAGTAAAAAAGGCGAGGCATGTGGCGAAGGTCAACTGGCGTTTCGCCAGCAACAGGACGATACCTGGCGGGACAACCGTCATGGCATAAAACGATGGCTCCGAGAACAATCCCAGCGCGCGGATGGGTATCAGGCTGTCACTTAGCGTCTTGGTTTCATAGAGCGCTTCGGCACTGCCTTCACGAACGTAACTGTCGAAGTCAATGAAATGACCGGTGAGCAGATAGTACGTAAGCTGGAAAATAAAAAACGCAGCATGAACGTAGATCAGGATTTCGCATGCGCGCGTCAGCGACCCAAGTGTGAGGATCTTGCTGCGGAACATCCAGAAGATCAATGCGATATAGGTCTGGATAAAAATGAACTTGATGAAATAGTTCGGATAGAAGTCGCCAAACGCAGACTGGATAAACGACAGGCAAAGAATGGTCGCCCAGTATGCGAGAACCGGCGCCAGGCCGATCTGCCGCGCCAGCAAGGTTGGCATCTTCAGAAACGCCAAAGCGCCTATCAAGAAGTATGCACATGCTGCTGCTCGAACACTGAACGCGCTAAGCGAAAAGAAAGCGATGCTCGCGGCAAATAGAAATGTAGACACGCTAGCGCGCCGCATAAAGATACCCTGCTTCGTTGCCCGTCCTGATGGCGGGGCGTTACCTAAAACAGCCGTTCACAAAGAACTGGCGAATAAGACTCGATGGCCGTTTGAATCGGTGCATGGTGTCCATACGCAGCCGCCGACACTAACAGCATCGAGCCGATCGCGAATGGCCGCAGGCGCGAGGGGAGTACGGGTGTGTCCTTCCAGCGTACAAAGATCACGGTCACCACCGCGCCCAGAGCCCAACCCGCGATAACTTCCGACGTCGTGTGTGCCTGATCGAAAACGCGGGCCGTGCCGATCAATGCAGCCAGCAGGAATCCCAACATCAATGCGGCGCGCGTGCCCGCGCTCGTTCCGCTGCGCGAGGCAAGCAGGAACGCCATTGGCCAGACTGCCGAGGCAAGCATGGTGTGGCCGCTTATGACGCGAAAACCTATCGCGGGAATTTGCACGCCGCACCCGGCATACAGAATCTTGGTCAATCCGACCATCAACATGCCGGCGCAAAGCGGTGCCAGCCACGCGAGCGCGGCGCGCCAGCCAGACAAGGACATGGCTAGCCATGCGCAGCAGGCAACAGCAAGGGGTAGCGTCATGGCTGCGTCGCCGAGATCGCTAATGGCAGACCACATTTCAGTTCCTCGATACTTGAGAAGGCGCATTGGCCTGCGTGTGACCGGTAACGACGCTGTACGGGAAAGAGCGAGATTTTGCGGCAGAAACAATTTGGTTGGAATGGGACGTGTCTGAAATGCCGTGATCCTCCTGCGGAAAGCAGAGGCTGCCTGCCCGGCAACCGCTGCTTTGAATGGTCGTCTACTTCTCACCTGAGCTTTAATGCTTGCTCGCCCACCTCTACAAGAGCGCTGTTTTTGCGAGTTTTGAGAAAACCGTTTTACGGAGAGATTTCTTCTTTCCCTGAAATCGAATCCATAATTTTAGCAAATTGACCTTGCGATCCTATATTCGGATTATTGAAAATGATAATTCAATCCAACAGTAAAACTGTCATTTCTGCGTTTCGTGCCGCTTGAACGGGAAGTGTCGGCGGTCCATTCGCCGGCAAGTCCGAATTGACTGGATAGCTTATATTCCACTCCCAATCCACCATGCAGTCGCGTGTCCGGCCATGAGCCCGTAAAGCCGAGCCGCGCATACGGCATCAGTTTGCCGACGGGAACACCCACTTTCGCGTCGAGACCACCATCCTTCCCGGTGGCAGAGCCATGGTGGAAATCGGTGAACACCTCGGCGCCGAGCACCAGGGGGCCGGCATCGAACGCGTAGCCTGCGACTAGCCCGGGAAACGTTGTGTCGTGCCTGGCTGTGGCTGCGACGCCCGAGGCGTTGGAGCGGTTCTCGCCAAGTTTGAAGCCGACGTACCCTCCGGAGAATTCGCTGCCTTGGGGCTGGACTGCCTCGGGGGCGGTACCGGCATGAGCCTGCGTGAGGCCGGTCAGAATAATCGCGAGCGTGGTGGTGCAAACGGTGTAAAAAATCTTCTTTGTCTTCATTAGTGAAACGGAAATGTAAATGTCAATTTACGTGAATCCCGTTTTATTTTATAAATGTAATATTTTTTAAAAATCAGGATTCACGGTTTGCCTGTGGAATTCACGGGCGTGTGAGAGGCTAATTGCATGATCCTGAGCGTCAAATAAGAGTAATCCGAAATGGAATTTGTGTTAATCAAGTGTAAATATTGATCTGCATTAAAGCGCCGTGACGAATCGCTTGAACGTGATATTTGTCGAGGCGCGTGGATGAACGGTGGGTGTCTACGATCGATGCGATCGCTCGGCGTATCGGGGCGCGGACGCCGAACAGATAGGACAAGTCGAGACTATTCCTATTTTTCTGACCTTCCTCTGTCAGTAGACTTTCGATTCCTGTTGCCGGGCTGTGTAGTCCGATGTCAGAGATGCCCTACACGGGATCTGCCATCTTTTCCGCGCGGCTACCAAGTGTCGTTACACCGTCGCCCATGCCCCGCAGCCTTCTTTTCGACTGCGAGAGTTCTCCATCATGTGGCTGTATCTACGTAACATCCTTGTCCCCGAGCCGGTTCATTCCACCAATGCGAATGCGTCGCCCGATCTCAAACGCACTTCTCCAATGGGTGTTGCGGCCAGAGTGTTCATGCTGAGCAGCGCGTTGGCTGCTACGCTGGGCGCGCCTGTCGAGTCGCGTGCGGTTTCAAAGCCACCCGGTCAGGCGTCAGTGCCGGGCCCAAACCAGCCTGCAGTGCAACGACCGCTGCCGGGCACGCAATCCCCGACTCCGGACGGCACAAACCGTCTGCCGGCCTCCGATGGGCCAGTCACATCCGTGATGCAAATGGCATTCGATGGCTTGCATAACCTGTCGTTCCTTCGCGACGATCTGCATTCGCGCCCAACGCTTGTCCTGTCGCTCGACGAGCCGGTGCTGATGAAGATGTGCCGGCTCAGCCCTTCCGTGTGCGTCCCGCTGGCTCCCTCTGCGGGTGCCCACGAATGGACCGGGCGGGTAGCCGTCGGTACTGGCAAGACGGGCAGCCTCGCCGACACCTCCGGGTCGCGTGCCGCCGATGTTGCTCATCCCACCACCCTCTCAGGCGTCGCCCCGTTGGAGATGCCGCCTGCGCAAACGAACACCTACGCGGGAGAGATCAAAGGTGGTTTGCACGCCGCGTGGACGCCGGTGGGCCTACCGGCGGATCTGGTCGTGCAACTCAGCCGTATCTTTGCGGGACGCCTCGACGCCACTCAACCGGCTCAAGCAGGCGACTACTACCGTATCGCCTATGAACCGGTCGACGGCAAGCCGGCCAGCGCGGCCGGCGTACGCATAACGGCGGTCGAGTTGCGACTCGCGGGTCAGACTCATCGCGCGGTCTGGTTTGTTGCGCCAGGAAGGGTAGCTGGCGACTACTATTCGTTCGACGGCCAGCGTCTGACCGCCGAACCGTTCGCCATGCCATTGAACTTCGTGCGCGTGAGTTCGCCATTCGGTTACCGCATTCATCCGGTGACCGGGCAGCGTCTGCTGCATACGGGCGTGGACCTCACTGCGGCGCCCGGTACGCCGGTCGTTGCTGCCTCCGCAGGCACGGTGCAGTTCGTTGGTTACGACAGCGGTTATGGCAATCATGTCGTGCTGCGTCACACGCAGGGCTATACCTCGTACTACGCGCATCTATCGGCGTTTGCCAAGGGACTGAGGGCAGGCATGCAGGTCAGCCAGGGACAGTCGTTGGGCGCAGTCGGAGAGACGGGAGTCGCGACTGGTCCGCATCTGCACTTTGAGGTTCGCCTGAACAACCAGCCTACCGATCCGCTCAAGCTGACGAGCCGTTCGAGCGCGGTGCCGCTGGCGGGTCGCCAGCGTGCCGCGTTCGATCAATTGGCGAGTGTCGCACTTGCCGGGCTTCCCGCAATGCCGGGCGATGTGCGCACGGCCGCGAATACGCCGTTTCCTGTGCGATGAGTTTCCCCAGCCACCTGAACTGAGCATCGCTGTGTTGACAGCCTTGGAGGTTTCCGGGGCGGGCGCAACTGTTTCGTTTAACGACACGGTCCGATGACACAACCATGACAGCACCGGCTTTGCCGGTCCGCTGTTTTCTCGCGGCAGAGCACCAGGCCGCGCAAGAAAGGGGCTGGCGCCTGGTCGAGGCGCCAGCCCCTTCTGCTATCCGGCGCGAATGCACTTGCGCCCGCGTTGCCCACAGGATTTAATACGGCAACGCAATGGCGCTTGCCGGCGTGGCAGTGGGGCGATCTTCGAAGAACACAATGAATAGTGCAATCCGGCGCGTTCGCAGTTAAGGCGCGTCGGCACGGCAGCCGGTGTGGACTGAGAGCCACGCCGGTTGCGGCGAGTCACCATAACCGGAGCGGAGCATGAAAGCCAGCACCATCGCGGAACGGGAGGCCAGCGGCCGGGCAGCGCGCGAACATTCGAAGCGCTCGAGTCATCGCGCGACTGGCGATGTCCACCGCAACCCGGTCGATCTTCTCAAGCAAAGCAGCGAAGGGCGGGTGCAGAAGCTGGTGCCATTGCGCTACGGTCGCATGGCCGTTTCGCCTTTCACGTTCTTTCGCGGCAGTGCGATCATCCAGGCTCACGACCTGAGCCGGACGTCCGACACGGGCATCGTGATGCCGATCTGCGGCGATGGCCATCTGATGAACTTCGGCGGTTTCGCGACACCGGAACGGCAACTCGTCTTCGATCTGAACGACTTCGATGAGGTGGCGCTCGGTCCGTTCGAATGGGATCTCAAACGCCTGACTGCCAGTCTCGTGGTGGCCGCGAGGCATATGCGCCTGAGCCGCGGCTTCTCCGCCGAACTGGTGATGACGGCGGTCAGCGAATACCGCGATCGCATGATGCAGTATGCGCAATGCGGGGCGCTCGAACTGTGGTACGAGCGCATTACGTTCGAACACATGGCCGAAACCGCGTTGACGCCGGAGCGCCGCCGCACCGTCAGGCGCGGCATGGAGAAGGCGGCTGGGCGTACTCAGGAGAGCATGCTCGACAAGATGTGCGAGCACGTGGGCGACCATCTGGTCATCCGTGACGCGCCGCCCGGGCTATTTCATGTGCACGGCGCCAATACGATGTTCGAGGCTGAAGACGACTGGTTCACTCTGGGCGACTGGCGCAAGCTCATCGGGCCCATGTACGGCGAGTACCTGAAGACGTTGACGCATGACCGGCGCGAACTGCTGAGCCACTTTACGGCCCAGGATCTGGTGTTCAAGGTGGTGGGCGTCGGCAGCGTGGGCACGCGCTGTCTGGTTCTGCTGAGCACCGATCATATGGGTAAGCCGCTCTTCCTCCAGATCAAGGAAGCGCGCCAGTCGGTGGTCGCCCAATACTTCAAGGGACAAACCTTGCAGCACGATGGCGAGCGCGTCGTGCGCGGGCAGCGCGTGCTGCAGGCAGCGAGCGACATCTTCCTCGGGTGGGCTACCGGCCCGTCGAGCCGGCATTTCTATTTCCGGCAACTGCGCGATATGAAGCTCTCGGCGAATATCGAGCTGTTCGATAACGACCTCCTGCTGGGGTACGCGAAGTTGTGCGGCTGGGTGATGGCGCGTGCTCATGCGAAGGCGAGCGGCAAGGCCATTGAAATCAGCGCCTATATCGGCCGCGGCGATCAGTTTGGAGAAGCGCTGACCGACTACGCACTCGCCTACGCAGACCAGGTCGAGAAAGACTACGACGTCTTCATGAAAGCCTGCCGCAACGGCGAGCTTGAAGCGCGCAGCGACGAGGACATGGCGGCGGATTTCCGTATGTAGTCCCTGGCAGTTCAGTTGAGCGGCGTGACGTCGCTCAACTGACCGAGAAGTGCACCCGCACGTCCTGATCGCTTTCGACGGGGTGGCCGTTTTCCATTGCCGGGAAAAAGCGCCAGCGGTGCAAGGTTTCCAGCAGAATCTGATTGAGCCGCGGATTTTGCGTAGGCTTCACCAGTTCGACTTCGAACGTGCCGTCGGCATGTACCTTGAAGTGAGCGAGCGCCGTGACCTGATAACCCTGCTCCCGCAGGTCGTCCGGCAGTACCGGCATCGGTTGGGATAGCAGGCGTGCTTGCGTGCTGCCAGATGGCGGCGCGGGCGTGGCGGCTGCTGTGCTGTTCGACGGCGCGGCAGCGTTGCTTGCCGTGGCCGCTGCGGGTGCTGCCCGCGCGGATGTGGTTGACGTTGCGGATTGCTCGGGTGTTGCCGGCTCAATCGGGGAGTGCGCCTCTTCGTGCGGCTGCGGTGGTTGCCTTGGTTGTGTTGGACTACTACGCGGCGGCTGGATCGCGTGCGTTATCGGCGCCGGGGTGGTCTGGGTGCGCTTCGCGACGGGCGGAGAGGGCGCCGCCTGTGCAGGTGCGGCTCGTTGCACGGACGTGAGCGGCGCAGGCACCGGAGGTGGCGCAAGTTCGACAAGACGCATGTCGATCGTCGTCGGCGCATGCGTGTGCGGTGGAGATTCATGGGTGGTCAGCCAGCCCACGGAGCGCGCCAGTAGCGTCAGACACAGCATCCCAGCCAGCACAAACGCGACCGCAAAACGCGTGTCCTCGCGATCAGCAAGCGCCAATAGCCGTTGCAAGCCGCTATTCACGATGCACGGCGACCAGAAAGTGCTCGGCTCCAGCCTGGCGTGCGGCCAGCATGGCCTGCACGACGACACCATGCGACGCGTGATCGTCGGCGGCGACCACCACGTTGGCGTCGGGACGCAACAGGCGCGCGATCGTCGGCGTGACCTGATCGAGCCGCACGGCCTGCTGATTGATAAATACCTGATTGGCCTCGTTCACCGACAGCGTCAGCGGCTTGTCCTGGGTCATCTGTTGCGCGCGTCCTTGCGGCAGGTTGATCCGCACGGCGTCCAGACGCTGCATGGCCAGCGAGGTCAGCATGAAGGTCGCCAGCAGAAAGAACATCACATCGATCATCGGAATGATTTCGATGCGGCCGCGCTTCGAGCGGCGTGAGCGCCGCAGTTTCATGACGGAAGGCCCGCGCTTTCGCTAGCGAGGCGCAGGTCGCTGAGCGACTCGTTGGCGAACGATTCGAGTTCGTCCATCAGACGATCGATACGGCGCGAAAAGAAGTTAAACGCAAACAGCGCGACGAGAGCGATGACAAGGCCAATCGCGGTGGCGATCAGCGCCTGCGCGACGCCGCCGGTGACGCCCGACGGATTCACCAGGCCATCGCCGCCGATCAGTTTGAACGAATGCATCATGCCGACGATCGTGCCGAGCAGTCCGAGCAGCGGCGCCGCCGTCACGATGGTCTCCAGCAGCCACAAGCCGCGGCTCATATCACGCTCGATCTGCGCGGCGGCAGCCTCGACCCGCGTTTCGATGCGCCACAACGGAGTCCGCGGGTCGCGCAGCAACTGGCCAATCCGGCTGAATGCGTGCTGTTTTGGCAGGCTACCGGGAAGCTGCGTGAGGTCCACCAATCCGGGCATGCTTGCAAACCGCCAGAACGCATATGCCCGGTCGAGCGTGATGGCGAGCGCGACGATCGCCAGCACCGTCAGCGGATAGATTACCCAGCCACCGAGGCGTGCCGCGTCGGCGAGATTGGTCCAGTCGTTCATGGTCAGGCTCCTTCGTGTTTCTTTACTGGCGTCAGCGCTATCGGCACCGCTCTCAGAACAGCTTGGTGATGCCGGCGTAAATCGCGCGCTGCGGACCGAATTGCGGAGCTTCGACACCGATGCCCGAGCCGTCGCGCAGTTCATACACGCTGTTGATTGCATTGATCACCACGAGGCGGACATCGAACTTGCCGACGATCGGTTCGTTGAAATGCTGGATCACGGCCAGATTGAGCTGTCCGTACCACGGCAGCTTGTCGGTGTTCGCAAAGCCGCTGCGCAAGCCGCTGCCCACGATCGCGTCGGCAGTGAACGTGGTCCTCCCCAGTTCATAGGCACCACCGAGCGACACGGTCACGCGCTGATCGTGGTCGAGGAACACCCAGTTATTGGCGATATACGCGAGTTCGGCCGCGGAGAAGTTGAACTGCGCCGAATCGACGTCCTTGCCCTGGGCCTTGCTATACGCGAGATTCAGATACGCGGAGACGTTGCCCTGCTTGTAGTTGGTGGTGAATTCGAGCCCATACACGCGGCCGTACTGGTAGTTGAACGGCGTATTGATTAGCGCGGTGCCGAACTGTCCTTCGTCGAGCAGGTTTCTTGCGATCTTGTAGTAAGCGTCGAGGCCGATGGTCAACGCGGGCGTGATGCGCTGCGTCACGCCGATGTCGAAATAGTCGCTGCGCTCGGGCTGCACCGGGCTGTCCGCGGACACCTCGCTCTGATTGGTCGTGCCGACGAAACGGGAGACCGTGGTAGCAGAGACCAGTTCGAAATCAGGTGGTGTGAAGTAGCGCGAATAACCGGCATGCAGCGTGGTGGCGTTGGTCGGCTCGAATACGAGGCCGATACGCGGACTCAACTGGCTGGCGTGCACAAACTCGTCCATGCCGTCGTAACGCAGACCGTAGTTCAACGTCAGCTTGCTATTGAGCTTCCATTCGTCCTGCAGGTACGCGCTATACAGATAGCCCGTGTTGGCACCCGCGTCGTTGATGTTGAACGGGACGTCCGAGCTCTGATTGCCGTTGGCGTCGGTGGGGAACACGGAAACATTGTCGCTGAAGACGGCGTGCTCCTGCTCGACCCACACGCCGCCACGTAACGTGTGTGCGTCGTTGAGCCGGAACGTCGTATCGGCCTGCACGCCCTCGGCCTGGTTGCTGCGGAAGTCGGTCGAGGCCACCCCGTTGAACATCAGATCGCCGATGGGGTCCGGATTGAACTGGGTCCGCGTATAGCGCGTGAACAGCGACACCTGATAGTCGAGTGCGCCGCCATTGGTGCCCTGCAACGCTAGTACTCCGAAGTTGTTCAGCTCCGACTGCGTTTCGTTCAGATCGGCGGAGTTGAAGGTCGCGTGGCCGGCGAGCGCGAAATTGGTCGGCAGGCCTGGCGTGTTCGGCAGCTGGAACTGATTGGCGGCCGTGCCCGCCATCAACGTCACGCGAGTGAGCGGATTGATGATGTACGACAGATAGCCGAAGCCGTTACCTTGGCGCGTGTGATCGTGTATCGGACTACCGTCCGCAGTCGGCGCCTCGATGCCGAGGTTGTTTTCGCCGAGCGAGCCGGTGAAGAAATAGCTGAGCGCACCTTCCGATCCGTAGACGTCGGCGCTGCTCTGCAGTGTCTGATGGCTGCCGCCATAGACATCGACGGAGCCGCCGTTGCCGAGATCTCCCGACTTCGTCGTAATGTCGACGATGCCGGCCGTCTTGTAGCCGTACTGCGCCGGCAGCGCACCGGTGATGAGGTTGACCTGATCGACGATGTGCGTATCGAGCGACTGCCCAAAGCCGCTGATCGGTTCGGGGATGATGATGCCGTTGATCCGGTATTGCAGGTCCGCGTGATCGCCGCGTACGTGGAGCTGGCCATACGAATCGTTGGCGACGCCCGGCGCCTGCAGCAACACCTGGTTGATAGGCGTGTTGTCCCCTTGCGGCAGCGCCTGGATGTCCGCTTGCGTGAAGCGGTAGACGCTCGCGCCGACGTCCGGTTGCAGGCCGTTGCGGGCCTCGTTGAGGCGCTGCGCCTGAACATTGACGTCGATTGCGCTGCCTTTTTCGAGCGCGACTTTCAGCGCGGGAGGCGTGTTGCCGTCGACGGTGGCGATGCTGGTATTCGACCCGAAGCCTTTCGCGTTGACGGTGACCGCGTAGGTGCCGGGCTGGACGTCGGACAGCGCGAAACGGCCGTCGTGGCCGGTGTGCGTTTGCGCGAGCGTGTGGCCGTCGGCATCCTGAATCGACACCGCGGCGTTGTCGACCGCGTGTCCCTGCGTATCGGTGACGGTACCGGTCAACGGGGCGCCTGCGGAGGCGGCAAGCGCGTGCAGCGAAACCGTCTGCGCAAACAGCAGCAACACGGCACGCGAGATGAGTATGTGATGTTTCATGTTCTTGTTGTGCGAGTGGATGATCCTCTTGTCGCGCCGGACTGGCCGTACTTAGCGGTAAGCGCCGTGTTTCAGGCGTGGGTCCGGTCTGCGAATTTCGTGATGTTATAACATAACAAATTGTTTGTGCAATCGCGGATTCGAATCTGTGGCGGGGAAGAACGCACACATCGAAATACCTGCTGCGCGATCCGACAGCAAATCGAAGCCAGGTTGAAAGGAAGGGCCATCTCGTGCAACGACGAGACTTGACCCGATCAGCGAGAGCGGCTCACGCGTTGTCGCATCACGGGTAAGGCCGTCTGGCAGATAACCCGTAACTGCTCTACATTTCCATGCAACGCAGGTCGACGACACTCTCGCCGGGAGACGCCATGACAGCAGTCAACAGGATCTGGCAACTGCTCTTCGGCAAACCGCTCGATCCCCTGGATCCCCGCACCCGTCATGCGATCGCCGTTACGCCGATCCTGGCCTGGGTTGGGCTAGGTGCCGACGGTTTGTCTTCGTCGTGTTACGGGCCGGAAGAGGCGTTTCTCGCACTTGGCCAGCATACCCAGCTTGCGTTGTTGCTGGCCTTCGCCACTGCGGCGACGGTGTTCATCATCGCGCTCGGCTATAACCAGGTCATCGAACTGTTCCCGACCGGCGGAGGCGGCTACAGGGTCGCCACGGCGCTGCTGGGACCGCGCCCAGGACTCGTGTCAGGCGCCGCGCTGCTGGTCGATTACGTGCTGACGGTAGCGACCTCGCTGGCAAGCGGTGTGGATGCTTTTTTCAGTCTGCTGCCGGTCAGTGCACAGGAGTTCAAGCTCGCTACCGAACTGATCCTGATCGTGCTAATGACAGGTCTCAACTTTCGCGGTATGCGGGAATCCATCATGGTCCTGCTGCCGATCTTCATGGGCTTTGTAGTGTTGCACCTGGGGTTGATCGTCTACGGCGTCGCCGTACACGGCAATCATCTGGCCGCGGTCGTGCCGGACGCGGTGGCCGAAGCGCATAGCATGTCGCATGGGCTCGGACCGCTGGTGGTCGTGGCGTTGCTGATGCGTGCGTTCTCGTTGGGCGGCGGCACCTACACCGGTCTTGAAGCTGTATCCAACAACGTCAACATGCTGGCCGAACCGCGCGTGCCGGCGGGCAAGGTCACGATGTTCTACATGGCCACCTCGTTGGCATTTACGGCGGGCGGCATCATCCTGCTATACATGCTGTGGCATGCAACGCCAGTGGAAGGGCAAACGCTTAACGCCGTGGTGTTCGGCAGCGTGATCGATCACCTCGGCCTGGGCTCGGCGTTCGCTCGTCATGCCTTGCTGGCCGCCGTGCTCGCTTTCGAAGCGGGTCTGTTGCTCGTGGGCGCGCAAACCGGCTTTCTCGATGGTCCCGCGGTGCTGTCGAACATGGCTGCGGATTCATGGGTGCCGCGCCACTTTCGCGATCTGTCGACGCGCCTCGTGCGGCAGAACGGCATTGTCGTAATGGGCGTTGCGAGTCTGGCGATCCTGATGTGGACGCACGGCAACGTGGACATCCTCGTGGTGCTGTACAGCATCAATGTGTTCCTGACTTTCAGCTTGTCGCTGCTGGGCCTGTGCACTTACTGGTGGAAGCATCGTCGCGAAAGCCGGAGTTGGGTGCGGCACTTCGCTCTCTCGGCGCTTGGACTGGCTGTGACGAGCACGGTGCTGGTGATCACGCTGATCGAGAAATTCACCGCAGGAGGTTGGCTGACCGTGCTGGTGACAAGCGCCGTGGTGGCGCTGTGCTTCCTCATCAGACGCCACTACAGCGATACGCGCGCGCAACTCGCCAAGGAGGATGCGTTGTTCTCCGGCGCGCCGCCGGCGCTCTCCGACGCCGCCGCGCCACTCGAGCCCGATCCCTCGCTGCCTACCGCTATCCTGCTGGTCGGCAAGCATCGCGGCGCGAGTATGCATGCGCTGCTGTGGGTCAACCGCCTGTTTCCTGGCCACTTCAAAAACATCGTGTTTCTCGCGGTGGGCGAGGTGGACGCGAAGAGCTACGAAGGCGAAGAAAACCTGCAGCGCTTGCAGCAAACCATCACCGCATCGCTGGCGTACTACGTCGGGTTTTGTCGTCAGCATGGCATCGCCGCCGATTATCGCGTCGCCTTCGGCACGCATCCGGTGATCGAATTCATGAAGCTGGCCGATAGCACCATGGACGAGTTTCCGAACAGCGTGTGCTTCGCCAGCAAGCTGATCTTCAAGCGGGTCAACTTCCTGACCGCATGGCTGCATAACCAGACCCCCGTCGAAATCCAGACGCGCCTGCATCAGCAAGGCAGACAGATGGTGCTATTGCCGATGAATGTCGGGTGAGCGTCAGGTGAGCGTAAGCGGACAGGTGCGTCTCGCCGCCGCCGAAAGCGCAGACGTGGTACGTTGGCGGACAGCTTATTTCCAGGGAGACGGGGGGTGACGGCTACAAACAAGATCGCGCTGGTCACGGGCGCGGGCAGCGGCATTGGCCTCGCGACGGCACGCAGGCTTCTTCAGAACGGTTACAGCGTGGTGCTGGCAGGACGCCGGCAGGCGCCACTCGATGCGCTAGCCGACGAGGCGCGGCAACGCGGCGAGGATGCGCTCGCTGTCCCGTGCGACGTGAGCGACCCCACGAGTGTCGCCGCGCTGTTCGACGCCATCCGCGAGCGCTATGGACGCCTCGACGTGCTGTTCAACAACGCGGGACGCGGTGGACCACCGGTTGAGATTGACGAGCTCAGCGTCGAAGACTGGCGCGCGGTGGTCGACATCAATCTGAACGGCGTGTTTTTTTGTACGCGCGCGGCTTTCGGCATGATGAAAGCGCAGAGCCCGCGTGGCGGACGCATTATCAACAACGGTTCGATCTCGGCGCATGCTCCGCGTCCGAACAGCATCGCCTATACGTCGACCAAGCACGCCATCACCGGTCTGACGAAATCCGTTTCGCTCGACGGCCGCAAGTACGACATCTGCTGTGGGCAGATCGACATCGGCAATGCCGCCACGGAGATGGCCGCGCGGATGGCGACAGGCGTGCCGCAGGCCAACGGCGAGATCGTGATCGAGCCGCTGATGGATGTCGAACTGGTTGCCGATGCCGTATTGCATATGGCGAACCTGCCGTTGTCGGCGAACGTGCAGTTCATGACGATCATGGCGAGCAAGATGCCGTTCGTCGGGCGCGGGTGAGGGAGCGTGGAGCATGACTGACGCGCGGCCCGCGGCACGCCACGCACCGGATCAACTTATACTGTTTGATCCCATGTCACCCGGATTCAGCCGTGCCTCAAGCTTCGCCGAAGGACAAACTGCGCGACAGGCCGCAGAACGACCCGCTCGACGATCCGCCCCCGGTCCCGCCTGTGCGTCCCGACCTCGACGATTGCTGTCATAGCGGCTGCAGCCCCTGTGTCTTCGATCTGTACGACGACGCCTTTGACCGGTATCAGGCGGCGCTTGCCGAATGGCAGGCTCGGCAGCCGCTCAAACCTTGCCAGCCGAAAAGCCGCTCATGACCGATCTCCAGCCCGCCCTCATCGAAACGCCCGCGCTCGACGATCTGCATGACTTCGTGCAGCGTCATCCGCGTCTGTTCGTGCTGTCGGGCGCGGGCATCAGTACCGATTCCGGGATTCCCGGCTATCGCGACGAAAACGGCGAATGGAAGCGCTCGCCGCCGATCACCTTGCAGGAATTTCTCGGCTCGCTGGCGTCGCGGCAGCGTTACTGGGCCCGCAGCATGATCGGCTGGCCGGTGGTGGCGCAGGCCAAGCCGAACGACGCGCATCGTGCGCTTGCAAGGCTAGAAGCCGCCGGACACGTGCCGACGCTCGTGACGCAGAACGTCGACGGGCTGCATCAGCGTGCGGGCAGCAGTGACGTGATCGAACTGCACGGCAGCATCGGCGCGGTGACGTGTCTCGATTGCGGCACGCGGCATGCGCGCTCGGCGATCCAGCAGACGCTCGAAGCCGACAACCCGGCGCTGCTCGATGTGGTCGCCGAACCCGCCGCCGACGGCGACGCTCACCTCGAATGGCACGACCTCGGTGGCTTCCGCATTCCGGCATGTCCGAATTGCGGGGGCCAACTGAAGCCTTCGGTGGTGTTCTTCGGCGAGAACGTGCCGCGCGCGACCGTCGACGACGCCACACGCGCACTCGAAGCGGCGGACGCGATGCTGGTGGTGGGTTCTTCGCTGATGGTCTATTCGGGTTACCGCTTCTGTGTCTGGGCGCAAAAGATGGGCAAGCCGATTGCCGCGATCAATCTGGGCCGCACGCGCGCCGATCCGTTGCTGGCGCTGAAAGTCGCAGCGCCGTGCGCGGAGACCCTGACCGCGCTGGCTGCGCGTCTCGCGCTCGACTGAGGCGCCTACCGGCGGTCCTTTGTCCGGATGGAGCCCGGATATGGCCCAGATTGCGCCTCGATTGGACCTCGATTGCACCTCGATCAGGCCCAAAGCATGCCCGAATCGCCCCCGGATCGTCGATAATGGAAAGCCGTTTGCCGCGCCGCAGGTGTCTCGCTGTGCGAACGTCCGCGACGAACCCGCTTTGCACGAAACCAGAGGAAGAGCTTCGCATGGGCCAGAGTAGCGCGCTAAAGCGCGAATTCTGGCCGACAGCCAAAGCACTAACTCTGTTCGACACAGGAACGCCCATGCTGACGACCATCGAACAACTCGAGACGATCTACGGCCAGCCGCACGAGCGCGCGGTGCGCAAAGAGATTCCCTACGTCAACGAGGACTACCGCGCATTTATCGAGTTCGCGCCGTTTGTCGTGCTGGCCACCGCCGGGCCGGAGGGGCTCGACTGCTCGCCGCGCGGCGACGCGGCCGGTTTCGTACGCATCATCGACGAACGGACACTGGCGATTCCCGATCGTCCCGGCAACAACCGTATCGACAGTCTGCGTAACATCATCGTCGAGCCGCGTCTCGCGCTGCTGTTCGTCGTGCCGGGCGTCGGCGAGACCTTGCGGGTCAACGGCCGCGGGCGTATTTCCGATGACGCGGCGCTGCTCGAAAGCTTCGCAGTCGAAGGGAAGCTTCCGCGCACCGTGCTGCTGGTCGACGTCGACGCCGTGTATTTCCATTGTTCGAAGGCGCTCGTTCGCTCCAGACTGTGGGATCCGGAGCGCCATGTGGAGCGCTCGCGCCTGCCGAGCGCCGGCGCGATTCACCGGCGTATCAACGGCCAAACTTTCGACGCACTCGCCTACGATCTCGAACTGGCCGAAAGAGTGCGTACGACCCTGTACTAAGATCCTGCACCCAATGAGCAACCCATCCACTTCCGACGCACGTCAGCACGCCCCCGCTGCCGAACGCAATCGCGATCCGATCCTCGCCGTCCTGCGGCAGGTGTTGCCGGCGAGCGGCCTCGTGCTTGAGATCGCCAGCGGCAGCGGCCAGCACGTAACGCATTTCGCGGCGGCGCTTCCCGACCTCGTCTGGCAACCGAGCGATCCCGACGCCGGCTCGCGCGCGTCGATTGCTGCGTGGACCGCTCATACCGGTCTGACGAATATCCGGGCGCCGCTCGCATTGGACGTCGAGCACGGCCCGTGGGGTATCGATTCGGCGCAAGCGTTGATCTGCATCAACATGATTCATATTTCGCCATGGACTGCCACCCAGGCGTTATTCGACGGAGCGGCCCGCTTGCTGGGCAGCGGCGGTGTAATGTATCTATACGGGCCGTACCGGCGTCACGGGGCGCACACCGCGCCCAGCAACGAAACTTTCGATCAGCAGTTGCGCAACCGCAATCCCGCGTTCGGCGTGCGCAACATGGAGGCGGTGGTGGCGCTCGGCGAAGCGCAGGGGTTCGTCTGTAGCGAGCCTATTGCGATGCCTGCCAACAATTTCAGTCTGGTGTTCACGAAACGCCAGGGCGCGACTCGAATCTGAACCGGGAAGCGCACTAACGAGCGGCAATCGGCCATTTCTTTTATGCTTTCATCCTCGACGCCCCGTCGGCGGCATTTTGGGCGCGGCGTCTCGACAATTCGGAATCTGGAGAATTCAAATGGGCAAACAGGCAATCGGCGTAGTGGGGCTAGCGGTCATGGGCCGCAATCTGGCACTCAACATCGAAAGCCGCGGTCATGCGGTGTCCGTCTTTAACCGCAGCCGTGAGAAAACCGATGAACTGATCGCAGAATATCCCGATCGCAAGCTGGTGCCGACTTACACGCTCGAAGAGTTCGTCGAGTCGCTGGAAAAGCCGCGCCGCATTCTGATGATGGTCAAGGCGGGCGCAGGCACCGACGACACGATCGCCTCGCTCAAACCGCTGCTGGACAAGGGCGACATTCTGATCGATGGCGGCAACACGCATTTCACCGACACGATTCGCCGCAATCAGGAACTGGCCAAGGCCGGCCTGCATTTCATCGGCACGGGCGTCTCGGGCGGTGAAGAAGGCGCGCTGAAAGGTCCGTCGATCATGCCGGGTGGCCAGCGCGACGCGTACGACCTGGTTGCACCGATCCTCACGGAAATCGCCGCCAAGGCGCCGGATGGCGAGCCGTGCGTGGCGTACATGGGCCCGGACGGCGCGGGTCACTTCGTGAAAATGGTGCACAACGGCATCGAATACGGCGACATGCAACTGATCGCCGAAAGCTATTCGGTGCTGAAGCAGGTGGTGGGTCTGTCGAACAAGGAACTGGGCGAGGTCTACACCGAGTGGAACAAGGGCGAGCTCGACAGCTACCTGATGGAAATCACCTCGAAGATCTTCAACAAGAAGGACGACGAGACCGGTAAGGATCTGGTGGACGTGATCCTCGACCGCGCCGCGCAAAAGGGCACCGGCAAGTGGACGAGCCAGAACGCGCTGGATCTCGGCGTGCCGCTGCCGCTGATCACCGAGTCGGTGTTTGCGCGCGTGCTGTCGTCGCTTAAGACCGAGCGTGTCGCCGCGAGCAAGGTCATCAAGGGACCGGAACCCAAGGCGTTCGACGGCGATCGTGCCGCTTTCATCGAATCGGTGCGCCGCGCGCTCTACTTCAGCAAGGTGATCTCGTACGCGCAGGGCTTCGCGCAATTGCGGGCGGCTTCGGAAGAGTACAAATGGGATCTGGACTTCGGCACGATCGCGAAGATCTTCCGCGCGGGCTGTATCATCCGCGCCCGCTTCCTGCAGAAGATCACGGACGCGTATTCGAAGGACAAGGCGATCGCCAACCTGCTGCTCGACCCGTACTTCAACGACATCGCTTCGAACTATCAGGGTGCGTTGCGTGACGTGGTGATCGCTGCGGTGAAGGCAGGCGTGCCGGTGCCGACGTTTGCATCGGCGGTGGCGTACTTCGATGCCTATCGCTCCGAGCGTCTGCCGGCCAACCTCGTGCAGGCTCAACGCGACTTCTTCGGCGCGCATACCTTCGAGCGCGTCGACAAGCCGGGCAGCTTCCACGCCAACTGGTCCTGATCGTTACGATGTAGGACTCCGGCGCCGCCGGACCTGGACATCTGCTGCGCCCAACAGCCCGGGCGCCCTGTTAAGGGGCGGCCCGGGCTGTTTGCCAGTCAACGGCCCGGCAGATGCGGCACGCCTTCATTGCTGGTCAGATTGAGTTGATGAATCTGCCGGTGTGCCTTGTTCAATTGCGCCTGCGCGGCGACGCGCTGCGCCTCCAGTTGCGCGACCTCCTTGCGCACCTGATGCATCCGCCCCGACACTGCCTGCTCCTGCACGCTATTGCGCTGCAAATCGCAGCGCAGGCGTTCAGCCTGGGCTTCAGATTCCGCGATCATCCGTGCGAGCTGTTCGTTCTGCGCAGCCAGTTGCGCACGACGTGTCTCGCCCTCCGAGAGACGCGTGGCCTGTTCTTCGAAATGATGGAAAGCGGCCTCGGCGGCATCCAGGTCCGCGGCTTTCAGCGCACGCCAGAGGGTGCCGTTCTGATACAGCGCCACGTAATAGGCCAGCTCGCGCGCATGGAACAACAGGCTCACCGAGTAGTCGAAACTTCGGAACACCCGGAACGGCGTTAAGGCTTCTTCCTCGGCTAGCCATTCGATTTCCGCGCTGTCGGCCATTTGTACTGGCCGGCCGCTTGTCTGGGAGGGTACGACCGGAACGGGCCTTAAGGTCGTGACAGGCCGCGGTGGCTCGGCAGGTGTCGAAGCGTACGGGCTGGACGAACTGCTGACGCTTGCCGCTGGCTCGTCGCCTGACGAGGTGGTGTTGTCGTGGGCCACCTGGACAAGGTGGGATGGGCCAGTGGCGAGCAGTGCACTGCGTCGGTTCAGGAGACTTTTCACGGCAGTTCCTCAAAGTGACTCGCCCGAAACCGCGAGGCGGCGCCGACAGTGCAGCATGCCGGGCTACCAGGCGGTGCGTGCGGTGAACGAAAACGGAGGGGCGCAGCGGCCAGAAGCCGCCAGCCCGCAGCAGTGCGACTCAGTGCAGCGTGCGCTGCCGGCGCGCGAGATCGCCGAACAGCTCGCTGCTGGGTTCGAGCGCGAGAAGCCACGACTCGTCGTAGCCGCTCAGGTTGTCGAGCGCTTCGCGCAGTCGCTCCAGCGCGACGGCAGGAAGCTCGACGCTGGCCTCGACGCCGCTCGACAGACGCGCGATGCTGGCCAGTTGCACCAGGGCATCCGCCGCTTCGGCGACGTCCGCTGCGAACACAAGGTGAGTATTGAGCAGCTCGACCAGACCCGGGGATGTCGCAACATCTTCGACGTTTAACTGCACGGCCAGAAACGTGGCTTTGTTCATCCCCGAGCTCCTCACGGACTGTACATGGCGGCGAGCGGTTCGCCTGCTGTGCGTTGCGTCAGCAAGACCCAGTATAGGCGAGGCGGGGAGGGATTCAATGCTCACACGAATTCTCGCCCGCTCTGGACAACGTTCTGCAGCGTGGCCGGCAGGCTGCGCACCCTATAATGGTGCGTGCGGATTCTCCCCTGAGGACCGTTTTATGTGCAGTGCAGCATGCCGTGTGGCACACGGTCTGCGTGGGCTATCCGGTTGGCATATCCATCATGAAGATTATCCGCAGCAGGACATTTACGGCTGAGCGCCCATGGGGCGCACTCGATATCGCCAACATGCGTGGCATCACCACGCGGTTGCACTGGACGGATCAGCCGTACAAATGGCACGTCAACGACGGCGAGGAGGTCTTCGCCGTTCTGGACGGCCGGGTTGAGATGCGTTACCGCGAAGCGGGCGAGGAGCGCTCGGCGATGCTGGAGACAGGCGATGTCTTCTACGCATCGGTCGGGACCGAACACGTTGCGCATCCGGTGGGCGAGGCGCGCATTCTCGTGGTCGAGTCCGAGGGTAGCGTTTGACGTTGGCGGGCCTCATGTTTGTCACGCCGACGCTTGAAGATTGATTGACTCACGTGCCGAGGATTATCAGATGACAGAAAAGTCGCAACGTGCAGCTACACAGGTTCTGATTGCTGTTTCCATCGCGGCCGCGCTCAGTGGTTGCACGACGATGCCGTGGGGCGGAACATCCTACGACAATACTTCGGGGGGGTACCAGACCAACGGCGCGCCAACCGGGGCGGTGGCCGCCGGCTACTATCGCGTGAATCCTGGCGACACGCTGCCGGGCATTGCTGCCGCTTATGGACAACGTCCACAGGATCTGGCGCGCTGGAACGGCCTTCAGCCCAACGCCAGCGTGACGGTGGGTCAGGTGCTGCGCGTGTCGCCGCCGCCGCCGGTGCCGGGGAACCCGGCGCCAGGCTCGGGTGCAGTGGCGCAGCAGGGGCAACTGGTGTGGCCGCTGCGTGGACCCGTGCTCAGACCGTTCATGCCGGGTAGCACCAAGGGTATCGTGATTGGCGGCAGGATCGGCGATCCGGTCAAGGCGGCCGCCGCGGGACGGGTCGTGTACGCGGGCACCGGCATCGAAGCATATGGGCCGTTGATCATCATCAAGCACAGCGACTCGCTGATTACGGCGTATGGCCAGAACAGCACGTTGCTGGTCAAGGAAGGCGATGCTGTCACGCAAGGGCAGACCATCGGCGAGGTGGGGGCGGATAGCCGGGGCATCGGCTCGATCCAGTTCGAGGTGCGTCAGGACGGACATCCAGTCGATCCGCTGAACTGGTTGCCGAAGACGGGCGGTTAGTGCGCGGTCGTTAGTGGCGTAGGAAGCGGGCGTCAACCATAGCGCGCGTGGCTCGTCCGCTTGCCATCGCGCCTTAAACGCCGCTTGCAATTTGTCTGTGAGCCATGCGCTGTTTTCGACCGGTTTTCAGCGCCTCCATAATTGAATACACTGGTCGATTATCACGTCGTCGCCCAGGCCGGGCGCGAGCCGAAATTGGCGCGGGCCATGGCGCCCTCACACAGGAATTCCACATGATCGATTTGCGCAGCGATACCGTCACCCGTCCGAGTCAGGCGATGCTGGCGGCCATGATGTCCGCCGAAGTTGGAGACGACGTATGGGGCGACGACCCGACCGTGTTGCGTCTGCAAGCCGCTGTGGCCGAGCGCACCGGCAAGGAAGCGGGCCTGTTCTTTCCGAGCGGCACACAGAGCAACCTGGCCGCGTTGATGGCGCATTGCGGACGTGGCGATGAATACATCGTCGGTCAGGCGGCCCACACCTACAAATACGAAGGCGGCGGCGCAGCGGTGCTCGGCAGCATCCAGCCGCAGCCGATCGAAAATGCCGCAGACGGCTCGCTGCCGCTCGACAAGATCGTGGCCGCCATCAAACCTATCGACGATCACTTTGCGCGCACGCGGTTGCTGGCGCTGGAGAACACGATCGGCGGCAAGGTGCTGCTGGCGGGTTATGTGGCCGAAGCGGTGCAACTCGCGCGTGAGCACAAGCTGGCGACCCATCTCGACGGCGCGCGTGTCTTCAACGCGGCGGTTGCGTCGGGCAAGCCGCTGACAGCGCTGTGCGCGCCGTTCGATTCGGTTTCGATCTGCTTCTCAAAAGGACTGGGGACGCCGGTGGGGTCGGTGCTGGTCGGCAGCAAGGCGCTGCTGGAGAGCGCTCACCGTTGGCGCAAGGTGCTCGGTGGCGGCATGCGCCAGGCGGGCATTCTGGCGGCGGCCTGCCTGTACGCGCTCGATCACAACGTCGAGCGCCTCGCCGAGGATCACGCGAACGCCGCGCATCTGGCCGCGGGTCTCGCGCAGATCGATCAGATCAAGGTGCAGTCGCAGGCCACCAACATGGTGTTCGTGCAGTTTCCAAAGCAACATTGTGCGCCGCTCGAAGCGTGGCTGAAGGAGCGCGGCATCCTGACCCAGATGCTGTACGCGTCGCGTTTCGTCACGCATATGGACGTGTCGCGTGCGGATATCGACACCTTCCTCGCCGCAGTGAAGGGATATTTCGCGGCGCATTGAAAGGCCGAACGGCGACCGCCGCTCGTTCCACGGCGACCGCCGCTCGCTCCACGGCGACCGCTTATCCAATACTTCGCACGGCTATCGCCACCGTTACTTCGCCGACGTCTGCGCACGCCCCGACGCACGATGCGACGGTGCGAACAGCCGCAAGCCACTGGCGATACTCGCCGCGCCGGCAAACACCGCACCCGCCGACAATGCCAGCGTCGGCCCATGGCGCCCGGCGATCCCAAAGCTCAGCGCCACCAGCGCGGCACCCGTCGTCTGACCCAGCAGGCGCGCGGTGGCGATGATGCCGCTCGCGCCGCCGCTGCGCTCGGGCGGGGCGCTCGCCATCAATGCCTTCAGGTTCGGCGACTGGAAAAAGCCGAAGCCCGCTCCGCACACCGCCATCCGGATGCCGATATCGAGCACCTGCGGATGCGCCGGCAAAAGCGCAAGCGAGGCCATGCCCGCAGACAGCACCGCCAGCCCGATCGCGCCCAGCAGACCGGGGGGATAACGATCCGACAGGCGTCCGGCGAACGGCGCAGCGAGCGCAACGACCACAGGCCAGGGCGTCATCAGGAAGCCGGTCTCGACCTGGGTGCGATGCAGCACGTCTTCGAAATAGAACGGTAGAGAGACGAACGCCAGCCCTTGAGCGGCGAATGAACAGATCGCGGTCACCGCCGATAGCGCGAACACCGGCAGCTTGAACAGATCGACGGGCAGCATCGGCGCCGGGTGGCCGGCTTCACGCTTCATCAACAGCAAACCGAACACGACGGCAACCGCCGCAGCAATCAGCACATATTGCAGCGGCTCACGCTGCGCGGCTTCGCCAAGAGCGAAGATCAACGCGGCAAACGTGATCACGTTCAGGACGGCGGCGACCCTGTCGAAATTGTGAGTGCCGCGCGTGGTATGGGGCAGGGCCGGCATCGCGAACACCAGCGCGCCGATCCCAAGCGGAATGTTGACGGCGAACAGCCACGGCCACGTGCCGAGCGAGAGGATCAGCGAGGCCACCGTCGGCCCCACCGCGAACGACACGCCGACCACTAGCGCGTTCAATCCGAGCCCGCGCCCGAGCCGGTGGGGCGGGTATAGATCGCGAATCAGCGCGGCGTTGACGCTCATGATCGCGCTAGCGCCCAGGCCCTGCAACACCCGCGCCGCAGCGAGCAGCGGCAGCGTGCCCGACAGCGAGCAGGCGAGCGACGCAACGGTGAACACGGCGATCCCACTGAGATAGATCCGCCGATGGCCAATGATGTCGCCGAGCGCCGCAAGTGGCAGCAGGGTCGCGACTACCGCGAGCTGATAGGCATTGATGATCCAGACCGATGCCGCGGGCGCCGCGTGCAGGTCGGCGGCGATAGCCGGCAGCGCGGTATTGGCGATCGCCGTATCGAGCGTGGCGAGCGCGACGGCCAACATGAGCGCCGCCATCGCGCGGCGGTTGCTGGCGGACATCGGCGCGTCGCCAGGCGGGGCGTAGTCGGGGGAAAGCGGTGTGTTCACGGACGAGGGACAGGCTGTTCGGGTGGCGAGCGGGCAGGCGCGAGGCGATGAAGCGCTCGCCTTCCGGGACCGATGCAACCGCGCAGATCAAAGGGGCGCGCG
This sequence comes from Paraburkholderia phenazinium, assembly GCF_900141745.1. Classification (NCBI taxonomy): domain Bacteria; kingdom Pseudomonadati; phylum Pseudomonadota; class Betaproteobacteria; order Burkholderiales; family Burkholderiaceae; genus Paraburkholderia; species Paraburkholderia phenazinium. Next base: position 3,706,152 of record NZ_FSRM01000002.1, on the reverse strand, counting down.
GGCGCTTGACTGATGCGATGCGCCGACACGCTGCGGATGAGCAGATTGTTACAGAGCCGGCAAAATCCTGCTGGCAGATACGCAGGGTGACGCTCTTTACGGAATGGCAAACTTGGCAGTGAAACGCAACTAACGGTCAAGCCAGCACAGCGACTACAAGCACTGGCGCTTATGACTTCCGTAAGCCTTAAGCGAAAGAAGCCAGCAAAATCGACAGCTTGCGAATATGCGCCTTGAATGCCTCAGTCGTATCTCGCTCATGCCCCGAGCTCAAATGCGGCGCTTCGGCCAGTTCAACCTGCTGCTGGAATTCGTCGGCGATCTGGCGCCGTGTCTCCGGAGGAAGTGCCCGAATCAGCGAGACCAGCAGCAGTTCCTGGGCGTGGAACATTCCGAGCATGGATTGTGCGTTCATCTCGACCTCCGTTGTAGCAGGATGAAGAGAGCGGGCGCGGTGCATGCCTGCGCTGGCCATGCCGTCGTGGACCTGCCTTCTTCTTCCTCCATACTAGTGCAGGCAGGCCAGTCGATTGAGGCGCGCTTGCACCGTATGTGTGCTTAACTTGCTCTTGCGCGGCTTCAGCAGTCGCAGCAGGCATGTTGCGTGCAACACCGGTGGCCCGGTGTCCCGGTGACGGGATGACGGAAATGTCCTACTCTGCATATTTACCCGCCTGACCGGCACGCGCCTCCCGTCCGTCATCTGTGCGGTTTGCGTGTGCTGTGTCGCAGCACTTACCGGAGGCCTCAATGACAGCCGTGGATCTGGAGTTCGACCAGCTCAACAGCACTGTCGATGCGCTACGGCGCTCAATTTCAAACCGCATGATGTACGGCGTCGGTAAGGACGCCGTCACTGCGCGTCCTCATGACTGGCTGCACGCCGCTGCGCTTGCGGTGCGCGACCGGCTGGTCGCCCGCTGGATGAAGACCACGCGCCTGCAGTACGAGCAGGATGTGAAGCGCGTGTATTACCTGTCGATGGAATTCCTGATCGGCCGCACGTTCACCAATGCGCTGCTCGCGCTCGGCATCTACGAGCCGATGCGCGAAGCGCTCGCGGGCCTCGGCGTCGACATGGAAGCGTTGATCGAGATGGAGCCGGACGCGGCGCTCGGCAACGGCGGCCTTGGCCGTCTGGCAGCCTGCTTCCTTGATTCGATGGCGACGCTCGGCATCCCCGGCTTCGGCTACGGCATTCGCTACGAGTACGGCATGTTCCGTCAGCAGATCGTCAACGGCGAGCAGGTGGAAGCGCCGGACTACTGGCTGCGCGCGGGTAACCCGTGGGAATTTCCGCGCTCCGAGATCCAGTATCTGGTTCACTTCGGCGGCCGCACGGTACAGCGCGGCGACTACGTCGAATGGATCGATACCCAGCATGTCAACGCGATGGCGTATGACACGGTCATCCCTGGCTACGCAACGAGTGCGACGAACACGCTACGCTTGTGGTCCGCGCGGGCGTCGGAAGAGCTCGATCTGTCAGCGTTCAACCGTGGCGATTACCGCAGCGCCGTCGACGCGAAGACGATGTCGGAGAACGTTTCGCGCCTGCTTTACCCGGACGACTCCACACCAGCGGGCCGCGAACTGCGCTTGCGGCAGGAGTATTTCTTCGTCTCGGCGACGATGCAGGATCTGATTCGCCGCTATCAGCGCACGCATAGCACCTTTGGCCGCTTCGCCGAAAAGGTCGCGGTGCATCTGAACGACACCCACCCGGTGCTGGCGATTCCCGAGCTGATGCGCCTGCTGATCGACGTGCATCACGTGCCCTGGGACAAGGCGTGGGGGCAAATCCAGCAGATGTTCTCGTACACCAACCACACGCTGATGCCCGAAGCGCTGGAGACGTGGGATGTCGAGACGCTGGCGCGTCTGTTGCCGCGCCATCTCGAAATTATCTTCGAGATCAATGCGCAGTTCCTCAAGCATGTGAGCGAACAGTCCGGCCACGATGCCGAAATGATCCGGCGCATTTCACTGGTGGACGAATACGGCCAGCGGCGCGTGCGGATGGCTTATCTCGCAATTGTGGCGAGCCAGAAGGTCAACGGCGTCTCGAAGCTGCACTCGCAACTGATGACGCGCGATATCTTCGCCGACTTCGCGCGCATCTACCCGGAACGCTTTACCAACGTGACCAACGGCATCACGCCGCGGCGCTGGCTGGCGCAGGCGAGCCCGTCGTTGTCGTCGCTGATCGACGAGCAGATTGGTACCCACTGGCGCCGTGATCTGTTCGAGCTCGAGAGGCTGCGCGATTTGCGCAACGACAGCGCGTTTGTCGACGCGTTTCGCGAAGCGAAGCGGCAGAACAAGCTGCGCCTTGCGCATCACCTGGCCCACCATACGAAAATCTCGTTCGATCCGAATGCATTGTTCGATCTGCAGGTGAAGCGTATCCATGAATACAAGCGGCAGCTTCTGAACGTGCTGCATGTGATCGTGCGTTACAACCAGATTCGCGCGAATCCTGAGCTTGACTGGGTGCCGCGCGTCGTGATGTTTGCGGGCAAGGCGGCCTCGGCCTACCGGATGGCGAAGACCATCATCAAGCTGATCGGCGATGTCAGCGAGAAGGTCAACCATGATCCTTTGATCGGCGATCGCCTGAAGGTGGTGTTCGTGCCGAACTATGGCGTGAGCGTCGCGGAACTGATCATTCCGGCTGCGGATCTGTCTGAGCAGATTTCGATGGCGGGTACGGAGGCATCGGGTACCGGCAACATGAAGCTGGCGCTCAACGGCGCGCTGACGATCGGCACGATGGATGGCGCCAACATCGAGATTTGCGATGCGGTTGGGCGGGGGAATATCTTCATCTTCGGTCATACGGCCGACGAGGTGGACAACCTGCGCGCAGCGGGTTACAGACCGCGTCAGCTATATGAGGAAAACCCCGAACTGCGCATGGCGCTCGACCAGATTCGCACGGGCTTTTTCTCGCCCGACGATCCGCTGCGCTTCTCGGACATCTTCCATACGCTAGTGGATTGGGGCGATCACTACATGGTCCTGGCGGACTTCGCGGCGTTTGCCGAGGCCCAGAAGGAAGTGGATGAACGCTTCCGCAACCCGCGCGCATGGACCGAAAGCGCGATCGAGAACGTGGCCGGCATGGGGCAGTTCTCGTCTGACCGTACGATCGGCGAGTATGCACGGGAGATCTGGCATGTGAAGCCGCTAGATATGTCGTAATGAGTCAGCGCTGTGCCGCGAGGATGTGTGCGGCACAGCGTGAACTGAACTGTTGTTAAAAGACGCGCCGCGCGTCTCTAAGGGCAGATCAACGTGTGCGCGTAGCAGACGCGAACTTAACGTGCAGGCGTCCAGCAACCATCTCTTCGCCGTCCGCGATGACCATCGTTTTGATGGTCATGTTTCTGTCGACCGCAAACGGGCTGATGAACAAATTCGTCCCGATCGAAATTCGCGACGTCGTGTCTTCCGCGTCAGTTCGTGCCTGGATGTCGCGCTGAATTCCTGCAAGCGTTTCGGACGGAATCGGGTTGTCGATCAAGACACGGTCGCCCTCGCTGATCTGGACGGTCAGAGAGTGGAAGGGATGATCGGTATCCGTGATCGCAAAGGCTACGATGCAAAGCTTGGGCAGGACCGTCGGATTGGCGGGCACTAAAAGATCCCCACCGTAGAGCCCCATGATTGAAGTCTTGAAGCCTATTTCAACTCGTACGTCGTCGCAGAAATGACAAAAGGCATAGCGGGTCATTACTTCTCCGCGAATGATTCAGCGACTGCCTGCTCGATCAAAGGCCGAAGCTCATCCAGTGTGATGCCCAACGCGTCGGCCAACTGCACGGCGGTGGCGAACTGTATTTTTACCTTGCCTGCTTCAATTTTTGCGATGTGGGGTTGGCTCGTGCCGAGTTTCTCGGCGAGTGCCACCTGAGAAAGTCCCTTGCTGAGGCGCATCTGCGAAAGCGATGTTGGTGTTCCATAAAACTCGTTGGCCAGTCGCTTCCGTGCCGCGGACAAGCGAGAGGCGTACTCGGGATTGGCTTTTTCGCGGGCTGACAGGATGTTCGCGGCAGAGACTGCGCCGGGTCGCCGCGGACGTGCTGCTGCCTCACGGGCGTCGATCCAAAGTGCCAATGCCGAGGCGGACGACTGACACGTTTGAGCATCGCTAGTGACGAATAACGAGTCCCATGAACTCGTACTCGTCGCAAATTCGGCGGGTGATGTGGTGATCTGGCTCATAGTTGTAGGCGCTTCTGCGCAACTCTTCGTGAAATTTGTGGAATTGGTCGTCGCCGACTCATTCGCTACAGAATCCAGACAGAAAACGCTTGCGACACTGTCGATTCACGTTTCCTCACGGCGCCAACGTCTCCGAAGTCTTCACCGCATGCAACCCCAACTGCCCGTGCTGGAAATCAAGCAGCACGTCAATGTTCTGCATTGCCGTCAGCCCCACCACGATCCGGTTCGCACCCGGCTTCGTCTTGGCGATCGTGATCTGCGCGCTCTCATAGCGATGTCCCCACGAACCGACGCCAAGCCCCACGTCGTAGTTACCTTGCGCGAGCACGTCATTCTCCTCGCCGTCGCCGGTCCAGTTGGGCGCCTTGTCGGTCTCTACGCGAATCATCTCGGTACTGCCGGTCGAGAACACCACCGGCGCGCAGAAGCGCATCTTGTCGGCAATCTGCACGCAACCGACCGGCCACTGCAGCGCACCGGCTTGCGACACCGTCATCGGAACCATCGTGAAATTGTGCGTGAGGCCCGGTGACGGGCTCAGGATCACAAAAGGTTTGTCGAAATTCGCATGCACCAGATAGCGCTGACCGAGATTGCCCGGCAATGCCCGCAGCGGATTCGTACAGCAACCGTCGAACGGTTGTGCGGCGCCGGCGCCGAATACACCTGAGAACGCAAAGCCGAACTCGCCGGTATATCCATCCATGGCGAGGCAGTGTTTGTTGTTGCGCTGACAGCGCACGTCGTTGACAGTTTGTGCGCTCACTTCAACCGGTTTGGTGCCAATCACGCTAACAGGCAGCCTGACAGACGGTCCGGAAACCTGGGCGCCATTCGCGAACGTCATGGACGTCGTGGCGCCCGTGACCGGATAGTTCGTTCCCGGCAACACCTTGGAGAGCACGCGCACGCCTTCGGTGCCGCTGTCGAAGGCCATGTAGACGGCTTTGCCGTCGAGTTGAACCGGCATGCCGAGCCGCGCGTGACCTTCATCGGCCCGTTCGACATGCAGCGGGATAAGCACGCCGTCATTGCCGCCGTTAATTAGCGTGGCTGCGGGGGCGGGAGGCGTCGGAACCGGAAAGGTGACGCTGCAACCACTCAGCGAAACGACGCCGCCAGCAAGCGCCGCGACTGTGAAAGCACTCAGGAGATGGCTGCGAATGAAGCTCAGGGAATTTCGGGACAGCAGGGACATGGGGCACACTTTGCAAAAGAGCGTGTCCCAGACGGAGGCGGTGCATCGTAAACGGTGAGGCGAGCCGCAGTGACGAACTGTCGCGAAGGCCCGTCGCCTTGTGGGCGGTGGAATTGGGCGCGTGCGGAGCCTGCGGGAGGGAACGCGGGATCAACAGAACCGCAGACTCTACCCGCCTCCCTATACCGAAATGAAGAAAAATGTAACAGCTTGATCCGGATCAACGACCCAGCGAAAAATCACGTGGTTGGCGGATCACGCTCTCCACCGCGCGGCCGAGGATGGCCCGGTCCAGCGCGCGGGCTAATGCGCCGATTACTTCATCGAGGGTGCGTGAGATGACTTCTACGCGAAAGGTGATGCGCTCGTTGCGCTTGTCGATGGTCACGACATAGAGCCGCAGATTCTTGCCGAGCGCGGCTTGCAACGCCCGCCTGCCGGTTGTCGAAGAGGTGCCGGGTACCGTCACATCGAGGGTGACGAGAGGTACACGGACTGGTGCGGAGGGTGCGGAAGAAGCAGGTGAGCGCAAACCTCGCGGGGCGACCGTAGCAGGCGTGGCGGTGGACTGTAACATCGTGGGGCGCCGCCACGGAGGTCGGCGGCGTGTTGTGGAGACGAGTCCACTTTAGCCGCGCGAGTCTCAAGCGAGTGCAAAAGCTCGCCGTGTTCAGGTTAATTTTGTGTTAACGGGGGAGGGTCGGTGCAAACGGCGAGCGTTGTCGCTTTTTGCCGCTGCTTCTACCGCCGCGTTTATCACCTGATGCCGCCAGGTCAATCTTTCGGAGCCTGAGCCGGCGCTGCCGCCATCGTTTCCCGAACGGTCTGCGCCACCCGTTCGACGAACTCGAGATCGACGCTCGAAAGCGCCTCGCGCTCACCGCTGCTGGTCTGGACCATCAGACGATGCGTGACGTCCTGGGTGATCCACGTGAGCCAGCCCACCACCACCAGCATGATCCCGCAGACAATGCCGACAGATGAGCGGAACACGCCGCCGGCAATCGCGCCGATCAGGCCGATCACCGAGATCGCCACGGGCAGGATCTTGTTCTTTTGCACGGTAACGACGCGCACGCTCTGGATCTCGCGCAGCGGGAAAACCTGCCCGGCGGAGGAGAGTGCATTGCGCGTGACCGAGACGCCACGGTCGTTGAAGGGGATTTCCATCAGGTTGAATGCAAGCGGTAGCAAAGGGCGCAGGGTACCAGAAGCGGGGCGCGAGCAGGAAGGGGCGGGGTGACGCAGACGGTTACTTAAACGTACAAACGCCCGAACGAAGTGCCCATGACAGGCGCCTTCGTTCAGGCGTTTTCTGTTCTCACGGCACGTCCCGGGGGCGTGCTGCCGCCCGGGACGCAGATTCCGCTTAGAACTTGACGCGGATGCCCGCGCGAACTGCCAGCTGCGAGTCCGTACCGGAAACCGGCAGGTAGCTGCTCGTGCTCACGCCGATCTGCGATTGCAGGGCGGCGCCGTTTGCGGCCTTGCCCTTGGCGTCCTGATACACGCCGAGCAGGTACACGTCGGTGCGCTTGCTCAGTGCATAGTCGACGCTGGCGTCGACCTGGTTCCAGTGACCGTTGGTCAGATCTTTCGCCTGCATGTACGTGTAGCCCAATGCGCCCGTCAGTGCCGGCGTGATCGCGTACTTGGCGCCTGCTTCATACGCATTGAACGTCGTCATGTGGCCGACGATCTGCTCGATGTTCGTGTGCGTCCACAATGCCCACAGCGTAGCCGGTCCGATCGAGTACTTGGCGCCGACGCCAGCCGTAGCCAGGTCCTTCGCAACGCCTGCCGCACCCGTAACCGACGATGCATTGGCGAGCGTCGTCGAGAACGACGGTGCTGCCGAACCCGGGAAGCGGATATCGGTGTACGCGGCGCCGATACCGAACGGGCCGTTGTTGTAGTTCAGGCCGAAGCTGTAGGCCGACGACGAACCGCTCGAACCCGGCGAGCCTTCAAACGCGCCAGCCTGGTTCGAGAAGCCGTACATCGCACCGAACGTCAGGCCGTAGAAGTTCGCGCTGGTGAACTTGACCGAGTTGTTGATACGGCTCGACGTGAGCTGATCGATATCGTTGATGTGGTAGCCGTAGTTGCCTGCGACGGTCTCGCCGCCGTTGGCATACGCGCCGCCCAGATAGTCGGTGGAGAACGAGTACTGACGGCCGAACGTGAGCGAGCCGATGGTGTCCTTCGTCAGGCCGACGTAGGCCTGACGGCCGAACAGGGCGCCGCCTTGACCCAGCGCGCCCGTGCCCGAGTTAAAGCCGTTTTCCAACAGGAAGATGGCCTTCAGACCACCGCCCAGATCTTCGGAGCCGCGCAGGCCCCAACGGCTGCCTTGCGAGACGCCGTCACCATATTGATACAGACTTTTGCCGCCAGTGCCTGCATGGTTCACGTAGGTGACACCTGCGTCGATCAAACCGTACAGGGTCACGCTGCTTTGTGCGTGAGCGGCGCCAGCGAACGCTGCGAGGATCGCGGTGGCTAAGACTTTCTTGTTCAAGAGATTCTCCGGTTTAAATGATGCAATCGCGCGAGAAGCGAACGCGCGCCTGACTCTTTTGGCCGGTCACGCGATGGCGTGAAATGTAAGGGAAGGGGGTGAAGGCTCTGTGACAGACATGTAATAATTGAAATCGTCGTACAAATGCAACAATTCAATTTCAAAACTTGAAATAGTCCGGCGCTTGGGCGTCGTTTGTGCGTATACCCGGAGTACCTTCGCGGAGGGCGGTGGGGATGGCTTGTGAGCCACGCGACTCCATTATCGGTCTGCGCGATTGGTAATAGTTAGGGTGACTAAGTTATACAGAGCGGCTGACTTAGCCAATGAAGCAGCGGTGGCATCGCTAACGCCACCGCTCTCTCGCCGGTCAGTTCACACGGTCAGTTTGACAACAACGATCCCGAACGAAACGCCTTCGCCCCTGCAATACGGGCAAATTCCAGCCCGGCGGTCGCAAAGCGCGACAGGTGCCGCGCGTACATCACACCGGCCACGCTGCTCCTGAGCGTCACGACGCGATCCGTCAGCGGGTCGACAATATCGGCGATCTCATGGCCGGCGTCGACCCAGGTGCCGACTTCAGTGCGGTACACCAGTACGCCGCTGATCGGCGCGACGATCGGTTCAGCGCCGGCGAGCGGCGTGGCGGCGAACTCGAGCGCGGGCATCGGCGCCGCCGTACCGTCGATCACGCCGCGGTGCGTCAGATACTCGATGATCGCCTGCGCGTCGTGCTCGGCGAACTCATACGAAACGTTGCGCTGGCCGCGCAGTTCGATTGTCACCGACACCGAGCCGTTCGGAATCGGGAACCGGTCGCCGTAACGGCCGCGCAGATCGGACCAGCAGAAGCTGTGGATCTCGTCGAACGGATTGCCTACCGAATTTAGCGCCAGCAACGACGCCTTAGCTTCCAGATAGCGCGCGAGCGGCTCGACCTCCGTCCACAGGTCCGGATTGGTGTAGATGTGCATGGCCGCTTCCCAGTCGCAGTGCAGGTCGAGCACGACGTCGGCGTCGTACGACAGCTTCTGCAGCGCGAGGCGATGCGATTGCAGTTCTGTTTCCGGCTTGATTGCGTCGAGCGCCTCGCCCGTCGCGGCGCGGATCGCCTGGCGGTTGTGCTCGACGTCGTCGGTCAGGCGCGCTTCGATCACCGGCAGGACGAGGGCCGCCAGATCATGGAAGTTGCGGTTGAAGTTCTGCGCGGTGGTGGCTTCGAAGCGGCCCATGTGATGGCCGAGAAAGTGCTGGTTCAGGCCGATCGGGTTTGCCACCGGCACGATAACCACCTCGCCTTTGATCTTGCCGGCGGCCTCGAGCGCTTCGAGCTTGCGGCGCAGGGCCCAGGACACCAGCATGCCGGGCAGTTCGTCGGCGTGCAGCGAAGACTGGATATAGATTTTTTGCCCGCCGCCGGGACCGTAGTGAAAACTCGTCAGGTTGCGTGCGGTGCCGAGTGTCGGGGAAATCAGCGGATGGGTTAGCGTTTGCATGGTCTCTGAAGCGCGGCGACCTCGCGGGGAGTCGCGCTATGTCGTTGATTTCAGTTTGGAAAATCGAATTTTTCAGCGGCTTGCAGTGCGTCGGGCATGGCCGGCGCCGCGAAGCGTAATCGCTCGATCTTAGCCGATAAGCGAACGCAATGTGGAGTAGCCCACCAGCGCGAGCGGTGATTGCACGCTGCCCAAACGAAACGGGCCCCGCCTGGAGCGGAGCCCGTTGGAGCCATTTCGCGGTGGCGCGGCAAGCCGCGCCAGCTGCGATCAGCTGCCGTACACGTCGAACGTGAAGTACTTGTTCTCGAGCTTCTTGTACGTGCCGTCCTTGATGATGTCGGCAATCGCCTTGTCGACCTTGGCCTTCAGGTCGGTGTCTTCCTTGCGCATGCCGATGCCTGCACCATTGCCGAGGACCTTCTCGTCGATGATGTCTTTACCGGCAAACTCATAGCCTGCGCCACGCGGGGTCTTCAGGAAGCCGATGTCCGCTTCAACCGCGTCTTGCAGCGATGCGTCCAGACGGCCCGACAGCAGGTCGGTGTAGACCTGATCCTGGTTCTGGTACGAGATCACCTTGGCGCCCTTCGGCTCCCAGTAGGTCTTCGCATACGTTTCCTGGATCGTGCCTTGTTCGACGCCAACCGACTTGCCCGCCAGCGATGCCGGCGTCGGCTGCAGACCCGAACCCTTCTTGGTCACGAGGCGCGTCGGCGTGTTGAACAGCTTCGACGAGAAAGCGATCTGTTCCGCACGTTGCGGCGTCATCGACATGGACGACAGCACGCCGTCGAACTTCTTCGCCTTCAGTGCCGGGATCATGCCGTCGAAGTCGTTTTCAACCCATACGCATTTTGCATTCAGACGCTTGCAGATTTCATTGCCGAGGTCGATGTCGAAACCGACGAGCTTGCCGTCCGAACCCTTCGATTCAAACGGGGGATAGCTGGCGTCGACACCGAAACGGATGGTGGTCCAGTCTTTCGCATGTGCGCCAATCGAGACGGTGGCAAGCAGAGCAACCGTCAAAGCCGCTAGCAGTTTTTTCACTGTTTTACTCCTCGGTGGTAGTTCGTGTTACTCCCGCGGACGGTTGTGCCGCCGCGAGATAGTGCCCGGCGCGACTCACGACCGGGCAGGTTGACCGGCTGCGGACCCAGGCGGCCAGCAGCGCGGGCAAAGCTTATCAGGTCAAAAAGTTTACGTACTCAGTAAAACACCGGATGGCGTCTTGACAGAGCGAGAAGAGTTTGCGTGCGGACTGCGGTTAAATCAAGTGGGCTAATTGACGTACGTTCAACTAGCCGCCGGTCATACCCGAACGAGGAGCGTCTCATGCGCGATGCATGAAGTGCGTGAAGCGCGGACGACGAATTCCAGGAATTTGCTAATTGAATCAAGGACATTCGGGCCGTGAACAGGCTGCGTGAGCGGATGTCTGCCAAGCGTTGATGCCGCTCATGCGGGCTTTCTCGCCACGGCTCGCGTGGCAGCGACGCTTCGAGTGAATCGGGCGTGTGCGTGTGACCTACGTGGCTAAAAAACGCAAATACGTGACGCAAATGAGCAAGTTTGCGTGCGCGCGCCCATCGGGCCGCACGCGTGACGATCGCGCCAACAGATTTGTCCACCCTTCTCGCCGGCGGATTGAATACGGCATGTTCAACGTTTAAGCCACTGGGCGATCCGCCTCTTCAGACTTCGCCGTGCCGCGACGGGTGCCGGAGCCTGTGCGTAGCCTGGTTGCCACATGGCGGTTCCAAACCGCACTCCACGGCGGTAACAGGTCGACACGTTCAACGTCGCAAAACGTGTCGGAGTCCGGAGCATCTCGTTCATCCAGTCTGGATCGTTCATCGCGGGGGTAGCCGGATTGGCCACAGTCCTTACACGATCCGCGCCCCCTCGCGATAGGTGGCGCGGGGCACCGGCAATGTATCGAGCATCGTCACGCGTACGAAGTCCGCCCGTAGACCCGGCGCGATCGCACCGCGGTCGTGCAGCCCCGCGGTGCGCGCAGGCTCGGCCGACACGGTCGCCATGGCGCGCGGCAGCGTCCAGCCGGCCTTGTCCACCAGGTCGAAGACGGCAGTGAGCAGGCTCGACGGCACGTAATCGGACGACAGGATGTCGAGCAGATCCGCCTTGGCGAGTTCGAGTGCGGACACGTTGCCCGAATGCGAACCGCCACGCACGATGTTCGGCGCGCCCATGATGGTGGAGATACGGTACTCCCGTGCGGTTTCGGCGGCGATGCGGGTGGTCGGGAATTCCGCCAGCACGATGCCTTCGGCTGCGGCCTGTGCGACGTGCTCGACGAGCGTGTCGTCATGGCTCGCTACCGGCACACCGAGGGTTTTGCAGCGCGCGACGATCTCGCGGCGGTGCGCATCCGCATAACGCTCCTGCTCGTCAGCCAGTTCGGCCAACGCGGTTGTCACATGCTCGTCGGTGAGCTTGCCATTGCGTTCCTGGAAGCGGCGCCATTGCTCGCGGTCGTGCCACTGCCGCTGGCCCGGCGTGTGATCCATCACGGAAGCAAGGCGCAGCAATGGATGCTTGCACAACGAATCGAACACTTCGACCACGTCGGCGGTGGCAATCTCGCAACGCAGATGCAAAAAGTGCTCGGCGCGCAGCAGATTCTTTTCATGGAAGCGCGTGAGAGCCTGCGCGCATTTCGTTTGCAGATCGCGGCCACGGATGCCGGCATTCGCGCGTGTGCCGATGGCGAGCGCGTCGAATACGGTGGTGATGCCCGCAGCGGCTACTTGTGCATCGTGGATCACGAAGGCCGCATCTGTATTCCATTCCACGCCCGGACGCGGCACGAGATGTTTCTCGAGATTGTCCGTATGCAGTTCGATCAGACCCGGCAGCAGGAAATCGCCGTCCCAGTCTTCTGCTTCGCGTGCCGAGGTGGTGCCGCGTTCGACGTCGTGGATCTTGCCGTCTTCGATGCGCACCACACCGGTGAATACTTCGTCTCGCGTCACGATGCGAGCGTTCCTGATCAACATCGACATGCTCCGTAGTCAGTCTGCTGGTTTCACTGCTCAGTGTAGCGCCGCTTGATGACGCAGCGGTGGCTGAAGTTCGAGGCGGCGTGTCGCCACCTTCGCGCGCGTGTCTTCATCGTGAAAGATACCGACAATGGCCGCGCCGCGCTCGCGCGCTTCGATGACCAGATCGGCAACCACGTCGCGATTCCCGGCATCGAGCGAAGCTGTGGGCTCGTCGAGCAGCAGCAACGGATGACCGGCGATCAGGCCGCGCGCAATGTTCACGCGTTGCTGCTCGCCGCCGGAAAACGTGGCGGGCGCGAGCGACCACAGCCGTTCGGGCACGTTCAGACGCGTCAGCAGCGCGGCGGCTCGCCCGAGCGCTTCTTCTTCCGCCACGCCTCGCGACACCAGCGGTTCGGCGACGAGCGTGAGCGTGGTGACGCGCGGAATGACCCGCAGAAACTGGCTCACATAGCCGACCACGTTGCGCCGCAAACGCAACACGTCATGCGGTTCGGCGCCGGTAAGGGCGACGTGCTGCGCCTCGTCTGCATCCGAGCGGATCGCAATGGAGCCTGAACTCGCCAGATAGTTGCCATACAGGCAGCGCAGCAGCGTGCTCTTGCCGATGCCAGACGGCCCGACCAGCACGACGCATTCGCCCTGCTCGACGTCCAGCGAGACGCCCGCGAGCGCATCGATCTGCACACCGCCCTGGGCATGCAGCGTGAAGGTCTTGCGGATATCGACGGCGCGCAACATCAGCGCTGCGTTGTCGATGAAAGCGCGTTCAGACGCGCGTGATTCGATGGATGACATCGTGAACCTCAAACCGGCAGGACGGAAGAAACCAGCGTTTGCGTGTATGGGTGTTGCGGATCGTCGAGCACCTGATCGGTCAAACCCGATTCGACCACTTCACCACCTTGCATGACCATCAAACGATGCGCGAGCAGACGCGCCACGCCGATATCGTGCGTGACGATCAGCACCGACAGATGCAGCGTGCTGGTGAGCGTGCGCAACAGGTCGAGCAGACGCGCCTGCACGGAGACGTCGAGACCGGCGGTGGGTTCGTCCATGAACACGAGGCGCGGCCCGGTGACGAGATTGCGCGCGATCTGCAGACGCTGCTGCATGCCGCCGGAAAACGCGGCGGGAAATTCGTCGATGCGCGTTGCGTCGAGTTCCACGCGCTCCATCCATTGCGTCGCGGTAGCGCGAATCTGCCCGTAGTGGCGCGCGCCGACCGCCATCAGCGGCTCGCCTATATTGGCGCCCGCGGATACGCCGCTGCGCAGGCCATCGCGCGGATTCTGCTGGACGAAGCCCCATTCGGTGCGCATCAGCAAACGCCGGCGCGGCTCGGACATGGCCAGCAAGTCGAGCTTTTCGCCGTGCGTGGCGTGATAGTGCAGCGTGCCGCTATCGGCCTCGGTTCGCAGCGCCAGCGTGTTCAGCAAGGTCGTTTTGCCCGAACCCGATTCGCCGACAATACACAGCACCTCGCCCGGATACAGATCGAAGCTCACGTTCCTGCAGCCGTTACGGCCGCCGTATTGCCTGGTGATGGCGCGGGCGCTCATCAGCGGTGTGAGGCGTGCGGTCATGCGGATTCTCCTTCAGCGTGCTTGACGAGCGCGTCTGGCGCGTCGCTTTCGCCCGCGTCGCCAGTCTGCTGTTCGCGCCGGTCGTGGCAGTAGTCGCTATCCGAGCACACGAACATGCGGGTGCCCTGATCGTCCACGATCATCTCGTCGAGAAAGCTTTCTCTCGATCCGCACAGCGCGCACGCATGTTCCCAGTGCTGGATTTCGAACGGATGGTCATCGAAGTCGAGACTGCGCACTCGCGTGTACGGCGGAATGGCATGGATGCGCCGCTCGCGGCCCGCGCCGAACAGTTGCAGCGCGGCGTTCATATGCATCTTCGGATTGTCGAACTTCGGGATCGGCGAGGGCGACGTCAGATAGCGCTCGTTGACGATCACCGGATAGTCGTAGGTCGTAGCGATTCCACCGTGATGCACGATGTCTTCGTACAGCTTCACGCTGATCAGACCGTAGTCGGCCAGCGCATGCAGCTTCTTGGTTTCGGCGGTGCGCGGCTCAAGCCGGTACAACGGCTCGGGCATCGGCACCTGATAGACGAGAATCTGCTTGTCGGTCAGCGGCGTTTCGGGAATGCGGTGACGGGTCTGCACAATCGTCGCTTCCGACGTGCGGCGCGTGGTCTTGACACCGGTAGTGCGCGCAAAAAAGCGGCGGATATTGACCGCGTTGGTGGTCTCGTCCGAACCTTGATCGATCACCTTGAGCGTGTCGTCGCGGCCAATGATCGCAGCGGTCACCTGGATCCCGCCCGTGCCCCAACCAAAAGGCAACGGCATTTCGCGCGAAGCGAACGGTACCTGATAGCCAGGTACTGCGACGGCCTTCAGGAGCGAACGGCGGATCATCCGCTTGGTCTGCTCGTCGAGATAGGCGAAGTTGTAGCCTTCGGCCGCGCGGTCGTATGGCGCGCCGCCGGCAAGTTGTGGATCGGGCGCGTTCATGCGGCTTGCTCCTGATGATCGTGGCCGTTGGCGGGTTGCAGCGTCTGCGGCGTTTCTGCAGGTTCTGCTGCCGATTTCGCCTGCGTCGCTTCTGTAGCCGGTTCCGCTTCCGCAACTTGTGCCGCATGTTGCGCACGCAAACGGCGCACGAGTTCGAGTTCGGCCTGGAAGTCGACGTAGTGAGGCAGCTTCAGATGCTGGACGAAGCCGGAGGCTTCGACGTTATCGCTATGCGACAGCATGAATTCGATATCCTGGGTCGGCGATGCGAGCGTTTCGCCCAGCTCTTCAGCACGCAGCGCGCGGTCCACTAACGCCATGGCCATCGCCTTGCGCTCCGAGTGACCGAAGGCGAGACCGTAGCCTTGCGTGAAGGTGGGCGGAACCTCGCGGCTGCCGGCGAACTGGTTGATCATCTGACATTCGGTAATGTCGATCTCGCCAATCTCGACGGCTTCGCCCAGTTCATCGAGTTCCATCTCGACGCTGACCGAGCCGAAACGGATTTCGCCCGCGAAAGGATGCGAGTTTGCGTAGCCGCGCTGCGTCGCATAACCCATAGCCAGCAGGAAGCCTTCGTCGCCGCGCGCGAGATTCTGCAAACGTGTTGCACGGTCTGCCGGAAACGAGAGCGGCTCACGTGTCAGATCGCCGGGCTCCGCTGAGCCGGGCGCGGGTTTTTCCTGTTCGATCAGGCCTTCCTTGTTGAGCAGGGAGACG
This sequence comes from Paraburkholderia phenazinium, assembly GCF_900141745.1. Taxonomy (NCBI): domain Bacteria; kingdom Pseudomonadati; phylum Pseudomonadota; class Betaproteobacteria; order Burkholderiales; family Burkholderiaceae; genus Paraburkholderia; species Paraburkholderia phenazinium. Next base: position 3,690,422 of record NZ_FSRM01000002.1, on the reverse strand, counting down.
ACCCGGGGCATCGATTCGGGCCTGGTGTCGCCGAGCGCTGCACGCTGAGCGGCGGCCGTGGCAGCAGCGCTGTGTAAAGCGTCATCAGTACTCCCACCGTTTGCCTGTTCGTCAGCCATCAACGAGAAATCGAGCAGACGCTGCGTGTAATCGTAAGTAGCGCCGAGCAACTGCCCACCCGGCAGATCCTTGAAGGTCGCCGAAATGCGACGCTCGACCACCATCGCTTCGCTGTCGAGCGGCTGCGTATATCCGAAGCGCGGCAACGTCGTGCGATACGCTCGCAGCAGAAAGATCGCTTCCACGAGATCGCCGGCGGCCTGCTTGATGGCGAGTGCCGCGAGATCTTCGTCGTACACCGAACCTTCGGTCATCACACGGGCCACCGAGAGCCGCAACTGTTCGCGGATCTGCCCGACGCCCAATTCGGCGAGCCGCGTATCGCCGCGGCGCGACTTGTCGAGCAGACGCCACGATGCTTCGATCGCGCGTTCTCCACCTTTGACGGCAACGTACATCAGTTCACCTTTGCATGAGTTGTGCGCGGCAGACCGATCAGCGTGTTGCCGCAGACGAGGTAGCAATCGATGCCGCACGGAAACAGCGGCGCGAGGCTGGCGCGCTCGCGCCAGAAATGTTCGGGCAGCCCGAGCGGCGCGATGGTGGCCGTGCGTTCGATGCCAGGGCCGCTCAGCACGACGCTGGGTCCACCGGTCAGCGCATCGACGCGGATCAGCAAGGTCACCGATTGCTCTGGCGTTTCCGCCGCACCGAGCGAGAAGTGTTCGAGTTCCGGCAACAGCGCGGCGTCATGGATATACGCAAACGCGGCGTCGTGCACATCGTCGACGAGCGGTGCGCCAGTATGAAAGCGCAATGCCGAGGCCAGCGCGGCGTCCGGTTGCGCGAGCCATACGGGTGTCGAGTAATCGCACAGTGTCAGAAGCGCCGCTAAAGCAGCCAGTTCGGCGCGCGAGCGGTGTGTGCCGGATGCCTGCGATGCGGGCAGCACGTTCTCTACGACACCCACCGTGCCCGGCCGCGATAGCGCATCGAGCAGCGTGCGGAACACCGCCTGGGTGTCGTGCACCGGATCCACAAAACCAGGGGCAAGCGTGGAGAGGGCAATCTGTGAGGAGTTCATCGCGTTTTTTGTCAGGTTGTCCATCAGTCGCCCCGCACCATGGTGAAGAATTCGACGCGTGTCGACGCGGCTTCGTCTCGCCGTGCCGCGCGCTTTTCGGCGAGTTGCGCGGCGAGCGGTTCGATCAGTTGGCCATGCAGCCGCGCGTGCTGCTCAGGCAATTGCAGTAGCGCATCGGCCAGCGCAGCGAGTTCGGCGCGACGCCGGTCGCGGCCCAGATGACAGGCTACGCCCACCGGCGCCTGCTCGGCCGGGCTGCGCAAGCGCAGCGTGGCGCGGGTGACGGTGGCTTCGCCGAGATTGAAGGCGTTGCCGCTGCCGCCGACGCGGCCGCGCACCATGGCGAGACCGGTTTCGGGCGGCCGTAGCCAGTCGAATTCCGGCGGACTCGCGCCGTCCAGCGCGTGGCTCAGTGCGGCTTCAAGTTCGGCGCGCGGCGTATGGGCAAGCACGGCCATCCATGCGCGCCGCATGGCGGAGGAGGGCGTGGCGGAAGAGGCGCTCATCGAGGTTCCTGTTGGTCCGGCGAGTAGACATTTGACCATCTATTCGTCTAAACGTCTAGACGTTTAGAGGTAAGATAGTTGTGCTTGCAGGACGCTCGTGTTTTCATATTTCCATCACGGCTTGCGCACTACAATGCACGTCACAATGAATATTTGAACTGAAGGGAATGACAGCACCATGACATCGAACGACACCGCTACGCCGGGCAAACAGCTCGAACGGGGCGCGGGCGTTGCCGTGTGGCGGCAGATCGAGCAGATCCTCGCGGCCGAGATCGCGGCCAGTGGTTTCGGCGCGGAAGGGCGCCTGCCGAGCGAAGGCGAGCTTGCCAAACGCTTTGACGTCAACCGTCACACGGTGCGCCGCGCCATGCTTGGGCTGGCGGCGCTCGGCCTCGTGAGCGTGGAGCAGGGGCGCGGCACCTTTGTGCAGCCCGGCGCGATCGACTATACGATCGGCCGCCGTACACGCTTCACCGAGAACCTGCGCCAGCAACATCACGCGGCGGCCGGCGCCATGTTGTCGGCGGCCCGGGCGAAGGCCGAACCGAACGTCGCCAAGGCGCTCGGCTTGCGCGCCGGCGCGGCGGTCTACCGGATCGAGTCGATGCACGAGTCGGACGGCGTGCCGCTGACCTTCGCGCGCAGCTGGTATCCGGCTGCGCGTTTCGCGGATCTGCCCGACGTGCTTGAACGCACCGGAGGTATCACGAAGGCGCTGGCCGAGTTCGGCGTAACCGACTATTTGCGTAAGTGGAGCCGCATCGGCAGCGTGCTGCCCGAGCCGGAAGTCGCGCGGCGGCTGAATATCAACCGGCAGCAGCCGGTGTTGTGGGTCGAGAACGTCGACGTCGACGTGGAAGGTACGCCGATCAAATATGGCGTGACGCATTTCGCGGCGGACCGCGTGCAACTGCTGGTGGAAAACGACGTATGAGCGACGCGGCGTGGAAGGCGAACGAAGCGTTCGAATGGTCTGGGCAGGCGCGTTTTGCGGTGTATTACGCGCCGTCGCGCGATTCCGCGTGGTGGTTGGCTGGTTCCGAATGGCTCGGCGGCGATGTGGAGAGCGGTGTTTCTTATACGCCGCCGCAACCGGCGGCGCTCACGCGCAGCGTCAGCGAGCTGACGAAAGCACCGCGCCGCTACGGCTGGCACGGCACGCTGGTCGCTCCCTTTCGGCTTGCTGACGGTGTCACGCCGCGTGGGGTACTCGACGATGCGCGTCGCTGGGCGCAACAGCAAAAGCGCTTTGTCTTGCCGGCGGAAGCCGCCACGCTTGGCGATTTTGTCGCGCTGCGGCCGGCTGAGCCCATCGGCGAAGCCAGCATGCGCGAGTTGGCCTCGAGCGCTCTGCGTACGCTCGACGGTTTGCGCGCCAAGCCTTCCGCTGCGGATCTGGCGCGCCGTCTCGCTACGCCGCTGACCGGTCGCCAGCGCGATCTGCTCGTCGAATGGGGCTATCCATACGTGTTCGACGAGTTCCGTTTTCACATGACGTTGTCCAGTTCGCTCGAAGCCGCGCACGAACGCGCGGCGCTCGTCGCGTGGTGGCATGACAGGATTGCTGCGCTAGGTCCGCTGATGGTCGACAGTGCGGCGCTGTTCGTCGAACCGGCGCCGGGCGAACCCTTCGTGCTATGGCAGCGTCTGCCGTTTCAGACTGAGGGAGTGGAGCAACAGTGAATGGCCGTCTGATCTATGTGATGGGCCCGTCCGGCGCGGGCAAGGATTCGCTGCTGGGCTTCGCCCGTAAGCGTGTCGTAGGGGAGCCCATCCTGTTTGCGCATCGATACATTACGCGGGCCAGCGGCAATGGCGAGGATCACGTCGAGCTGACCCTGGAGGAGTTCGAAGTACGCTCCGCCCTTGGCCTTTTTGCGCTCGAATGGTCGAGCCATGGGCTGCGTTACGGCATCGGCATCGAGCTCGACGCGTGGCTCGAGCAGGGTTGCACCGTGGTCATCAACGGCTCGCGCCAGCATCTGCAGCAAACGCTCGAGCGTTATCCATCGGTCTACGTGGTTCATATCGACGCTGCGCCTCACGTGCTTGAAGCACGTCTCGGCGCACGGGCACGCGAAAGCGCGCAACAGGTCGCGGCACGTCTCGCGCGGCGGGCGCCGTTTTCCTTGCCGGATGGTGTGCACATGACCACGATCGACAACTCCGGCGCGCTCGAAGACGCCGGCCACGCCTTTGTCGAAGTAGTACGCGGCGCTGTCGCCTTCGGACTTTGATTTCCCAGCAAGGGCATACTATCGTCGTCGTCAGTTCGCCGTATTGATTGCGGCGCTAAAACCATTTGGAGTCCACGATGAGCGAAGCATCCCATCCCGCCGGCCAGTTCACTGAAGTCGAACATCTCGCGCCTGTTGCCGAGAGCCTGCGGGAAATCCGCCACCACATTCATCATCATCCGGAGCTGGCCTACGAAGAGGTCGCGACGGCTGAGCTGGTGGCCGGCAAGCTCGAACAATGGGGCTGGCAGGTGACGCGTGGGGTGGGGCGCACGGGTGTGGTCGGCACGCTCAAGGCGGGCGACGGCAAGCGCAGCATCGGCATTCGCGCTGATATGGACGCGCTGCCGATCGTCGAAGAGACCGGCCTGCCGTACGCGAGCGGTAACCACGGCAAGATGCATGCGTGCGGCCATGACGGTCACACCACCATGCTGCTCGGCGCCGCGGAACATCTCGCGAAGACGCGGCGGTTCTCGGGCACGGTACACGTATATTTCCAGCCGGCTGAAGAAAGCGGGATCGACAGCGGTGCGAAGAAGATGATCGAAGCCGGTCTGTTCGAACGCTTTCCCTGCGATGCGGTGTTTGGCATGCACAACCATCCGGGCGCGGAACCGGGTGTATTGCTGTTTCGCAAGGGGCCGTTCATGTCGGCGGGCGACAAGCCCATCATCACCATTGAAGGCGTTGGCGGGCATGCCGCGCGTCCACACATGACGGTGGATCCAGTGGTCGTAGCGGCCAGCATCGTGATGGCCTTGCAGACCATCGTGGCGCGCAACGTCGACCCGTCACAGGCCGCCGTTGTAACGGTTGGCTCGATGCATGCGGGCACCGCAAACAACGTGATCTCAAGTACAGCCAGGCTGGAATTGAGCGTGCGTTCGTTTAATCCGGAAGTGCGCGCGCTGTTGAAAAAGCGCATCACTGAGCTGGCCGAGAGCCAGGCGGAAAGTTATGGCGCGAAGGCGGTGGTGGAGTACATCGAAGGCTATCCGGTGGTAGTAAATTCGGATACCGAAACGGATTTCGCCATTGAAGTGGCGCGCGAACTGGTGGGCGACGACAAGGTGGTCGCACAGACGGACATGCTGATGGGCAGCGAAGACTTTGCGTTCATGCTGCAAAAGCGGCCGGGCACGTTTCTGCGCATTGGCAACGGCGTGGGCGAGGACGGCTGTATGGTGCACAACCCGCACTACGATTTCAACGACCGCAACCTGACAGTGGGTGCGGCGTACTGGACGCGGCTCGTCGAGCGCTATCTGGGCCAGTGAGCGAGTCGTTGGATACCCTGACTTTAACGCTGCGGGACGCGGCAGATAGAGCGGTGGATAGGGTAGTGGACTGAGGCGAGCGCGGGTGAGAACACAGCGGGTGCGACCACCTACCCGCGCCGCGCCACTAGGTCCGACACGTTTTGCGCCGCCTGCTGCAGCGGCTCCAGAAAAGCCTTCACCATCTGCTTGGCGGAATTACGCTGTGCATTGCCGCTGATGTTCATCGCCGCGATCACGCGCCCTTGCCGGTTGCGGATCGGTGCGGACAACGAAATCAAGCCGCCTTCCAGTTCCTGATCGACGATCGCCCACCCCTGACGGCGCACCTGGGCGATGATCTTTTTCAACTCTTCCTTGTCGGTGACCGTGCGCGCCGTGTGAGCGTACAAAGGCGTGGAGCCGAGCGTGGCGTCGAGCGCTTGGTCGTCGAGCGCAGCCAGCAGCACGCGGCCCATGGACGTGCAATACGCCGGCAGGCGGCTGCCGATCGACAGGTTGATCGTCATGATCTTATGGGTGGGCACGCGCAGCACATAGACGATCTCGGTGCGATCGAGCACCGCCGCCGAACAGCTTTCGTGGACCTGCGCCGAAAGCTCTTCCATCACCGGCTCGGCCAGATTCCAGAACGGCATCGACGTCAGATAGGCGAAGCCGAGATCGAGAATCTTCGGCGTCAGGCGGAACAGGCGCCCCTCGGTTTCGACATAGCCGAGCGTCTGCAGTGTCAGCAGAATGCGTCGTGCCCCGGCTCGGGTGAGACCGGCAGCGGCAGCAACGTCGGTCAGCGTCTGCTCCGGCCGTTCCGCGTTGAACGCGCGAATCACTGCGAGACCGCGTGCGAACGACTGCACGTAGGAATCGCCCGGTCTGTCCGGAGCGTCCGCCGCGTCGGGGGCGCTGGACGGATCGGCAGGAGACGCTTGGGGGGCTTTGCTCATGGGCCTCTTCAGGAATGCATGGGGTAACGGATGGGCACGCCGCTGGCCTGCGCAGCGAAGTTGGGCCAACGGTGCGTTGCCCGGCCGCGCGCAGGAGCAGAAAGCCGTGAAGATAGCTTATGCCCTGCGTTTCGCCAACCTCGCCGATTTTGTTTCCTGGCGGAGCTGAGCCGAATGCGGCGTATCGACGGGCGATTTGCACAAGGCGGATTATCGGGCGGGGCTGGTGATCCGCCCAGGGTTTTCGCGGATGCAGCCGATGGCATAAATTTGTATGATGACCCGATAACATGATCAATCGGGACTCGCATGTTCGAGAAGATTCCCGCCCGTGCCCTCAGCGACACGGTCGCGCAGCAACTGCTCAAGCAGATCGATAAAGGCACCTTCGCGCGCGGCGGCAAGCTTCCAACGGAAGCCGTTCTGGCCGGGCAGTTCGGTGTGAGCCGCACGGTGATTCGCGAAGCGATCTCGCGCCTGAAGAACGAAGGTGTGGTCGAGCCGCGTCAGGGCAGCGGGGTCTTCATCGCGGCACACGGCGCGATCCGGCCGTTGCGCATTGACTACGCAGAAGCGGTCGAGACCGGCTCGGTGTTGCAGATTCTCGCGTTGCGCCGGGCGATCGAAGCCGAGGTCGCCTCCGAAGCCGCGATGCGACGCAGCGACGCCGACATGATGTCGATTGACGCCGCGCTGGCGAAGATCGATGAGGCGGCGGCCGAGGGCCAGGACGGCGTTGCCGAGGACGTGGCCTTTCATCGCGCAATCGCCGTGGCCACCGGAAATCCCTATTTCCTCAAGACGCTCGCGTTTCTGAATCAATACCTGGAAGCTGGGACCGTCGTCACGCGCCGCAACGAGTCGTTGCGCGAAGACTTTTCGCGCCAGGTGCGCGATGAACACGCGGCGATTGTCGCCGCGATTCGCGCAGGCGATCCGATGGAAGCGCGCAACGCTGCCCGCACGCATATGTACAACGCAGCCCGCCGTCTGGCAGAGGCTGGCATTTGCTGAGCCTTGAGCATTGATGCTCGAGACGCGAGCGCGCAGCGGTACATGCCGTTGGCGCGGCCACGTCGAACCATACGAATTTCACTCGGAGTAGAGCATGTCCAGAAACGTTGGAGTTATCGGCCTCGGTGCAATGGGATTGGGCGTCGCCCGCTCGTTGCTGCGGGCAGGTTTTCGGGTGCACGCGTGCGATCTGCGCAGTGCCGTGCTGGAGAGTTTCGCTGCGGATGGCGGCGTCGCCTGTGCAAACCCTGCTGAACTGGCGGCGCAGTGCGAGGTGGTGATCACGCTGGTGGTGAACGCGGCGCAAACCGACGCGGTGTTGTTCGGTGAGCGCGGCGCGGTGGCCAGCATGAAGCCTGGCAGCGTAGTGATTGCGAGCGCAACGGTTTCCCCTGACTTCGCCCTTGACCTCGGCAAGCGCGTCGAGGCCGCCGGTCTGCAGATGCTCGACGCGCCCGTCTCGGGCGGCGCAGCGCGAGCCGCGTCCGGTGAGATGACGATGATGACTTCGGGACCTGCTGCGGCCTACGCCGCCTGCGAAGACGTGCTAACGGGGATGGCCGGCAAGGTTTACCGGCTGGGTTCCGTGCATGGGCTTGGCTCGAAAGTGAAGATCATCAACCAGTTGCTCGCGGGGGTGCATATTGCTGCCGCCGCGGAAGCGATGGCGCTTGGCTTGCGCGAAGGCGTCGACGCCGACTCGCTGTACGACGTGATTACGCATAGCGCCGGCAATTCATGGATGTTCGAAAACCGCGTGCCGCACATCCTCAAGGGCGATTACACGCCGCTCTCCGCAGTCGATATTTTCGTCAAGGATCTCGGTCTCGTGCTGGATACCGCGCGCCGTTCGAAATTTCCGCTGCCGCTCTCGGCTGCGGCACATCAGATGTTCATGATGGCTTCGTCGGCGGGGCACGGCGGCGAGGACGACTCGGCGGTGATCAAGATTTTCCCCGGCATCGAGGTGCCGGCGGCGAAGTCGTAGCAGGAGCGCTGTCATGACGACTTCATCTTCGCAGCCGCTACTCGGCTGCATCGCCGACGATTTCACCGGCGCCACAGATCTCGCCAACATGCTGGTGCGCGGCGGCATGCGCACGGTTCAGAGCATCGGCGTGCCGAATTCCGATGAACCGGTGGAAGCCGATGCATTGGTGGTGGCGCTAAAGTCCCGCACGATCCCAGCCGCAGACGCGGTCGCGCAATCGCTTGCCGCGCTCGAGTGGTTGCGCGCGCAAGGTTGCCGGCAATTTTTCTTCAAGTACTGCTCGACATTCGATTCGACCGATGCGGGCAATATCGGTCCGGTTGCCGATGCGTTACTTGATGCCTTATCCGGCCCTGCCGGGCAATCGCACGGCGGCGCTGACGCTTTCACGATCGCCTGTCCGGCGTTTCCGGAGAACGGCCGCACGATTTTCCGCGGTCATCTCTTCGTCGGCGACGTGTTGCTCAACGAATCCGGCATGGAGAACCACCCGCTCACGCCCATGACCGATGCGAATCTGGTGCGCGTCCTGCAGCGGCAGACGGAGTCGAAAGTTGGCCTCGTTCGCTACGACAGTGTGGCGCAGGGTGTTGCGGCGGTACGCGAATCGTTTAACGCATTAAAGCGGGACGGCGTGCGCATGGCGATTACCGATGCGCTCTCCGATGCAGATCTGCATACACTCGGCGAAGCGTGCGCCGATCTCAAGCTGATCACGGGCGGTTCTGGCATTGCAATCGGGTTGCCGGCAAATTTCCGCCGCGCTGGTTTGCTTTCAAAGACCGCAGACGCAGGACAGCTGCCCTCGATCGAAGGTCTCTCGGTGGTGCTGGCGGGTAGCGCTTCGAAGGCGACCAACGCGCAAGTAGCGGCCTGGCGCGAAAGCCGTCCGGCCTTTCGGATCGATCCGCTGGCGGCTGCGCGCGGCGAGCCGGTGGTCGAACAGGCGCTTGCGTTTGCGCGCGAACACTTCGCTGACAGGCAACCGGTACTGATCTACGCGACTGCGACGCCCGATGAAGTGAAGGCTGTGCAGCGCGAACTCGGTGTCGAGCAGGCCGGACACCTGGTTGAAAGTACCTTGGCGTCGATCGCGCGCGGTTTGCATGAACTAGGCGTGCGCAAGTTTGTGGTGGCGGGGGGCGAAACTTCGGGGGCCGTGGTTCAGGCACTCGACGTGCACACGCTGCGCATCGGCGCGCAAATCGATCCGGGCGTACCGGCCACCGCGACCACGGGCGATGTGCCGCTTGCACTCGCACTCAAGTCCGGTAACTTCGGCGCTACCGATTTCTTTGCCAAGGCCTTACGTCATCTCGACGGGGCGGCGTCATGACGTTAGGAATCCATAGCGGTGAAGAATCGAAGGTCCGCGAGGAAATCTGCGCCACAGGCGCAAGCCTGTATCAGCGCGGCTATACCGTGGGCACCGCAGGCAATATCAGCGCGCGTCTCGACGATGGCTGGCTGATCACGCCGACCGATGCCTGCCTCGGCCGGCTCGATCCTGCGGAGATTGCCAAGGTCGACCTGGCGGGCAATACGGTTTCCGGCGGCAGACCTTCGAAGACGCTGGCCTTGCACCGCGGCATCTATGCCCGCAACGCGGAAACTCGCGGCGTCATCCATACACATTCGACGCACCTGGTCGCCTTGACGCTGGCAGGGGTGTGGAGCGAAGCCGACGTCCTGCCGCCGATCACGCCGTACTACGTCATGAAAGTCGGCCACATCCCGTTGATCCGCTACCGCCGTCCGGGCGACCCGCAGGTGGCCGAGCGGATTGCAGCGCTCGCCGGCACGGTGCGCGGTGTGCTGCTGGAGCGGCTCGGGCCGGTAGTGTGGGAGCGCTCGGTGGCGCAGGCGTCCTATGCGCTGGAAGAGTTCGAGGAGACGGCGCGCCTGTGGCTGATGACTAACCCGCGTCCGTCACCGCTCGACGACGCAGCGCTTGAAGAGTTGCGTAGCGTATTCGGCGCGCGCTGGTAGCGCTCAGCGCGCGTCGTGCACGCCGGGTTCGGTGCGCCACCCAAAATATTTACCTATCAGCGAAGCGCGCGGAGCGCTTCGCTGTTCCCCAGAAAAAGGAGTTGCTGCAATGCCTCGCTTCGCTGCCAACCTGACCATGATGTACACCGAGCACGGTTTTCTCGACCGTTTTGCCGCCGCGGCGCAAGACGGCTTCAAGGCCGTGGAGTTTCTGTTTCCCTACGATTTTCCGGCCGAGGAGCTCAAGCAACGCCTCGCCGATCACGGCCTGACCCAGGCGCTCTTCAACGCGCCGCCGGGCGACTGGGCGGGCGGCGAGCGTGGAATTGCATCGCTGCCGGGCCGCGAAGAAGAGTTTCGCCGCAGCTTCGATACCGCGCTCGACTACACCCGCCAGCTCGGCAACCGCTCGCTGCATGTGATGGCCGGCCTGATTGGGGCGGACCAATCGCGCGACCGGCATCGCGAGGTGTATCTGCAGAACCTGGCGTATGCCGCGCAGACTGCACAGGCCGATGGGATCACGATCGTGATCGAGCCGATCAATACGCGCGATATCCCTGGCTTCTTTCTCAATCGTCAGGACGACGCACAATCGGTCTGCGCGGAAGTGGGCGCGCCCAACCTGAAGGTGCAATTCGACTGCTATCACTGCCAGATCGTCGAGGGCGACCTTGCATTCAAGCTGAAACGCGATATGGCCGGCATCGGGCATATCCAGATTGCCGGTGTGCCTGAGCGGCACGAGCCGGATATCGGCGAACTGAACTACCCCTATCTGTTCGATCTGATCGACAAGCTCGGCTACGACGGCTGGGTCGGATGCGAATATCGGCCGCGGGCAGGGACGTCGGAAGGCTTGGGCTGGCTCAGGAACTATCAGGGACGGCAGACATCATGAAAGTACTGATCACTGGCGGCGCGGGGTTTCTCGGTCAACGTCTCGCACGCGAACTGTTGGCACGCGGCGAACTGAAGGGACCGGACGGCCAGCCGCAACCGATTACCGAACTCGTGCTGCTCGACGTCGTCGCCGCTAGCGGATTCAGCGACAGCCGGGTGCGCGCCGAAGTGGGCGATATCGCCGAGTCCGACGTGCTTGAGCGCGTGATCGACGAGCAGACTTCAGCCATCTTCCATCTGGCCGCGATTGTCAGTGGGCAGGCCGAGGCGGATTTCGATCTCGGCATGCGCATCAATCTCGATGCCTCGCGTCTGCTGCTGGAAACTTGCCGGTTGCGCGGGCATCGGCCGCGCGTCGTGTTCACGAGTTCGGTCGCCGTGTACGGTGGCGATATGCCGGACGTCGTGCGCAACGATACGGCGTTGAATCCGCAGTCCTCGTATGGCGCGCAGAAAGCGATTGCCGAATTGCTGCTGAACGATTACACGCGGCGTGGCTTCGTCGACGGTCGGGTGTTGCGCCTGCCGACCATCAGCGTGCGCCCCGGCAAGCCGAATGCTGCGGCGTCGTCGTTTGCGAGCGGCATCATTCGCGAGCCGCTGAACGGCGAGGCGGCGATCTGCCCGGTGGCCGGCGGCACGCGCCTGTGGTTGCTTTCGCCGCGCAAGGCGATTGCCTGTCTGATCGCGGGGCTCGAAATCGACGCCGCCGCGCTCGGCAACCTTCGTACGGTGAATTTGCCGGGTATTTCGGTCAGTGTCGATGAGATGGTCGCCGCGCTGCGCGAAGTCGCAGGTGATGAGGTGGTCAAGCGCATCGAATGGCAGACAGATCCACGCATCGAGAAGATTGTCGGCAGTTGGCCCGGCCGGTGGGACACCGCGCGTGCGGAGCAGCTCGGCCTGAAAGGCGAGTCGAGCTTTGCAGATGTGATCCGCAGCTACATCGAGGATGAGCACATTCAGCCTCGGTGACAGGCGGCAAAGCCTGATTCTTCCGATGTTTGTCTCCCGTTGGCAAACCAGCCGCACTTGACACGGTTTCCGCGCCACGCCTATCATCAGGGCTGAATGTTCGATATACGATCTGTTGTTCGTATATCGAACAATTCGGAGTCGGCCGAAGCGGTTCGCTGCTATCCTGATTGGGCTAGTGAAGGGTTTGCGGCACGTCGCGTCGCGGCATAAGCTCCGAATGACCCTTCCGCTCGCTGCGACGGGTGGCCGCGAACGCGGTTCCACCCGCGCGACGCGCCAGCCGCGCCTGTTACGGCGAAGCAAGCGGTGCAAGTATTCAACTGGAGACATCACATGACTGAAGCTTTCCTGTGCGACGCGATTCGCACGCCGATCGGCCGCTATGCGGGTTCGTTGTCGTCGGTGCGTGCCGACGACCTGGGCGCTATGCCGCTCAAGGCGCTGATGGAGCGCAACAAGGAAGTCGACTGGAACGCCATCGACGACGTGATCTACGGCTGCGCCAACCAGGCCGGCGAAGATAACCGCAATGTCGCGCGCATGTCACTGCTGCTCGCGGGTCTGCCGCAAGACGTACCGGGTTCCACCGTCAACCGGTTGTGCGGCTCGGGCATGGACGCCGTCGGCATCGCGGCGCGCGCGATCAAATCGGGCGAGGCGGCATTGATGGTGGCGGGCGGCGTCGAAAGCATGAGCCGTGCGCCGTTCGTGATGGGCAAGGCAACCAGCGCATTCTCGCGCCAGGCCGATATCTTCGACACGACAATTGGCTGGCGTTTCGTCAATCCGCTAATGAAGCAGCTTTACGGTGTCGATTCGATGCCGGAGACCGGCGAAAACGTCGCGACCGACTACAAGGTGAGCCGTGCGGATCAGGACGCGTTTGCACTGCGCAGCCAGCAGAAAGCCGCGCGTGCACAACGCGACGGTACGCTTGCGCAGGAAATCGTCTCGGTAACGATTGCGCAGAAGAAGGGCGATCCACTGGTGGTGTCGCAGGATGAACATCCGCGGGAAACCAGTCTCGAAGCGCTTGCCAAATTGAAAGGGGTGGTACGTCCGGACGGCACCGTCACAGCGGGCAACGCCTCAGGCGTGAACGACGGCGCCGCGGCGCTGCTGCTCGCGAATGAAGCGACGGCCAGGCGGTTCGGCCTGACACCGCGGGCACGTGTGCTTGGTATCGCGACCGCCGGCGTTGCACCGCGCGTGATGGGCATCGGCCCGGCGCCGGCCACGCAAAAACTGCTGGCACGCCTGGGCATGACGATCGATCAGTTCGACGTGATCGAATTGAACGAGGCGTTCGCATCGCAGGGAATCGCGGTATTGCGCACGCTGGGTGTCGCGGACGATGACGCTCGCGTGAATCCGAACGGCGGCGCGATTGCGCTTGGTCATCCGCTTGGCATGAGCGGCGCGCGGCTCGTGACCACGGCGATGTATCAACTGCAACGCACGCAGGGCCGTTTCGCTCTCTGCACGATGTGTATCGGCGTCGGTCAGGGCATTGCGATCGCGATCGAACGGGTCTGATTCTTTTAGTACGTTGTAGAAGCCCCATTCGTCGGCGAATGGGGCTTTTGTTATTGCGGCCCGCGTTCGTCCTGTCTTCGTGTCGAGTTGCATGGATAATTGTTGAGTTTTGTCGCGTGGTTCGAATTGCGCAAAAACTATCGGCTATGCTGAGAGGTTAGCAACAGCCTCGCAGCGGCTGAAATCCCGTCAGCGCCAGACAATTTACTCATGCCTTTCCGCATCCTGCTCGTTGAAGACGATATCCGCCTGTCCGCGTTAGTGGCGGGCTATCTGCGCAAGCACGACTATGAAGTGGAGGTCGTGCTGCACGGCAACGAAGCGGTGCCCGCCATTCTCAAACGGCAGCCGGACCTGGTGATCCTCGACGTCAACCTGCCGGGCAAGGACGGTTTCCAGATCTGCCGCGAGGCGCGCGAGCAGTTCAACGGCGTGATTATCATGGTGACCGCTCGCGACGAACAGTTCGACGAAGTATTGGGCCTCGAATTCGGCGCAGACGATTATGTCCACAAGCCGGTCGAACCGCGCGTCCTGCTCGCTCGCATCAAGGCGCAGTTGCGCCGCGTTTCGGGGCGCGCCACGGAAATCTCCGGCCAGCCGGAGCGCTTTACGTTCGGCAAGTTCGAGATCAACCGGGCTGCCCGGATGGTGACGCTGCCCGACGGCACGCGCCCCGATCTGACCTCCGCGGAATTCGACCTGCTGTGGGCGCTAGTAAGTTGTGCAGGCGAAGTGGTGAGCCGCGACGACCTGATGCGGCAATTGAGAGGCATCGAGTTCGACGGCCTCGATCGCTCCATCGACGGCGGCATTTCCAAGCTGCGCCGCAAGCTGCATGACGATTCCGGCACGCCGCAGCGTATCAAGACGGTGCGCGGCAAGGGCTATCAGTTCAGCAAGGTGGCATGGGAGTAACTTGCCAACCGGTTGCAAATAGCCTCGGAAGGGCCCCGGAGTCGCCTTTGAATAGCCGACAAAACTCCACATAGACCTGTTTCAAATCGACAGTCGCGCGCGCGTTGCGTAGCTAGTATCGCAAGCTTGTTCATTTACGAGCTGCGTCATGTCCGCCCGCGTCTTACCTCTTTCCAGACACGCTGTATTGATGATCCATGGCCTGGGCGGGACGCGGCACGACTTCGGCTCACTCGATCGCAAGTTCGAGCAGATCGGCTGCGATGTGTATCTGCCGTCGTTGCCGGGACACGGTTCGCGTCCCGATCAGTTGAGCAGCGTCAGCCTGCGCGACTACATGCAGTTGCTTAGCCGCACGTATCGCGATCTGATCACGCGCTATGAACGTGTCGACGTGGCGGGCATCTCGATGGGCGCCTTGCTCGCGGTGATGCTGAGCGCCCGTGAGCGGATGACGCATGGCCGCCTGATCCTGCTGTCGCCGCCGCTCTTCCTCGACGGTTGGGGCGGTTCGCGCCTGCGTCCGCTGCGTTACCTGATGTATTGCGTGCCGGGACTGCGTCATCTGATTCGCGTGCCGGAGGGTGAGCCGTTCGGCATCAAGAACGATCGTATCCGCAACCTGATTCGTCGCGCGCTGAAAAAAGGCAGTGGCGTGCACTATCCGTACGTGCCGCTCGCAGCGATTGCTCAGGTGGACTGGATGCGTTTTGCAGTCAGACGCGCGCTCCCGCAGGTGGCCTGTGAAACGCTGGTGATGCACTCGGAGGAGGACGAAGTGACGAGCATCCGTTCTGCGGAATTCGTCTGCGAACACCTCGGTAGCCGCGATGTCACGCTCGTGCGCCTGACCGACAGCTATCACATGATCACACTCGACAACGAGCGCGATACCGTTGCCGACCGCACGCTTGCCTTCCTGCAGCGTCCCGCTATGCTAACGTGAGCCGCGCGCACGCCAGAGGAACGGATGGACTGGACGGCCTCCTGCGGCCGGCGCACCTTCTTTCCCGACGTTCGTGATCATGAATCCTGCCGCACCTAAACTCTCTGCTTTCCGCTATTGCAAATGGCGCTGGCTGAATTTTCGCCGCTCGTGGACGGATACGCGTGCCGACCGCATGCCGAGCTGGTCGCGGCTTTATCTGCGTGCCTATCTTCGTTTGCTGGGGCTCTCGCTGGTGGTGGCTGCGATTCCGTTGCTCGGCCTGTCGTTCGAGCTGACCGCCGCGGTCGTATGGCGCGGCTTCGTGGCGTTGCCGGGTGGCGTCGTGCCGGTCCTGGTCGTGGTGTTCGGGGTGCCGGCCGTGGTGGCGTATCGCTGGATGCGTCCGGTGTGGGTCGATCTGGTGATGGTCCGCGAACGTGCGATCGATTTCACCGGCGGTCGCTTCAACACCCGGGCACGGGAGTCCTTTAGCACGATCATCGGCCCGCTGGCGCGCACACTCAACGCGCTTGCCGAACGGATGGAACGGCTGATCGCCGCGCAGCGCGAACTGACCAATGGCATCTCGCACGAACTGCGCACGCCGCTTGCACGGGTGCGTTTTGCACTGGAGGTGTTGCGCGAACCGGGCTCCGCCACCGAGTACGAAAGCGCGCTGGCAAGCATCGATCAGGACGTCACTGAACTGGACGAACTGATCGACATGAGCCTCACCTACGCGAGGCTCGAATACAGCTCGCTGCAGTCGAATCTCGAACCAACCGTGCTCGCCTTATGGTTCGACAGTCAGATCAACGACGCGGCCTTGCTCTACACCGACAAGGAAATCGTCCCGCGCGTCGAGATCGACGCGGCGCTGCGTGTAGTGATGGACAAACGCCTGATGTCGTACGCGATGCGCAATCTGCTGCGCAACGCCAGCAAATATGCGCGCAGCCAGATTCTGGTCGGACTGGCTGTGCGGCACGGCAATGTAGAGATCTTTGTCGAAGACGACGGCGCTGGTGTGCCGGAAAGCGAGCGCGAGCGCATCTTCGACGCCTTCGTGCGGCTCGATCGCCACACCGGCGGATACGGTCTGGGGCTTGCGATCACGCAACAGGTCTTGCGCGCGCACAAAGGCCGCATTGCGGTGACGGACCCATTGACGCTGCCAGGCGCGCGTTTCGAAATCAGTTGGCCGGTGGGTACGGCGCAAGCTGCCGCTTAACGGCCACCTGACTATTACCGTTCGCTTTCTTCTTTGTACCCATCAATACGTGTGGCCGAGCTGGATGTAGAAGTTGTTCCGCCCACCCGGTGCGAATGCCACACCCAGATAGATCGGTCCAAACGCCGTAGTCGCGCTGGTGAAGAACGTGACGCTGCGTTTTAGCGGTCCTCCGCCGTATTGAATCTCGCCGTCCCACACGTTGCCCGCTTCGAGGCTCATGCCTGCGAACAACGCGTGGAATGGCGATGCGGTGAACGTCGTAAGCTCGTTCATGTACGTGACCTGGCCGTACAGCATCGAGTTGCCAGCCAGTTGATCGGCGGCATACGCGGACAGATGCTGGAAGCCGCCGAGCGTGAACCCGAACGGATTGACCGGGTTGACGTTCTGGAAGTCCTTGCCGGCCTCGATGCTGGCGTTGAGGCTGTTGCGCCCATAGCTCGCGGCCACCAACGCTTTGCCGTAGGCCTCGGTAAAGCTGTTCTGCGATTGCGCGAAAAGCGAACGTTCGCCGCGCAGTTCCAGGTAATAGCCCTTGCGCGCGAAGAGCGGGTCGTCGAGCTGGTCGATCACGAGACGCGCGCGCGCCGTAAACTCGCGGCCGTAGATGTCGGGATACGCCAGCGTGAGATTATTATTCTCATCGTAGTACTGCAGATTGTATTGCGGCGACGCGAAGCCGTGCGCGTACGCAACGCCCAGCCGGAAGTCACCGAGGTTCGCAAGCGGCAGGCCGAAGTCGAGACCCGCGCGCTCAGTCTGCTGCTGGTATTGAGTGAGCTTGATGTAAGGGTCGTCCTGATAGATATTCGCGTAGCTGCGCTGAAACTCCACATACGGCGCGACGTAATAGCCAAACGAATCCGAGAGCGGTTGCCGCAGCTCGGCATGCAACGCGAGCATATCGCTGCCCACCGTGCCGTCGATCAATCCCTCCAGTCCCGACGATGTCAGCCACGGCCGACGGTATCCCATATGCAGGCGGAAGCCACCGACGTCCGAAGAACTCGCCGACAGGCCGAGGCCGAACAGCAGGAAGTTGGGTCCCCACGATTTGTCGTGGGCGTCGATCACGAGCGTATTTTCGTCACCGTCGCTGACCAGTTGCTGTGTCACGCTTTCGAAATCGCCCGCCGTAGTGAGGGCCAGCAGATCCTGGTTGAGCGCCTTGGGATCGTAGACGTCGCCGGCATGGACGTGCAGCGCTTCGACGATGCGCCGCTCGGGGATCGGGCCATGCGACTTGACGACGATGCGCGTGATCCGCACCGGCTTCACGACAGGCGTCATATGCGCGGCACGCCACGCCGCGTAATCTTGCGGCGACAGGGCGAGATGCTGCAGCTTCGGTAGTGCTGCGCGAGCAGCGGCTTCGCCGGCTGCGATTGCTTGCGGGGCGTTGGCGAAGTCAGTGAAGCTAAGCGATCCGAGGGATGGCGTGATCAGTACGTCATCCGCATCGAGCTGTTTGCGTTGTTGCGCGACGTTCTGATGAATCAGGATGCCTATCATCTGCTGCATGACGTCGGCGGGCGAGGCGAGCGCGTCGAGCGAACGCAGCGGCGACCCGATATCGACCGCGATCACCACTTGCGCGCCCATGTCGCGTGCGGTTTCGATGGGCAGGTTGCTGACAATGCCACCGTCGACCAGCGTGCGGCCGTCCACTACCGTCGGCGCGAACAGGCCCGGCAGGGCGATGCTGGCGCGGATGGCTTGCGGCAGCGAGCCCTTCTCGAGCACGACCTTCTCGCCTGTTTGCAGATCCGTGGCGATGGCGCGGAACGGAATCGGCAACTGGTTGAATGAGTTATTGGCCGACACCGCCGAGGTCCAGTCCTGCAGCAACGCCTGCAAACGATTGCCTTGCACGAGGCCGGGCGCCAGCCTGAAGCCGTTAGCGTTGAAGCCTAAAGCGGGGCTGCCTGCGTAGAGCTCCTCGTCTTCGCGTTGCGACTGGGGCAGGTCGGCGCGCTCGACCACATCGAAAGCGATGTCGGCCAGGTTCACCTGGCCGAGGCGGTTTTGCATTTCCTGCGCGGTCATCCCGCTCGCGTACAGGCCGCCGACCACCGAGCCCATGCTGGTGGCGGCGATACAGTCGACCGGAATGCGATTCTCTTCCAGTACCTTTAGCACCCCCAGGTGGGCGTAGCCGCGCGCGCCGCCGCCGGACAGCACAAGGCCGACGGCGGGGCGGCCGGTTGGGCCGCCGTCAGGCGTGCAGGCGGTGTCCGCCGCGCGGGCGGACTTCACGAAGGAGGTAAGGGCGAGCGCCAGCAGTGTGGCGGCGCAAAGCAGTCGGGTGGGGGCATGGCAGAGCCTTGTATATGCCTTCGTTAGTGGTTTTTTTGGGCTCGCCAACGCTGGGATCATGCGCTTCACAACTGTAGGAAAAACCGAGAGATTACATGGTTTTACAGTCGAGTACTGAGGTTCCTGCGGGGGGGCGGCGCGCCGGGCGCGCGTTTTTCGTTGTTTCCGCCGTCGAAGCGCTGAATCCAGGGAGCAGCGATTGTCTCCGCTTACTGCGCGGCGGACATCGCCAGTTCGCCTGAATAGCGGGAAGTGAAGAAGAATAGTTGGCTATACGAAGCAGTATTTGAAGCCATAAATTTGTTTGACATTGTTTTAACGATTGTTGTCTTGCAATGCTTTTTAACATTGGTCATTATTCTGACCATAACTAACGCTGTTGACGTTTTAGCTTACCCGGTCTCCTTGCGGCTTGCACGGCGAAAAGTTGCCGGTGCGAACCATTTAGGTAGGAATACAGATTAAATAGAACGATCGTACGATGAAGCTTGTAGCAGGGCAACAACTCGGGGATGGTGAAATATGGAAAGGCTCGATGACCTCCTCCTGTTTGCTGAGGTGGTTCAGAAAGCAGGGTTCGCGGCCGCTGCGCGCAGTCTCGGCATGCAGCGTTCCAAGGTGAGCCGCCGCGTGGCAGAACTGGAGCAACGCATGGGTGTGCGTCTGCTCCAGCGCAATACGCGTTGCATATCTCTGACCACCGCCGGCGAACAGATCTATGGTCACGCGCGCAAGCTTGCCGATGAGGCGCGGGCAGCCTTTAGCGTCGCTGCGGAAATGAATGGCGAACCGCGCGGCGTACTGCGCATCACTGCTCCGGCCACGTTTTCGGCAGCGGCCTTGATGCCGGTGATCGCCGAATTTTGCCGCCTGTACCCACAAGTCGACCTGCTGATCGACACGCGCAACTGGGTGCCCGATCTGGTAGCAGAAGGTTTCGACCTCGGGTTTTGTGCGCAGACTGGGCCGCTTGCCGACTCGAGCCTGGTAGCCCGGACCATTGGCGACGTTCCAATGATCATGGCCATCAGCCCGGCCCTGCTAGAGCAGTCCGGGCAACTATCGCATCCCGACCAGTTAGCCGGATTCAGACTGTTCGCGCGTGCAGCACAGGCTGGCGTGAAAACGCTCCGGTTCCTTCATCCGAAGCATGGCGGGCACGCCATCGAATACACGCCGCACGTGATGACGGGAAGCGTCGCGGTCTTGCAGGCTGGAGTCGTCGCAGGGATTGGGGCGGCCTGTATGCCGCGCCATTTGTGTGAAGATGCGCTGCGTGCGAACCGGCTGGTCGACGCGTTCAAGGTTCAGGCCGGGTGGCAACCGGAACCCGCAACCATGTATGCGATGCTGCCTGCGCGCCGTGGCGCGACCGTATCGACACGTCTGTTTCTGGAGTTTGCCCTTCCCAAACTCGCACTGGCTTTGCGCAACGAACTGGATTCCGTGACCCAAGTCGTGGCGTAACCGGTACACCGCTCCCCCACCGCGCCACCTGGTTTTGCCCCTCTCAAGGCAGCTACAATGCCCTCTGAAATCAGTCGTCCGCTTGCCATGCCGCAGTAAAACGGGTCTGGCCGACTCTCCGGGAATAAAAGCGACGTACCGGCAGTCTGCTAGTTATCGGTTACGGATAGGGGTTACCGCAGGGATTTCACAATGGCCGATCCAATCATCGCCAAGCGGTTCGAGGCGCTGCTATTGCCTCATATGAATTCGGCCTTCAACGTTGCGCGTTGGCTGACCCGTAACGATCAGGACGCCCAGGACGTGGTCCAGGAGGCGTATCTGCGGGCTTTCCGCTATTTCGGCGGATTCCGCGGCGATGACGCGCGTGCCTGGTTATTGAGCATCGTACGTAACACCTTTTACACGTGGCACCAGCAGAACCGGGATCATGCAGCGGACACCACGGAATTCGAGGAAGAGATGCACAGCCTCGAAGAAAGCAGCGGGGCCGGACGGGACGACAGTCCCGAAGCGGCGCTGATTCGCAGCCAGAGCCAGAAGCGGGTGCACCAGGCGCTGCGCAGCTTGCGTCTGGAATTCCGGGAGGTAGTCGTGCTGCGGGAGCTTGAGGAATTGTCATACAAGGAAATCGCCGCCATCGTGGGTATCCCGATGGGAACCGTGATGTCTCGCCTCGGGCGCGGCCGACAGCAGCTTGCGGCGCTGCTCGCACCGACAGATCAGGAGGCGTGATGGATCACGAACAGGCGTTTGAATTACTGCCGGGCTATATCGACGAGGAACTGAGTTTGTCCGAGGCGCTCGAGTTCGAGCGTCATCTGGCCAGTTGCGAGTTGTGCACGCAGGCCTATGAGCAGCAGCGTCAGGTCAGCGCGCGGCTACGGGAATCGGACATGCGAATGGACGCACCACCGGAACTGGTGCGCCGCATCCAGGCTTCGCTGCCGGTGCGCCGCTCCGTATGGCAACGGCTGGGCGAACGCTTCGGCGGGCGTGGTGTTTTCGGCGGTGCATTCGGCGTTGCGGGAGGCGGCAATGGTGGCGTCAGGACGCTTGGCTGGGCGCCGCTCGGTGCGATGGTGGTGAGTCTGGTCGCATTGACGTGGAGTGCCGGGCTGTACTACACCATGCCGTCCGGCGATACGCGTCTGACCGAAGAACTGGTGGACAGCCATGTCCGCTCGCTGCAGTTCGATCATCTTTATGATGTGATCTCGACCGATCGGCACACCGTCAAACCGTGGTTCGACGGCAAGATCGACTTTGCGCCACCGGTGGTGGACCTCGCGCAGCAGGGGTATCCGCTGGTGGGCGGCCGGCTCGATTATCTGAACGGACGCTCGGTCGCTGTGATGGTCTATCGCTACAAGTTGCACCCGATCAATCTGTATGTCTGGCCGGGTAACGATGCGGGCGCGACACCGCATATCTACGAGCGGCAGGGCTATCACCTCGCGCACTGGAGTGCCGCGGGAATGAACTACTGGGCCGTTACCGATGCGGGCGACGCCGAACTCAACGGTTTCATTACCGATCTGCGCGCACATTCCGCTTCCTGACGAGGCCGCTAAAAAAATAGTGGCGAGTCGTGGAATAAGACGTACCCCGCTGCAGTCTCCTCATTGAATCCAGTCAGGACGACCGTCGGATGATCCGGCGGTTCGTCTCCTGAACTTTAATCGTGAGGTGACCATGTCATTAGATCTTCCATCCGATCCGTCGCGCCGTGGCGCGTTGAAGTGCCTGGCCTTCGGGGGCGTGGGTACGCTGTTTGTACTGGCTGGCGGTATCCTGACGCCCGTTGAGCTCGCGCTTGCCGCCAGTACCAAGGATTCCTCAGCGGTTTCCGGCGTGCCGCTATTCCTGCAGATCAGCGACACGCATATCGGCTTCAACAAGGAAGCCAATCCGGACGTAGCGGGCACGCTCAAGCAGACCATCGAGTTCGTCAATGCCATGCCGGTCAAGCCGGCGCTGACGATCCACACGGGCGACATCACGCATCTTTCGAAGCCGGAGCAGTTCGACCTCGCGGCCCAGTTGATGTCAGGTCTGAATATCACCGAGTTGCATACGGTGCCCGGCGAGCATGACGTGACGGACGGACCGGGCACCGAATACTTCAAGCGCTTTGGCCAGGCCTCCGACAACAAAGGCTATTACAGCTTTGACCATAACGGCGTGCATTTCATCGCTCTCGTCAACGTGATGCACTTCAAGCCGAACGGTCTCGGAGGACTCGGGGACGACCAGCTTGCCTGGCTCGAAAACGACCTGAAGGGGCGTTCTTCCAGCACGCCGATCGTCGTGTTCGCGCATATGCCGCTGTGGACGATCTATGAGCCGTGGGGCTGGGGAACCGGCGATGCCGGGCAGGCCATGAGTTATCTGAAGCGATTCGGCTCGGTCACAGTGCTGAATGGTCATATCCACCAGATCGTGTCGAAGGTGGAGGGGAACATTACTTTCCATACCGCGCGCTCGACAGCTTACCCGCAACCTACCGCGGGTGAGGGGCCCGGACCCATGCCTTTGACCGTGGCGAGTGATCAGCTTCCGCACATGCTGGGCGTGACGAGCATCAAGATCACGCATCATCCGCTCAAGGCTAGCCTCGACGACGCCACGCTTGTCTAAACCCATCGACCGATACTGATATCAAGGACGAAATCATGATAAGGAATACTATTCAAGTATCACTGGCTGTGTTGCTCGGGGCGATCCTGCTACTGGCTGTGTCCGCCGGATTTTCTGCCACTCAAGCGGAGGAGTCGAATGCCGTGGTGATCAAGAACTTCATGTTCTCGCCGATGGCGCTCACCATCAAGACCGGC
This sequence comes from Paraburkholderia phenazinium, assembly GCF_900141745.1. NCBI lineage: Bacteria > Pseudomonadati > Pseudomonadota > Betaproteobacteria > Burkholderiales > Burkholderiaceae > Paraburkholderia > Paraburkholderia phenazinium. The sequence goes on along the minus strand of NZ_FSRM01000002.1, from coordinate 3,667,197 downwards.
ACGACGGTAACCTGGAAAAATCTCGACGGCGAACCGCACACCGTGGTCAACGATGCCGGGCTGTTCCGCTCCGCCGCGCTCGATCAGAACGACACCTACCAGTTCAAGTTCGATAAGCCCGGGGTGTATCAGATCTTTTGCGGCATACACCCCAACATGAAGGCGACCATTACTGTTCAGTAAGCACGGGCCAGCGGTGCTGTGACGCGCCGCGGCTCGGCTTCAAACCTTCCACATCGGATATTTCCTTAGAATCCCTCTTTACCCTTCAGCACTGGTCAAAAAGCGTCGATAACACAGAGATGCGGCGGAACCGGGAGCGATGGTGAAAACATCGCGCGGTCCGCCGCGGTTTCGATCGCCAACGTCGTTGCGGTAAGGGATGCTGGCGCTCAAGCCAATAGTCCAGCCGGGCAAAGCAGGGAAAGCACAGTGGAATTACGACACCTGAAGTACTTTATGGCGGTCGCTGAAAACCAGAGTTTCCGTATGGCCGCCGAGCGTATTAACATCACGCAGCCGGCGATTACCCGTCAGATTCACGACCTGGAGGAACTGCTGGGCGCGCGACTGTTCGACCGGACGCCGCAGGGTGTCAGGCTCACGGCGGCGGGCGAGCTATTTTTACCCGAAGTTCGCAAGTCGCTCGGCATCCTCGAATCGGCGGCGCGTGCAGTCAAACTCGTTGCTTCGGGATTGCGAGGCACTTTGCGGCTTGGGGTCGTCGAGAATGCGAGCTGGGACGGTTTCGTGCCGGACGCGTTTAATCGCTTTCAGCGCGAAGCACCGGAGGTGAGCCTCCATGTAGCACCGCTCAATACGCCGGAGCAGGTAGACGAGATCCTCGCCGGTACGCTCGACGGCGGCTTCATCTACTCCTATGGGGAGCTTCCTCGTGAACTGCGGCTGGTGCAGCTCGCCGTCAATGACGTGGTGGCCGCGGTTCCCCGAAGCTGGAATCTTCCGGATAACCAGGCAATCTCGGCACGAGACCTGAACGGTCGACCGATGATCTGCTTTCCCCGACAAACCTATCCCTCGTATTACGACAGACTGCTCGGTGCCTGCGACGATCTTGATCTAACGTTGAACGTGGTGCAGGAAGTACCGACCGAAGCCGCGATTCTTTCGCTGGTGTCAGCAGGCATCGGCGCGGCAATTGTCAATTCAGCGAATCTGGGGCGTCCGCCGGCGCGCACGCAGTTTCTGCGCTTCACCGATCTATCAATCCGGATGCCACTGGCGTTCGCCTATATCGACACGAACCCGAACGCTGCATTGCAGCGCCTGCTACGCGTGTTTGACGCGACTCTGCAGGCTGGCGAAAGCGATTAGGTCCGTTGACTATAAAAAACGCCATGTAAAGCCGCTGCCGGCGTGCGTCACCTCACCTGCCGATGTGCCGGAAAAATGCGGGGTGAACACCGTAGCGCCCGTGTCGGCTGCCCGCTCCAACACCCACTCGCGCGATGCGTTCGCGCGTGACTTGTCGGCGCAGAACATCGAACTCCAGGCGGGTCGGTAGACCTGGATTGCGTGATGCCATACGTCGCCGCTAAAGAGCGCGTGCGCACCTGCCGATTCAAGCTCGATCGACATATGTCCCGCGCTGTGCCCTGGAGTCGAACAAAAGCGGATGCCGGGCAGATATTCTCCACCCTCCGGGCCAATCTCCTCTGCGAGTCCCGCCTCGATTACCGGCAATACGCTGTCATCGAAAACCATCCGCCGGCTTGCGCCAGCTGCCGTGTCGAAGTGTTGGCGCTCTGCGCTCGAGAACACGTAGCGCGCGTTCGGAAAGGTCGGTACCCAGCGGCCATCATTGAGCCGAGTGTTCCAGCCGACGTGGTCCACATGCAGGTGGGTAAGAAGTACGAAATCGACTTCATCGGGTGTGACGCCAGCGCGCGCCAGCCGCTCGAGGTAAGGCGTATTCAGTTGATGAAAGAGGGCGCTAAACGGACGGTTTTTGTGATTGCCGCTGGCGGTGTCGATCAGAATGACTTTGCCGCCTAACCGAACTACCCATGTATTGACGCTCAGAATGAAGTGTTCCGCCGTAGCGTCAATGTGCCCGTCTTTGAGCCACGTACCATGCTCCTCGATCACCGCAGGGTCGAAATCGGCGAATAGCGTTTGGGCCTTGAAAGGAAAGCTTTGCTCGAGGACGCGGGTAATCGTCGCATCGCCAACGCGGTAGATCTTCGATGGTTCATCCATGCCGTGCCTCCGTGCGGGATTCAATAGGGTTGCAGAGCATCGCAAACGCACCGGCGAGCGCGATGACGACAATCGTCAGCATTCCCGCCTGCATGCCGCCAGTCAATGTTTTAACGTAACCGATGATGATCGGGCTGGCGAAGCCGCCAAGCGCGCCGCAGATGTTGATGAAGGCAATGCCTCCCGCCGCCGCTGCGCTGCCCAGGTAGCCCGCTGGCAGTGCCCAAAGTACCGTATATGAAGCCCAAAGCATGGCAGTGGAGAGTGTGATGGCAGGTAACGCTATTCCGAGTTGATGCGGATACAAACCCGCGACGGCAAGGGCGACGGCTCCCACGATGCTGGCAATGGCGCTATGGCGGCGGCGCTCGTTACGACGATCGGAACTGCGGCACAGCCATCCCATCGCCGCAATCGCGGCGACGTAGGGAATGGACGACCACAGGCCGATCTCCGTCGTGCTGGCAACACCGGCGGTCTTCAGAATGGTCGGTAACCAGAAGCTCACCGTATAGATTCCGGCGATCACGCAAAAGTTGCTGAACGCGAGTGCGAGTACCTTGGGATCGGCTACAACGCTTCGCAGCGAGAGATGCCGTGCTTCGCTCGCCGCACGCCTGATGCGTTGCGCAGCGAGATCGGCGTCGAGCAGTGCTTTCTCCTGATCGGACAACCAGCGTGCCTGCTGCGGGCGATCATCGAGAAAGAAAAACGCCACCACACCCAGTATGCAACAAGGCAGACCTTCGACGATGAACATCCATTGCCAGCCTGCGAGGCCACCGGCACCTGCCAGCGACGTCATGGCCCAACTCGACAAGGGGCCGCCAATCACACCGCCAATCGGACCGGCCCACATCACGACGGCCATCGCACGTGCGGTACGCGTTGGCGCGTACCAGTACGTCAGATACAGCACCATCCCAGGCGCGAAACCGGCCTCGAAGACACCAAGCAGGAAGCGTAGCGCGTAAAACGCGTGGACGTCGCGCACCAACAGCATCGACGCGGAGGTCAGCCCCCACAGCACCATGATGCGCGATAACGTCTTGCGTGCGCCGATCTTCGGCAGAAGCAGATTGCTCGGAATTTCGAATAGCACGTAGCCGATGAAGAAGATGCCCGCAGCGACCCCGTAAGCGGCATCGGAAAACGCGAGCTGATTCTGCATCTGCAACTTCGCAAAGCCGATATTGATGCGATCGAGATATGCGAGCATGTAGCACAGCGTCAGAAACGGCAGCAGACGCCATGTGATCTTGCGATAGAGTGCATCGCGCCCGTCGGCGATAGTGGCTACAGGGATTGCGGACATGGCCGTCTCCGTGGTCAATGCGTGTGGCCGCCGGAAACGTCGTCGCTTGCTACGAGCGCGACGCAGTCGCCAGGTTCGACGCTCGCAAACGAACGGACAATGACGACTAGTCCCGCGGTGTCGAACCTCAGTTCGACGGGGGCCGCCCACGGTGCGTGCGGATCGAAGATGCGCCCGGCCAGGTCGCCGGCCTTTACCTGGTCGCCGAGCTTGAATGCCGGTTCGAAAATGCCGCGCGTGTCCGCAAAAACGTAATGCTTTTTGCCGTCGACGCGCAGCCAACGGGTGTCGTAACGCGGCGGGGGCAGCGAGTTGTCCGGGCAGATGCCGAGCGTCGCCAGCACGCGCTGCACACCCTCTTCGACGATCGCAAGGCCGGACGGATTCAACGTAGCATAACCACCGAATTCGCCGCACAGAAACAGCTTGCCGTGCCGCTCGATGGCAGCTCCATAGGTGCGGTCCTCGCCGAGCAGATCCATCACCATTGCATGGGGAGCAGCAAACGCCTCGACGATGCGCCGGTATTCGCGACGGCGCTCGGCATCGGCAGGCGGGGCCACCAGTAGCGTCGGTAAGTGATCGAACGAGGCTCCGCCTGCATGAATGTCGAACACGAAGTCGGCGCGCGGAAACAGTTCGGTATCCACATAATGAGCGATCATCTCCGTGACGGAGCCGTCGCGACGGCCCGGGAAAATGCGGTTCATGTTGGCGCCATCGATTGGCGAGGTCCGTCGTCCAGCGAGAAACGCTGGGAAATTCAAGCCCGGTACGATGATAAGACGGCCGTTGATCTGCATCGAAGGCAGACGCTGCAACAGTTTCATCAGCGCAATAGGGCCTTCGTATTCGTCGCCGTGATTACCGCCAGTGAGCAACGCAGTGGGCCCGTTGCCGTGCTTGAGGACGGCGATCGGGATGGGGATGTGTCCATAGCCGGATCGGTCCACGGAATGGGGCACGTCTAGCGTGCCCGTCTGAAAGCCCTCTTGCTCAAAATCGATGTCCGTTGAAATGCGGGAACGGTTGTTTGCCATCATTCGTCTCCTGAATGTTTGCATGCCGCGCAGGTCCGGCTGCGGCGGCGATGTGCGTACTATCGGAAATCGAGAGGCTTTATGCCAATGCCGATGACTGGCTGGCGCGATGCCTTGGCGGCATCGGTCCCGGGTATTCGAAAAATCATCAAAACCCTTGACACCGTGAATTTGACTTCTTAAATTCGCTACCACTGAGCCGTCGTGTTGTCCGGCGGCTCCACGGCAACGTTGCCGTGCTACACATGAAAGGCTATGCAGCCCCCGAACTTGCGTCCAACGCTGGTTCGGGGGCTTTTTGCTTTGGGAGACCGATTCGTGACATTGCAGCAAACCCCCGCAGAACGTGGCTTGGACGGCTTCGTTATTGCATGCATTCAGATGGAGCCGCATGTCGGCGCCAAGCGCGATAACGTGGCGCGTTCGATTCGTCATATCGAATCCGCAGCTAGGAGTGGCGCATCGCTGGTGGTGTTGCCCGAACTGGCAAATAGCGGTTATGTCTTTGCCGATCGGGACGAGGCGTTTTCGCTAGCCGAGGAGTTGCCGAACGGAGAGACGGCCCAGATCTTTACGGAAGCGGCGCAACGACTCGGCATTCACATCGTTGCCGGAATTGCCGAACGGGCAGGTGAGCGTCTGTACAACTCGGCCATCTTCACCGGGCCGTCCGGGCCGATTGGCGTTTACCGGAAACTACATCTCTGGGGCGACGAAAAGCGCTTTTTCGAACCGGGCGACCTCGGCGTTCCCGTCTTCGATACCCCGTTGGGGAGAATCGCGATTGCGATCTGCTACGACGGCTGGTTTCCCGAGACATACCGGCTCGCGGCCACGCAAGGCGCGGACCTTGTCTGCGTACCGACGAACTGGGTGCCGATGCCTGCACAACCAGACGACCGCCCCGCCATGGCGACGACGCTCGCCATGGCGGCGGCGCATAGCAACGGTCTCGCGATTGCCTGCGCAAACCGGATTGGGACCGAACGTGGTCAGCCTTTCATCGGCCAGAGCCTGATTGTCGGAGGCGATGGGTGGCCTTTGGCGGGGCCGGCCAGCAGCGACCAGGAAGAACTGCTCTACGCCGCAATTGATCTGAAGCGCACGCGAGCCCAGCGCACGCTTAGCGCCTCCAATCACGTCCTGCGCGATCGTCGGGCCGACGTCTATGACCCGATGCTTGGCACAGGCTGGCCATCCTCAAGCGCGTGAGACATCGGACAGTGCATACCTGCTCCTTCCAAACCAGCAATACCACTACCACTACGACCACCTCTACGAAGGAAACGCCATGAGTCAGTTCAAGAAGCAGTTTCTGGTTGGCATCATCGCGGCAACCGCCGCAGCGGGCGCATGCACGACCGTGCTGGCCGCCGACCCCATCAAGATCGGGGTTGCGGTCGGACTGTCCGGCGCAAATAGCGTGGTAGCGCCCGCGGTCGTGCAGTCCTCGCAACTTGCGGTCGAGCAGATTAACGCCGCTGGCGGTATCCTGGGTCGCCAGGTGCAACTGGAGATTACCGATGACGCGTCTGGCGCAGTCGGCGCACAGAAGGCCTACGACACGCTGGTTTTCCAGAACAATGTTGACGCAATCATCTCAATGGAAACGAGTGCGGCGCGCAATGCGGCGTTACCTATCGTAGCGCGCGGCAAGAAGCCGTTCATCTATACCTCGTTCTATGAAGGCCGCTCGTGCAGCCCGTGGATGTACGTCAATGGTTGGGTGCCGGAACAGCAGGTGGCGCCGGTCGTCGACTACTTCGTAAAGAACAAGGGCGCCAAAACGTTTTACCTGGTCGGTAACGATTATGCGTTCGGCCGGGGAATGCTGGAGTTCACTAAAAAGTACATCGAGCAGCACGGTGGCAAGGTGGTCGGCGAAGAGTATCTGCCGATCGACGGCACGGACTGGACGCCGATACTCTCGAAGATCCGCTCCGCGCATCCCGATGCGCTAATCAGCGCGACGGCCGGCGGCGCGCCGAACGTCTCGCTGGCGAAGCAGATAAAGGGGGCGGGGCTGACGTTGCCGTACGGTAATCTCGCCATCGACGAAGGGACCGCGAAAAGCATGGGCGATGCCGCTACGGGCACTTACATGTCGGCGTCCTATCTGACGAGTATCGACAACGCGGGCAACAAGGCGTTTCTCACTGCCATGGACAAGCGTTTCGGCAAAGACCTCAAGACTCCAAACGAATTGTCCGAACCTCAATACGAGGCCTTCTTCCTTTACAAGGCCGCAGTCGAGAAGGCCGGTTCGACCGATTCCTCAAAGGTCATCAAGGCACTGGATCGGGTTTCGTTCGACGGACCCCGCGGCCCTGTGACGATGGACAAGAGCCGTCATACACCGCTTGCCATGCGCCTGGGACAGATTCAGGCCGACGGTTCCGTAAAAATCCTGCAATCCTTTCCTGATGTAGATCCGGGTGCACAGTGTCCCAACATCAAGTGAACGCCGGGCGGATGTGACTGGAGACAACAATGGTCCTCGCATTGGATATTTTGACGACTGCCGCCGTGCTGTTCATCGTCACGGCGGGCTTAATGGTGATTTTCGGCGTGATGAAGATCGTCAACTTTGCCCACGGGGCATTGCTGACGATGGGTGCGTACTCGAGCTTCGTCGTTACGCAGTTGAAGCTCAACCCTTGGCTCAGCGTGCCGTTGGCGATCGTGGTGGGTACCGCTGTCGGGATGCTGGTGGAGCAGGTGATCGTGCGCCCGCTCTACAAACGCCCGCTTGACGCAATCCTCGCTACATGGGGCCTCGGAATCGTGATTGGGCAACTGATCGTGATGGCCTTTGGCCGGGAGGTCCAGTTTGTGGAAACGCCCTTGAAGGGGGCGATTTCGATTGCCGGCACCGACTATTCCGCCTATCGTCTCCTGCTGATTCCGGTCGCTCTGGTCCTGTGCGCGCTGATGACAGGCCTGCTTGCCGGCACGCGCTTTGGCGTCAAGACCCGCGCAGTCATCATGAACGAGGATCTGGCACGAGGGCTGGGTATTCACTCGGGTCGCATCCGCTTTATCACGTTTAGTCTCGGCGCTGCTTTGGGCTCGCTGGCCGGCACGCTGATTACGCCGCTGTCGAGCGTCGATCCCGACATGGGACTTGTCTGGCTGGTAAGCGCCTTCATGCTGGTCATGGTGTCAGGGTACTCGATGCTTAGCCTGCTGATTACGTGCCTGGTATTCGGAGCGTGTCAGGTGCTTGTCAGTACGTTTGTCAGTCCTGTGCTGGGCGGCCTGACCATTGCCGTGCTGGCCGCGCTTACGCTGCGCATTCGTCCGAAGGGGTTCTCCCATGGTTAAGCTCGATGCGGCGGCCAATCACCCGGACAATAGCGCCGCGTCGACCGGGACGCTTGCGGCTAAACGGCGCCGTCCTCGTGGGCGCGGCATCGTTCTGTGCGGTGCGTGTGCTCTTCTATTGCTGGCTGTAGGTCCGTTCGTGTTCGGCACGTATTTGCTGAACATCCTGATTCAGGCATTCTTCTTTTCGATAGCCGCCATCACGGTGGATATCCTCTGGGGCTACACGGGTTATCTAACGTTCGGACAGGCTGCTTTTTTCGGTCTCGGCGCATACGCGGCTGGGCTGGTCTTTACTCATGGTGGTTTCTCGATTGGTTATGTCGTACTGGCGTTGGGGGCGGCTATCGTCGTGGCTGCGGCCGTCGCGCTCGTGCTGGGCTGGCTTTCGTTCTATCGCGGTGCTTCGCCGTTTTTCGCTACCGTGATGTCGCTGGTCTTGCCGATCGTACTCAGCCAGTTGCTGCTGTCAGGTGGCGAGTGGACGGGATCGAGTTCTGGGCTCACCGGCTACGAGACTTTCGATCTCTCGTTGCCGGCCTGGTACTGGATCGCCGGAGCGGCCTTGCTGAGCGTCGCAACGCTGACCTGGATATTCGTGCGCAGCGACGGCGGCCGCGTGCTGGCAGCGATCCGTGATAACGAGTCGCGCTGCTCGTACCTCGGGATCAATACGTCGCTGCTCAAGATCGCTCTGCTGGTGGTGGCCGCGATTATCGCCAGTCTTGCAGGCTTTGGTTATGGATCCTTTAGCGGGGTTGTCGCACCGGAGTTGACCGGATTTGTGCTGGGTACCCAGATGATCATCTGGGTCGCGCTTGGCGGCAGGGGAACGCTGTGGGGGCCGGTTATCGGTGCTCTCTTGATCAACGTCGGCACAGCGTATCTGAGCAGCAGCATGCCGTTTGCGTGGCAACTTATTCTCGGAGCCGCGTTTGTGGCGGTGATCGTACTGTTGCCGCAAGGGCTGGTGCCAGCGCTTCTGAAACCGTTGCTTAGGCTTGCTTACAACGTTGCTGAACCGGAGATCGTCGAGCGCGCTGTTAAAGCGGAAAGGCAGCAGACCCTGTCCGAACCCATGCTGCAATTGAACGGAGTTGCCAAACACTTTGGCAGCCTCAAGGTGCTGCAGGGCATTGACCTTGAGGCTAACGCGGGTGAACTGGTCGGCCTCATCGGTCCTAATGGAGCCGGCAAGACGACGCTGATGCGTTGTATGAGCGACGGTGCCGAACGCTCTGCAGGGACAGTCGTGCTGTGCGGCAACGATATCCGGCAACTGGCGCCGGAACGGTGCGTGCATTTCGGATTGGGACGCAAGTTCCAGAACGCAAATGTGTTCGAGAGCCTGACGGTGGCGGAATGTTTGAGGATCGCGAGTGCGATCGTCGAACGGCCTTCGCTCATCCGGCGCTCGGCGACCCTCGCTTTACCGCCGTATGCGATCGAGGTTGTCCGTACCACTGGACTCGACCGGAAGTTGAGCGCGTTCGCAAAGGATCTGTCGCACGGCGAACAGCAGGCGCTGGAGTTGGCAATGGTGCTCGCGTTGGAACCACGGATCGTGCTGCTCGACGAGCCCACTGCCGGGTTGACCAAGACAGAGCGCACGCAGATCGGCGACGTGCTGGCCGCATTGGCTCACCGGTATCAGCTTTGCTGTCTGCTGGTGGAGCACGACCTGGACTTCGTTGCAGAGGTTGCCACTCGCATCGTCGTCCTGCATCAAGGGCGCATTGTGATGCAAGGCTCCTTCGACGAGGTGGTCAATTCGGAACTGGTCAAGACAATCTATGCCGGGACGGCGCAGGGTACGGGACCGGTCAGCGATAGTATGCACGGGGAGGCGTCATGAGCCAGAACGCGCTGGAACTCCGGGACGTGACGAGTGGATACCGGAGCTCAGTGGTACTTCGCAATCTATCGATGACCGTCGCCAATGGCGAAGCTCTCGCGCTGCTCGGCAAGAACGGCATGGGCAAGACCACGCTGCTCAAGACGATCATGGGCTATCTGCCGAAGAAGACGGGCGCAATCAGCGTACGCGGGCAAGACATCACCCGCATGGCGCCCCATCGGATTGCACGCGCAGGCATCGCCTACGCGCCGCAGGAACACGCCTTGTTTCAGGATCTCAGCATTCGTGACAACCTGCGCATCGGGCTTGAGAAGGCATCGGTGTTCGAGGAGCGATTTGCGCAGATTGAACCGGTTTTCCCGGTGTTCACGAGCCGGCTGAAGCAGTTCGCGGGCACGCTTTCCGGCGGCGAACAGAAAATGTTGCTGGTTGCTCGCGCGCTCATGATGCGCCCGTCGATCATTCTTCTCGATGAAATCACAGAAGGGCTGCAGCCGACTGTGATCGACCGCCTGGCCGACGCGTTGCTATGGGAACGCAGGCAGCACGGCACGACGCTGCTGCTGATCGAGCAGAACGTGCCTTTCGCGTTGAAAGTCGCCGACCGCTATGCGGTGCTGAAGCAAGGCGAAATCATCGACGACGGAAACGCGAAGGATGAGACCGCGGCGGCATCGATCTTCGAACACCTGCGCGTCTGACACGGCACATTTTCTGAGGCATCATGAGTGCTATGGAAGCAAACCGCTGCTCGACCGGCTAAAGTAATACAAGGAGGAACCGAATGCCGACGAACTCGCGACACCCAGACGCCTCGCCATCGGCCGACGCTGGTTGGCGCATCGGCGTGCTGTATTCCCGCACGGGCGTTACCGCTGCGACGGAATCGGAACATTTCTTCGGTACCGCATTGGCGATCGAAGAGGTCAACGCCGCAGGCGGCGTCGACGGGCGCCTGCTGGACCCTATCGTGTACGACCCAAAGAGCGATCCGGATGAATATCGCCGCCTGGCCACCCGGATGCTGCAGGAGGACGACGTCACGGTGATTTTCGGCTGTTCGACGTCGTCGAGCCGAAAGGCGGTGCTGCCGGTAATCGAGCGCAACAATGCGCTGCTGTGGTATTGCTCCATCTACGAAGGCTTCGAGTATTCGCCGAATGTGATCTATACCGGCGCCGTGCCGAACCAGAACAGCATGCAGCTGGCCGCCTATCTGCTGCGCAATCACGGCCGCCGCTTCTTCCTGGTGGGCACCGACTACGTCTATCCCCGCGAGTCGAACCGGATCATGCGGGACATGGTCGAGCAGCACGGCGGTGAAATCGTTGAGGAAATCTATCTACCTAGCGACGCAGATCCGGCGGCGCTGAAAGAGGTCGTGCAACAGATCAAGGCGGTCGGACCCGACGTGGTGTTCTCCACCGTGATCGGCCGCGGTGCGCGGAATTTTTATCAGTTGTACCGCGAGCACGGTATCGATCCGGCGCAGATTCCGATCGCCAGCCTGACAATGGCGGAAGGCGAAACGCGGATGATCGGCCCTGAACTGTGCGGCAGTCACATCATCTCCGCGAGCTATGTCAACACGCTCAACTATGCAGGCAACAGGCGTTTCCTGAATTTGTGGCATGCGCGTTTCGGAGATCAACCGGCCAGCTTGTGGTCGGAGATGGCCTACAACCAGGTTCATCTCTTTGCGCTGGCGTTGGCTCGCACCCGAAGCCTCGACACTGCAAGACTGGTGGAAGCGATTCACGAGGTCGAATTCGATTCGCCTGAGGGTGTGCTGAAAATCGATCCGGAGAACAACCACGCCATCCTGACTCCGCGCATTGCGGTGTGCCGGCCGGACGGCTCGTTCGACATCGTCTGGGAAGGGCGCGGCCCGATCAAGCCCGATCCCTATCTGACGTCGTACGGCTTTGCCGAATTCTGGCTCGACGGAGAACGGGCATGAGCACGGGGGCTCGTCGGCTATTTGACGATTTGCGCACGTTGCGCGTCCTCGTGATTCACCCGCCCGGCGACGATCGCAGCGTTCTCGAGGAGCAATTGCGGCGGATCGGTTGCCCTGTTCGCGTGCTATGGCCGTTTCCGTCTCAACTTCCTGCGGATGTCGACGCGATATTTTTTCTCGTCGGCCCTGAGACGCGAAGCGCAGGAAACTGGTGCGCGGCCGATACCGAGGCGACGCTAATCGCGTTGTCCGACTACGAGAATCCCACCGCGCTCAAGATGCTGCTGGATACGCAGGCACATGGCGTGATCACCAAACCGTACCGCTCCACCGGTATTCTCAGTACGCTGGTGCTTGCGCGCGCATCGTCCGGCTACCAACAGCGGTTGCACAACAAGATCAGCAAGCTTGAAGAGGCGATCAAGGCGCGACGCCATATCGAACGCGCGATTCGCATTCTGATGGAGGCGCACCGGTTAAGCGAAAGCGAGGCGTACGAGCATATGCGTTCGCGGGCGACGGGACTCAGGGTGACGGTAGGGGAGATCGCCACGATGGTGATCGATGCGCATGAGGCGATGGAGAAGCTTGGGCTGGGGAAGGGAACGGCGTTTTGAGCTGGCGTCGTTCGCCATTCAAGCCCCACCTACTCAATGTCCGTCGGACTTCCCCCAGACGATCGCTTCCGGATGACGCTCCAGATAATCGGAGAGGGCATTGAGCGAGACAAGCGTGCGGCGCAATTCGGTCAACGCCTCGTGAACGTCGGACTGCATTGGAGAGTCCTGCTGCAGCGTGGCATTGGCCGCATTGAACGACTGCGTGGCTGCCGTGAGCGTGGTGCGAGCCTGCGGGATCAGTTCCGTGTTGACCTGCTGAAACAGGGTATTCGCGTTCACGAGCGCCTTGTTCAGATTGTTGCCAAGCTGATCGAAGGGCACGCGATCCAGCTTGCTCACTATGCTGGCGAGCTGGTCCTGAAGCTCGTCGAGAGTACTGGGTACGGTGGGGAGTTCGACCGGGCTGCGCCGGGTGTCGATGCTGGCAGCCGATACATGCGGGAAAAAGTCTAACGCCACATAGCGCTGGCCGGTCAGGACGCTCCCCATGCGCAATTGTCCACGCAGACCTCGGGCAACCATTTGACGCAGCAGCGCCCTGCCGGCTTCGCTATCGCCCTTTCCGATCGCTTCCCGGTAGCGTTGGCCGAGCCGGTAGGGGTACAGATTGAGTGCTACCACCATGTCGAAGCTACCACGCGACCGGTTGAAGTCGACGTCGATCGCGCTCACCCGGCCCAGCTCGACGCCGTGAAAGTCGACCGGTGCGCCGACCGACAGCCCGCGCACCGATTGCGTGAACCGCAGACTCACGGCTGCGGCCGGTCCGTCGTCGGCCCGATGTATCGCGTCCTCGCGGTTGGCAGCAAGATCAAATGCGGTGCCATCAGCAGATTGCGGCTGGGCAACCTGTGATCGGGGCAAATCGAAAACGACGCCTCCTGAGAGGATCGTCGCCACCGACTGGGTGTCGAGTTTCAAACCGTTGGAATCGAGGCGCAAGTCGATTCCGCTCGCATGCCACCATTGCGTGGCGGCAGTAACGTATCGATCGTATGGCGCTTTCACGAAGACATCGATGTCGACCTGGGCGCCGTCTCCAGCTAGAGCGTAGCCGATCACCTGTCCAACCTGTACGTGCCGGAAATAGACTGGCGCGCCCACATTGAGCGATCCAAGTGATTCGGTGTGCAGAACGAATCTCCGGCCGTCCTGACCGCTAGTCAGTAAAGGGGGTGTTTCCAGACCGGTGAATTCTTTGCATCGTGTTGAAGAACTGCCAACATCGGCGGCGATATAAGGACCCGAGATAACCGTCGCCAGCCCGGAAATACCGCCTGTTTCTATCCGCGGACGGACGACCCAAAAGCGAGTGCCGCAAGTTGCGAACCGACGGGCTGGGGCATCAAGCTGCACGGCTGCGAGCACATGTGTGCGGTCGTTTGAGAGTTGCAGTCCCGTCAGTTTGCCTATTTCGACATCCCTGTAACGCACACGGGTTTTGCCAACCTCGAGCCCTTCGGCGGTGAGGAAGCTGACGTCGACCTCGGGACCCTGTTGCATGAGCCGAGGAACAAGGAGCGCCAGACAAAGCAAAGCAGCAGCAAGCGGGACGAGCCACACGGCCGACGGTAACGGACGACTTCGCATCAGAAGCCAACAACCAGCGTGATATAGACGAGTGACGCGAAGATCCCGGCCAACGTGCCTAACACGTCTCTGGAAGCTACGCCGCGCGTGAAATGAACCGGAATGCCTACCACCAGGTACGCGATCGAGAACACGATCGCGACCATCAAGGGCGGAGGTGCTAGTGACACAACAGCATTGGCAAATGCGCGCATGCACGGACCTCGTAAAGGAGCGGTGCAACCGGGTTTCGACTACGGCGAGTTCCGATGACCCGTATTTCCGGCGGGGGGCGCGCGTCGAGAGCCCGCCGCACCACGCTCGCTTTTGCGACTTTCGAGCCGTTAATTGAGTTGCGCCACCAGCGCATCAGCACCCTTGTCGAGACCGGTTTTTGCCGCACCGAGCGAACCGAAGGCTGCCGGCAGATTCATGGCGTTTGGATACTGCTTCGAAACGTATGCTTTCAGCAGATGACCGCTTTCGCTGTCATAGACTTCAACTGCGTAGGAAACCGAACCACTGAATGCGCCTTGACCACCGCGGACTGCCTGCACTCCGTTATAGAGATTGCCTGCAAGGTCGAAATGCATGGCCTGTCCGACGAGCAATGTCGTCTTTTCGGCACCGGTCAGCGTCAGCTTGACCCGCAGGGTGTGAGGGCTGGCCTGATTCGCGGCCTCGAATCGCCTGGTCAGTTTCTCCGCGAATGTCTTTGCCATGTAGTCGGCGAGCGCTGTCTTGTCGGCGTCTTTCATGTCGCCAAACTGGTTATCGCTGCCTTGATACACGATGACAGGATCGAGCATCACTTGCGTGTAGCGCGACCAGGTCACCGGGGATGTGTACCGGTAGGGAATCTTGACCGAGTCGTCATCCCGGTTGCGCTGCAACTGTGACGAAGAGGCGATGCCGTTGTAGGCGACCGGCTGCACGCTGGCGCATGCCGCGAGAGTCAGCGCCGCTGTGACAGTGAAAAGAAGCGGGACGAATTTGTGCTTGAACATGCTGTGTTCCTGAAAAGGCAGGGTGGACGCCGACTGGCGTTTGGTTGGGGCGAGAGCCGATGTGGCCGCAGAGTACCATCGCCTTTATTAAATGTAAACCGTCTATCCGGTTTGTTTGGGGTGTAACTGAGAGCGTACAATTCCACCGCTCGCACGAGCGCCTGCTGGGCGGGGCCCCGCGGGACGGCTCACTGAGATTGAGTTACTGCACCGGATTACTTGCCAGACCTGTTCGTGACGCGGCGGCCTTAGGGGCATGCCGAATCGTCGCGACGCCATCAGATTTGAAAATGGACAACCAGACCCGTTCGGAGATTTCCCGCAAGAAAGCGATTGAAGCCGCGCTGACCATTCTTAGCCGTGATGGCGTGGGCGGACTGACATTCGATTCGTTGTCACGCGAAAGTGGTATCAGCAAAGGTGGATTGCTGCATCAGTTTCGTACGAAGCAGGGGGTGCTCAGCGCATTGCTGGAGCATCAGCGGCTTCAGTTCGAGCAGATTGCGCGAGACTATATGGCGAGCGAGGGCGCGGCCAAGGCCGAACCGACGCTGGCGGCGCAGATTGCGATTTACCGGGCGGCGGTGAAGCAGCCGCATTCGGTGGCACGGGCGGTTCTGGCGGCGCTTATCGAGAGTCCGAATTTGCTTGAAGAGAGCAAGACGAGCGATGAAGTGAAAATGAAGACGCTGCATGCGGAGGCGAGTGATCCGGATTTGGCGTTGTTGCGGTATTTTGCTGCTAGCGGGATCGCATTTCATTCGTTGTTGGGGCTTTCGCCATTGAGTGATTCCACCAGAGATGGGTTGTTTGAGAGGTTGCTGGACGAGGATCGGTGGAAGGGTTTGCCGGCGGTGCCTAAGGGGAGGAAGAAGGGCGGCAGGTGAATCCCGCGCTAAGCCGTCCTTCAGCTATATTGCTAAAACGAAGAAAGAAACAAAGCGCATGCCATCTCCAATAACCTTGCAAACCACACCGGCGTCGCCATGCAGGCTCTCAGTTTCCTACCCGACAGCTTCGCGGAATACGAGGATCTCAAGACGATCCTCGACGCCGGTAGCGCAAGCTTCGACATCCGCACGGTTTGCGAGGCGCGCGTCCACGGCAGAACCTTCCCCGTCCTGACCGCAAGCATCGGCTCAAGCGATCCGCAAGCCCCGGCCATCGGATTCTTCGGCGGCATCCACGGATTAGAGCGCATCGGTACGCAACTCGTACTCGACTACATGCGCTCGCTGCTCTCACGTCTCGAATGGGACGAACTGCTGGTGCGGCAGTTGCAATCGGTTCGTCTGATCTTTATGCCCATCTGCAATCCGGGCGGTATGTGGGCAGCCACGCGCGCCAATCCGAATGGCGTCGACCTGATGCGCAACGCGCCGCAAGATGCCGATGAACGCGTGCCGCTGCTCGCGGGTGGCCAGCGTCTCGGTGCCTGGTTGCCGTGGTATCGCGGACGTCGCGGGGCACCCATGGAAGTCGAAGCCGCCGCGCTGCTCAAGCTGGTCGACAGCGAACTGACCTCGCGTCCGCTTAGCTTCGCGCTCGATTGTCACTCGGGTTACGGCTGGCGCGACAGCATCTGGTTTCCGTATGCGCGTACCCGCAAACTGATGCCGCATCTGCCGGAAATGTACGCGCTCAAGACGATGTTCGAGCGTGCCCATCCGCATCACGGCTACGCGTTCGAGCCGCAGAGCCATCAATATCTGCTGCACGGCGATCTATGGGACTACGCCTACGACCGCGCGCCGTCGGAGAGCGTATTTCTGCCAATGACGCTCGAACTCGGCTCATGGCTGTGGATCAAGAAGAATCCGCGTCAACTGTTTTCGCGGCAAGGCATGTTCAATCCGGTGAAAGCGCATCGCACCGCGCGTGTGCTCCGGCGTCACGCGAACCTGCTGGACTTCCTGACCCGCGCCGCCTTTGCGTGGCATCGCTGGCTGCCGCAGGGCAACGGGCGTCAGCAGCTTCTGCACAATGCGATTCAGCATTGGTATCGGACGGCGGGTGAATGAGTACGTGGATCCTGCTGCGTGGGCTCACGCGTGAGACGCGTCACTGGGGCCGCTTTCCGGCCATCCTGCGTGACGCCGTCAAGACCGACAGCTTGCTGCAGCTCGATCTGCCGGGCAACGGCGCACTCATCGATCTGCACGCGCCGGCCCAAGTGCCCTCGATGATTGAGTTCGTGCGGCAGGCGGTATCGCAAAGCAGCGTACCCGGTCCGTACCGCGTGCTGGCGATGTCGCTGGGCGGGATGGTGGCGACGGCATGGGCGCAGCACTATCCTGAGGAGATCGACCGGCTCGTGCTGGTCAACACGAGCATGCGGCCTTTTAGCAGCATGACCGAGCGTCTGCGCCCCCAGGCGTGGCCTCGTTTGCTGCGCGTCGCGGCCGGATGGCGCGACGCCCGTGAGGCCGAGGCGATTATCCATCGGCTGACATGCAACGATTCGCAGGCGCTGGCGGACGATCTTGCCGCGTGGGCCGCGATCCGCGAGAGCGCGCCGGTGAGCCGGGGCAACGCGCTGCGCC
This sequence comes from Paraburkholderia phenazinium, assembly GCF_900141745.1. Classification (NCBI taxonomy): domain Bacteria; kingdom Pseudomonadati; phylum Pseudomonadota; class Betaproteobacteria; order Burkholderiales; family Burkholderiaceae; genus Paraburkholderia; species Paraburkholderia phenazinium. Next base: position 3,649,741 of record NZ_FSRM01000002.1, on the reverse strand, counting down.
AGTTATGGGCAGCGGCCCGCTTCAGCGCCGGCGATACGGTGCCGCGCTGCGCGACCCTGATCCTGTCGTCGGCGCAGGACCGGCTGGTGAATCCGGTGTGTTCGGCGAAGCTGGCGGCGGCGTGGGGTGCGGCGCATATGCAGCATCCGTGGGCGGGCCACGATCTGCCGCACGACGATCCGGTGTGGACCAGCGAGACGGTCGGCGCCTGGTTGCCGGAGATTGTGGACGCAACGGGGAAAAGATTCTGAAGACGGCAGTCGGCATGGCGAAGATGAAAGCGCCATGCCGCTTGTTTGCCGCGCTGCGGCCTCTACGCGCTAGCGTTACCGGTCAGCTACGTTCAATACCAGCTTGCCGAAATTTTCCCCTGAGAAGAGCTTCAGCAGCGCTTCGGGGAACGCGGCGACACCGCCTGTCACGACGTCCTCCTTCGACTGCATGCGGCCGTCAGCCAGGTAGCCCGCCAGTTCGGCGATGGCCTCCGGATAGCGGGATGCATAGTCGAACACGACGATCCCCTCCATACGCGCCCGGTTAACCAGTAGCGACAGGTAGTTCTTCGGTCCGGCGGCGGGCGTGCTGCCCGGATTGTTGTACTGGCTGATGGCGCCGCAGATGATAATGCGCGCACCGCGTGCCAGCCGTGCCAGCACGGTGTCGAGAATGTCGCCGCCCACGTTGTCGAAATAGACGTGCACGCCGTCCGGGCAATGCTGCTTCAGCCCGTCGCGCACGGAGGACGGAGACGCCTTGTAGTCGATGCACGCATCGAAGCCGAGTTCGCGCACGACCCATTCGCATTTGGCCGCGCCACCGGCGATGCCCACCACCCGGCAGCCCTTGATTTTCGCGAGCTGGCCGACCGTTTGCCCGACTGCGCCGGCCGCGCCGGAGACGACGACGGTTTGGCCCGCCTTCGGCTCGCCGACATCGAGCAGTCCGAAATATGCAGTCATCCCGGGCATGCCGAGCACGTTCAACCACTGCGTGGGGGAACCGAGCCGCGGATCGATTTTGAAAAGGCCGAAGCGTTGCGCGTGCGCGCCGTCGATGCGCGCGAATTCCTGCACGCCGAGCACCGCGCTCACCTGGTCGCCGGCTGCGTACGCCGGATGTTTCGATGCGACGACAGTGCCGATACCGCCGGCACGCATCACTTCGCCGATGCCGACCGGCGCGATGTAGCTCTTGCCCTCGTTCATCCAGCCGCGCATCGCCGGATCGAGCGACAGCGCGAGTGTTTTGACAAGCAGCTCGCCGTCGGCCAGTTCGCTGTCAGCGGGCACGGCCTCTTCGGTGAGGCTCCAGTTCTCCGCTGTCGGCAGACCGGCCGGTCGCGAGGCGAGACGGATCTGGTGGTTGACGGTGCTCATATTGATTCCTTGTGATTGCCGGATGCCGGCTATTTTCCAGCCGCGCTCGCGTGGGGAAAGGTGCGATTTGGCCACCGGCTGGGTGATTTCTGGACGGCTCGGGTAAATCCCCGGTTCACAGCCGGGAGGTCCGTTGCTAAGGTCGGGAGCCAATTTTCAATCATACGCATCATACCGGGGTGGACAGGTGACCGGGGTCTTGCAGCCGGCGACGTGCTATCTTCACCTGGCCGCAAAGCGGCTTCAATGAGGTCTACCCGATGATCGAGGGTCTGCAGCAGCGATTCGCCCATGTCAACGGTATCAGGATGCACTACGTCGAAAAGGGCGAGGGTCCGCTGGTGCTGCTCTGTCACGGCTGGCCGGAGTCGTGGTACTCGTGGCGCTGGCAGATCGACGCGCTCGCTTCCGCCGGCTACCGCGTGGTGGCGCCGGATCAGCGCGGCTACGGGCAGACCGAGGCGCCCGAAGCGGTCGAAGCGTACGACATCCTGCATCTGGCCGGCGATCTCGTCGGTCTCGTCAACGCGCTCGGCGACGAGCCGGCCGTGCTGATCGGGCACGGCTGGGGCGCGGCCGTTGCCGCCCATGCGGCGTTGCTGCGGCCCGACCGGTTCCACACGCTCGGGCTGCTGAGCGTGCCGTATATGCCGCGGCGAGCCAGGCGTCCGGCGTTGCACTTCCAGCAGATCACGCAGGAGCGCCACTTCTATCAGGAGTACTTTCAACAGCCGGGGCGAATCGAGCGGGAACTCGAGGAAGACATTGGCCGCGCGTTGCTCGGCATTCTCTATACGGCATCCGGAGATGGCGTCAGGGCGGCGCCGTCGGTCAATTTCGCGTCCTTCGACAAGACCACGCGGCTAGTCGACAATCTGACGCTGCCCGATGATCTGCCGTCGTGGCTGCCCGAAACGGCGCTGAAATTCTTCGTGGCGGAATTCGAGCGCAGCGGTTTTCGCGGGCCGATCAACTGGTATCGCAACATCGACCGGAACTGGGAACTGACCGGGTTTCTCGACGGCGCGCGGATCTCGCAGCCTACGTTGTTCATCGCAGGGGAGCTTGATGGCGTGCTGAAGATGGCTGCGAAAGATTTCGAACAACTGGAACTCAACGTCCCCCGTCTTCGGAAGAAGCTCGTAATCCCGGGCGCAGGCCACTGGATCCAGCAGGAACGGCCGGCGCAGGTGAGTGAGGCGATACTGGAATTTCTCGCGGCAGAGCGGGCAGGGCAATCCCACGCGGACTGATGGACCTGCCCGCAGGACTGAGCGGCTTCGAGCTTGGGCCCGCAACCCGCACGGCACAACCCGAGCGATGGGCGCAGTTCGAGGCGACGGCGTGCCTGGACTCAACGATCTTCCTTGTACTTGACCTGTATTTGCCGCTCCGTGCGTCCGGTAAGCCAGTATGCTTTTGTCGACATATCAGGCGTGCTCGCGCTTTGGGCGGCCATGCTAATCTGTCTGAGGAATAGCTTCGCCCAGCCTGACCGGGCTTACTGGGCTCACAAGGAGATCACTGCATGTTTTCACGAATCGCCTCGCGCCGTTCCCTGGCGCGTGTCTTTACAACCGCTTCGCTGGCGCTCGCCTGCAACGCCGCCTGCCTGAGCGCAGCGTTCGCCCAGGCCACCATTCCTGCTTCCCTGACCCCAGGCGAAGCGACCCATGTCGTCGCAGCACTCAAGGCGAGCGGCACGCAGATCTACACGTGCAAGCGCGACGCCAGCAACAATCTGTCCTGGGCGTTCAAGGCGCCGAGCGCCGAGCTGTACGACGCATCGGGCACACTGATCGTCACGCATAGCGCGGGCCCCTCATGGGCTGCAGCGGACGGCAGCAGGATCACCGGCGCGGTACTCCAGCAAGCGCCGAATACCGATCAGGCCGGCAGCATCCCTCTTCTGCTGCTGCGGGCGACTAATGCCGGTGGTCCTGGCCTGCTTTCTACGGTGCGCTACGTGCAACGTCTCGACACGCATGGCGGTGTCGCGCCAAGCGGACCCTGCACGCAGGAAGGACAGGAAGGGCGCAGTCCATATATAGCCGAATACGTGTTTCTCGGCTGAGACCTCGCAATCGGTTTGCCACCTGGGGCGACACCTTAGTAAGCGTTCATCTGAAAGTCGATGTGCGGATGCACATTGACTTTCAACTATCTGGCGCATAATTCGTATCACGATGCAGTCGATTGCCGCCCGCTGTGGAGGAGATCATGCAAGCGAAGAACGAAGAATCCGTTGCGCACCTGCTGAACGACGTCATCGAATTCGCACGCGGGCGATTGCCCGAACCGACATTCGCAATCGTCGAACCCTTTCTGCGGCACTACTACGATTTCGTCGACGCCGACGATCTGCAAAGTCGCGCAATCGCCGACCTCTACGGCGCGGCACTCGCGCATTGGCAAACCGCCCAGCGCTTCGTTCCCGGCAGCGAACGATTGCGCGTCTATAACCCGATTCTCGAACAGCACGGCTGGCATTCCGATCACACCGTCATCGAGATCGTCAATGACGACATGCCGTTCCTTGTCGATTCGGTGTCGATGGCGGTCAACCGGCTCGGGCTTGCCTTGCATTCGGTCGTGCACCCGGTGTTCCGCATCTGGCGCGGCGCCGACGGCAGTATCGTGCGCGTCGGCCAGGGTGCGGAAGATGCGGCCGACACGCAGTCGCAACTCGCGTCCTTCATCCACTTCGAAGTAGATCGTTGCGGCGACGCCGCCAAGCTCGACTCGCTCAGGGACGATATTGCCAAGGTCTTGGGCGACGTGCGTGCGGCAGTGGAAGACTGGCCGAAGATCGTTGCAATTGCGCGCGGCACCATCAAAGACATGAAGTTGCGCGACACCGGCGTCGAAGGCGCGGAAGCGCGTGCCTTCCTTCAGTGGATGGTGGACGACCACTTCACGTTTCTCGGGCAGCGCGACTACGAACTGGTTTCGCATGACGTGGGCTTTGGCCTGCGTCCACTGCCGGATTCGGGCCTTGGCATTCTGCGCGATGCGCTGCGGCCGGTGGGCGCCGCCGATGTCACGCCGTTGCCGGCCGCCGCCGCACAGATCATCACGGGTCCCTCGCCGATCTTTTTGACCAAAGCGAATTCGCGCGCCACTGTGCATCGGCCCGGATACCTCGATTACGTGGGTATCAAGCTGACCGGCGCGGATGGCAAGATCATCGGCGAGCGCCGTTTTATCGGGCTGTATACGTCGACGGCGTATATCGTATCGGCGTCCGAAATACCTATCGTGCGCCGTAAATGCGCCAATATCGTGCGCCGCGCCGGCTTTTTGCCGAAGGGGCATCTGGCGAAGTCGCTGGTGACGGTGCTGGAGACCTATCCGCGCGACGAACTGTTTCAGGCCGAAGAAGACCAGCTCTACGACATCGCGCTTGGCGTGCTGCGTTTGCAGGAGCATCAGCGCACCCGCCTGTTCGTACGGCGCGACCGGTTCGATCGCTTCGTGTCGTGCCTCGTCTTCGTGCCGCGCGACAAGTACAACACCGACTTGCGGCGCCGCATTGCCAACCTGCTTATGGAGGCGTTCAACGGCGCCAGCGTCGAGTTCACCCCCTTGCTTTCGGAGTCGACTCTCGCGCGGATTCACTTCGTCGTGCATGCCGAGCCTGGCGCGATGCCGGATGTGGACACCCGCGAGCTCGAAGCTCGGCTCGTGCAGGTGACGCGCCGCTGGCAGGACGATCTGGCCGATGCGCTGATCGATGCGTTTGGCGAAGAACAGGGCAACCGTCTGCTGCAGCACTACGCCGATTCGTTTCCGGCTGGCTACCGCGACGACTATCCGGCCCGCACGGCGGTGCGCGATATCGAACTGATCGAGCGGCTTCAGGGCAGCGAGCGCATTGCCATGAACCTGTATCGGCCGATCGAATCCGGCCCGCGTGCGTTTCGTTTCAAGGTGTACCGGGCGGGGCATCCGATCGCCTTGTCACGCAGTCTGCCGATGCTCGAGCATCTCGGCGTTCGAGTCGATGAAGAGCGTCCCTATCTGATTGAAGCGCTGAACGCGACGCCCGCATGGGTCCATGACTTCGGCCTCGAACTCGCGGACGACGCCGAATTCGATATCGAGCGTGTGAAAAACCTCTTTGAGGATGCGTTCCAGCAGGTCTGGACCGGTGAGATCGAAAGCGACGACTTCAACCGGCTCGTGCTGCGTGCACAACTGGCGGCGCGCGAAGTGACGATCTTGCGTGCCTATGCGAAGTATCTGCGGCAGGTCGGTTCGACCTTCAGCGATGCCTACATCGAGCGCGCACTGACCGGCAATCCCACGATTGCCCGCAAGCTCGTCGAACTGTTCGTGGCGCGCTTCGACCCGTCGCTGGGCGATACGCGCGAGCAGCGTGTGGAATTGCTGCTCAAGTGGATCGATAGCGCGCTCGACCAGGTGCCGAATCTCGACGAGGACCGCATCCTGCGGCAGTTTCTCGGCGTGATCAAGGCCACCCAGCGCACGAATTACTACCGGCACGACGGGGAGGGGCGCCCCAAGCCATATCTATCGTTCAAGTTCAATCCGGCGTATGTGCCGGGCTTGCCTGAGCCCAAGCCGATGTTCGAGATCTGGGTGTACGCGCCACGCGTCGAAGGCGTGCACCTGAGAGGAGGGCGAGCCGCGCGCGGTGGCCTGCGCTGGTCCGACCGGCGTGAGGATTTCCGCACGGAAGTCCTCGGCCTGATGAAAGCGCAAATGGTGAAGAACGTGGTGATCGTGCCGGTGGGCTCGAAGGGTGGCTTCGTCGTGAAGAACCCGCCGCCGCCCGGCGACCGCGAAGCGTGGATGCGCGAAGGCATCGCCTGCTACCAGACCTTCCTGCGCGGCCTGCTGGATCTGACCGATAACCTGGCCGGCGCCGATATCGTGCCGCCGCCCGATGTGGTGCGGCACGATGGCGACGACCCGTATCTGGTGGTGGCCGCGGACAAGGGCACCGCCACGTTCTCCGACTATGCGAACGCAATTTCTCAGGAGTACGGATTCTGGCTCGACGACGCGTTTGCTTCGGGCGGCTCGGTCGGCTACGACCACAAGAAGATGGCAATCACCGCGCGCGGCGCCTGGGAATCGGTGAAGCGGCATTTCCGTGAGATGGGCGTCGACACCCAGACCATGGACTTTACGGTGGTGGGCATCGGCGATATGTCAGGCGATGTGTTCGGCAACGGCATGCTGCTGTCGCCGCATATCAAGCTCGTGGCCGCGTTCGACCATCGCCATATCTTTCTCGACCCGAACCCCGATCCGGGCGCCAGTCTGGCCGAGCGTGGGCGCCTCTTTATCCTCGAGCGCTCAAGCTGGGCCGACTACGATCCGACGCTGATCTCGGCCGGCGGTGGCGTATTTCCGCGTACGGCCAAGACCGTTCCGGTATCGGCTGCGATGCAGGCCATACTTGGCATCAATGCCGCCGCGCTGCCGCCGAACGAACTGATCCGCGCGATTCTGCAGGCGCCGGTGGATCTGCTCTATAACGGCGGCGTCGGCACCTACGTGAAGGCGAGCCGCGAGACCCATGCGCAGGTCGGCGACCGCACCAACGACGCGTTGCGCGTGAACGGCGCGGATCTGCGCTGCAAGGTGGTGGCGGAGGGCGGTAACCTGGGACTCACGCACCTCGGGCGGATCGAGTTCGCATTGCGTGGTGGCCGCATCAACACCGACGCAATCGACAATTCGGCCGGCGTGGATTGTTCGGATCACGAAGTCAACATCAAGATTCTGCTCGGCCTCGTCGTGAAAGATGGCGAGATGACCGAAAAGCAGCGTAACGCGCAGCTTGCCGACATGACCGATGAAGTCGGGCTTCTGGTCCTGCAGGACAACTACTATCAGACTCAGGCACTGTCGATCGCGGGCCGCTACAGTATCGAACTGTTCGACGCCGAAACACGTTTCATGCGCTGGCTCGAACGGGCGGGGCGTTTGAATCGCGTGATCGAATTCTTGCCGACCGACGAGGAAATCGCCGAGCGCCAGGCGGCCAAGCAAGGCCTGACCTCACCGGAGCGCGCGGTCCTGCTTGCCTACAGCAAGATGTGGCTGTACGACGCGCTGCTTGAATCCGATATGCCGGAAGATCCGTTGGTCAGCAGCATGCTGATCGACTATTTTCCGAAACCGTTGCGCCACCGCTTCAGGGAGCCGATACAGCGCCATCCGCTAAGGCGCGAGATTCTCGCCACGTATCTGACCAACGCGCTTGTCAACCGCGTGGGCTGTGAATTCGTGCACCGGCTTATGGAAGAGACTGACGCGCAGCCGGGCGAGATCGTGCGGGCCTGCATCATGGCGCGCGACGTCTTCGATCTGGACGACGTGTGGCACAGCATCGATGCGCTCGATAACCGCGTGGCCGACGATGTCCAGGCGCGCATGTTCGTCGAGGTAGCGCGACTCGTGGAGCGAACCGCGCTGTGGTTCTTGCGGCAACTGCAATCGGGCGCCGTCGTCGACGTGACCGATCTGCTGGCGCGTTGCCGCGATGCCGCGCAGCGGCTCGCGTCGCAATGGCCTGCATTGCTGCCCGCCGCCGATCTGGAAGCGCTGATGGAACGGCAGCGGATTCTGGTGGACGCCGGCGTCGACAGCGAACTGGCGGTGCGGGTTGCGAGCGGCGAAATCTCCGCGGCCTTGCTCGATATCGCCGAGGTGGCGGCCACCTGCGGCAAGAATCTTGAACTCGTGGCAGGCGTGTATTTCGCGCTCGGCACGCAGCTCAACTATGGCTGGATCGCCGAACGCGCCAACGCGCTGCCTGCGCCGACGCATTGGGACATGCTGGCGCGCGCCGCTGCGCTCGCCGAACTGGCTCGCCTCAAGCGCGCCCTGACGACGAGCGCGCTGGCGGGCGCCACGGAATCGTCGACGCCGGACGAACTGGTCGAACGATGGCAAGCCCAACGTGCGGCGCCGCTCGAGCGTTATGCGCGACTGGTTGCCGACCTGCGCGCATCGGGCGGTTCGAGCCTCTCGGTGCTGCTTGTGATCGTGCGGGAAATGGCGCTGTTGGAGCGGACCTGAAGGTGGCCGGCAACGGCGAGGTAAAGCGGCGGCGAGGGGCTCGTAGAGGGGAGTTGGACGCATGACACCCTGATTGCCCATAATAGCGACTCTTGCCATTCCGCCTTGAACCCGCCATGACCGATCACGTAGCATCGAATCCCGCTGTGCCGCGCCTCACGAGCCTTTCGCATGGCGGCGGCTGCGGCTGCAAGATTGCGCCGGGCGTGCTGGCCGATCTGCTCAAGCGCAGTGTGCCGCTACCGGCGTTTCCCGACCTGCTGGTCGGCACCGAGACCGCCGACGATGCCGCTGTGTACCGCCTGAACGATGAGCAGGCGATTATCGCCACCACCGATTTCTTCATGCCGATTGTCGACGATCCGTACGATTTCGGCCGCATTGCGGCGACCAATGCGCTCTCCGACGTATATGCAATGGGCGGCAAGCCGATTCTCGCGCTCGCGCTGGTCGGCATGCCAATCAACGTGTTACCACACGACGTGATCGCGGCGGTGCTGCGCGGCGGCGAAGATGTCTGCACGCAGGCAGGCATTCCGGTGGCTGGGGGTCATTCGATCGATTCCGTCGAGCCGATCTACGGTCTCGCCGCGCTGGGCGTGATCCATCCGCAGCGCGTCAAGCGCAACGCGGGGGCTCGCGCCGGCGACGTGCTGGTGCTGGGCAAGCCGCTCGGCGTGGGTGTGTTGTCCGCGGCACTGAAAAAGAACCAGCTCGACGACGCAGGCTACCGCGAGATGATTGCGAACACCACCAAGCTGAACCGCCCCGGGACCGATCTCGCTGCATTGCCGGGCGTGCATGCACTGACCGACGTCACGGGCTTCGGCCTGCTTGGACATACGCTAGAACTGGCGCGCGGGGCGGGGCTGAGCGCCCATCTGCGCTATGCAGACCTGCCGTGGCTCACCGGTGTCGAAGCGTTCGCGGATGCGGGCGTGATTACCGGCGCGTCGGGGCGTAACTGGGCTTCGTATGGCGAGAGCGTCGGTTTAAGCGCGGGACTGCCGGAGCGCGCTCGCGCGTTGCTCACCGATCCGCAAACCTCAGGTGGTCTGCTGGTCTCCTGCACGCCGGAAAGCGTCGATGACGTGCTGGCGATTTTCCGCGCCGACGGCTTCGATCGTGCGGTAGTGATTGGTGAGATGCGCGACGGCACGCCGCGCGTCGAGGTGGCGTGATCGAACGATGAAAGAAGAATCGCCGAAAGCCATTTTTTACGCCCTCGCCGCAAACATCGGGATTGCCGTTTTCAAGTTCGCCGCTGCGATCTTCACGCAGTCCGGCTCCATGTTCGCCGAGGCCATTCACTCGAGCGCCGACTGCGGCAATCAGCTTCTGCTGCTGTTCGGTCTGCGCGAGGCGCGCAAGCCGCCCAGTCCGTTGCATCCGATGGGCGCCGGGCGCGAAATCAATTTTTACTCGCTGCTGGTCGCCTTGCTGCTGTTCTTTGTCGGCGGCGCGTTTTCCGTCTACGAGGGCGTGCACCGGCTGTTTGAGCGCGAACCGTTGTCGCACGCTTACCTGGCGCTGGCTGTACTGGGTGTCTCGGTCGTACTCGAATCGTTGTCGCTTGCGGGCGCGGTCAGGGAGATCCGCAAGACGCATCCCGACAAATCCATGTGGCGCTGGTTTCGCGAAACGCGCGAATCGGATCTGCTGGTCGTAGCCGGCGAGGATATCGCGGCGCTAATGGGACTTGCGATTGCATTCGTGGCCGTTCTGCTGACGATGATCACCGGCAATCCGGCCTTCGACGCATTTGGCTCAATCGGCGTTGGTGTATTGCTGATGGTGATCGCGTGGCTCGTAGCGCGCGAAGTGAAATCGATGATTGTCGGCGAGTCGGCAAGCCCGGAAGTGCGGCGTGCCATCGAAGCTCATCTGCGGGCGCGGCCCGAGATTCGCGGCATCATCAATCTGATTACCCTCCAATGGGGCCGCGAAGTCGTAGTCGCGGTGCAGGCCGAGATGATCGCGTATCCGAGCGGCCGCGCGATGGTCGACGCGATCAATGTGATCGAAGCCGATCTGCAGGAAACGTTTCCGCAGGTGCGCTGGGTGTTTTTCGAGCCGGACGTGCCGCGCGATCAACGGGGCTGATCGTCAGTTATCCTGCCGGACACGATCAGCCCCGTCCATGCTAAACGCGAAGCGAGCACGCACGCGGCACGGCGCCGCGTGCAATGCGGTGCCGTGGCTTACTTGAAACCGGTCACTTCGTGCGGCACGTACAGCTCTTCGAGCTGCTCGATCTCTTCCGCGCTTAGTTTGAGCGAAAGCGCCGCAACCGCATCGTCAAGATGATGCGCTTTGGTTGCGCCCACAATCGGCGCACTGATCACGCTCTTTTGCAGAACCCATGCCAATGCAACCTGCGCGCGAGGCACGCCTCGAGCTGCCGCGATCTCCCCAACCCGTTCGACGATGCGGCGGTCCGCGTCTTCCGTCTTCGCATACAGCGTACGGCCGAATTCGTCGGTCTCCGAGCGCGCGCTGCTGGTGTTCCAGTCACGCGTGAGACGTCCACGGGCAAGCGGGCTCCACGGAATCACGCCGATTCCTTCGCTGGCGCAGAGCGGCAGCATCTCGCGCTCTTCCTCGCGATACAGCAGGTTCACGTAATTCTGCATCGTCACGAAGCGGGTCCAGCCGTGTTTTTCTGCAACGTGCAGTGCCTTCGAGAACTGCCACGCATACATCGACGACGCACCGATATAGCGTGCCTTACCCGCCTTCACGACGTCGTGCAGCGCTTCCATAGTTTCTTCGATTGGCGTGGTGTAGTCCCAACGGTGGATCTGATACAGGTCCACATAGTCCGTGCCGAGACGCCGCAGGCTCGCATCGATTTCAGCCATGATCGCCTTGCGCGACAGGCCCATGCCGTTTGCGCCGGCATGCATGCGGCCGTGAACCTTGGTGGCGAGCACGATCTCGTCGCGCTTGGCCATGTCCTTCAGCGCGCGGCCGACAATCTCTTCGCTGGTGCCGTCGGAATAGACGTTGGCCGTATCGAAGAAGTTGATGCCGTGGTCCAGCGCCTGCTTGATGAACGGGCGCGAATCGCTCTCGCCGAGTGTCCACTCATGGTTGCCCCGGTCCGATACACCGTAGCTCATGCAACCGAGGCAAAGTCGAGAGACATCGAGGCCTGTACGGCCCAGTTTCACATACTCCATGTCACGCTCCTGTGTGTAATGCCGATGTGTTGTACGGACTTTCAAATGCAACAAGCGGCGCGACCGCATACATGATGCGGTCGCTTGCCTCTTTTAAGCATATTTGAAAATCGCCAACACTGCAGTGCCACAGGCACGCAAGAGCTAAACGCGGGTGAACGCGGGCGACCGGCCCTCAGTGCTGCGTCGAGCGGAACGGCGTCCAGACTGGCGTATCGCTGTCCCAATGGTCGAGTTCGGATGGATTCATGATTCACTCCTGTCGATTCGTTTGCGGCGCGCGGGGGCGCCGCGACAGGGTGAACTGTAGGCTTTCGCGACGCGCGGATAAACGGCGGATCGGCGAAATGAATTGTTGTGAATTCAGAACAATGGCGGCAATCGCAGTGTAGAGGCCGTGATTGCCGTCATCTGTATTGCGGGGCGGATCAGGCGACCCACTCCGTGATTACCGGTGTATCGAGCGTAGGCGCGGACTCGCGCTCCTCGATGGTGCGCTTCGAGCAAGGCGTGTCGAGACTGCCGCGGCCGCTCAACAACGGGCAGCGGTCGAATAGCTCCGCAATCCAGTCGACAAACACGCGCACTTTCGGCGACAGATGCCGGCTGTGCGGATAGACCGCGGAAATCGGCATGGGCATCGGCTTGATCTCGGGCAGCACCTCCACCAGTTGGCCCGACTGCAGATGCGGCAGCACCATGAAAAGCGCCGGCTGAATCAGCCCAAAGCCTTCGAGACCACAGGTGACGTAGGCATCCGCGTCGTTGACCGACACCGTGCCCTTCATTTTTACTTCGACTTCCTTGCCGTCGACCTTGAAGGCCCAGTCGATTACGCGGCCAGTGCGGCTCGAAAAATAATTCACCGCGCTATGCGACTCGAGATCGTCGAGCGTAAGCGGTGTGCCGTACTTCTGCAGATATTCCGGCGCGGCGCACGTCACGCCTTCGAAGATGCCGATCCGGCGCGCAACCAGCGACGAATCCTGCAGCGCGCCGACCCGCACCACGCAATCCACCCCTTCTTGCAGCAGATCGACCGGGCGGTCGGTCAGGCCGAGTTGCAGGTCGATATCCGGGTAGCGAGTGTGGAATTCACACAGGGAAGGGATCACCAGCAGCCGGCCGATCGAGCCCGGCATGTCGATGCGCAGCTTGCCGTGCGGCTTCTTGTTGCCGCTCTGGAAACTGGTTTCGGTTTCTTCGACGTCCGCGAGAATCCGCACGCAGCGTTCGTAGTACGCCGCGCCGTCCGGCGTGAGCGACAGGCGCCGCGTCGTGCGGTGCATGAGCCGTGTGCCGAGAAACGATTCCAGATTCTGGATGATGGTGGTGACCGAAGCGCGCGGCAGGTCGAGCGTCTCCGCGGCACGCGTGAAACTGTTGGTGTCGACGACACGGGTGAACACTTGCATGGCCTGGAGACGGTCCATGGCTAACCTCCAAGAAGGGGCTGGCGGCGCGCAGCGCCAATCGAATAGGCACGGATTAGCCCGGTTTCGCCGGGCGCCGAATTCGATTGTTTGGGCGTACCGAATTGTGTTGCCGGATTATAGGCATTTATTTAGAAGTCTGCCGAACCCACAATTCGCACCATTCCAGTTCTATGCGTATTGCGCCGTTCGACATGAATGCATTCAAACCGCCGTACTCCTCGCCGTACACCTTTGTACCGCTTGACCTTGCTCAGGCGGACGATGTCGGTTCGGCACATGCGGCGCTCGACGTGACGGACGTGACGATTGAGGGGCACGCGCAGGACATCAAGCTGCGGCTGTACCGCCTGACGGGCAAAACCGCACTGCCAGTACTGCTTTATTTTCACGGCGGCGGCTTTGTGCGCGGCTCGCTGGACGATGCGGACTTCCCCGCACGCTATTTCGCAGAGCACCTGCCGGCGCTGGTCGTCTCGGTCGGCTACTCGCTTGCGCCGCAATTTCCGTTTCCCACGGCGCCGGAAGACGCACACCGCGCCGCGCTGTGGGTGCAGACCCGCGCACGGGCGTTCGGCGGCAACACCAAACATATCGGCGTCGCGGGACATGACTCGGGCGGCCAGATTGCCAATTGCCTCGCCTTTATCTCGCGCGACCGTGGCGACGTGCGGATTTCGGCGCAGGCGCTGTTCGGCCCGATGCTCGATCCGAGTCTCACGCGCCTTGGCGACGAACAGCGGCTTGGCTCCGATATTACCGCCAAGGAATGCGCAGCGTGCTATCGCGCGTATCTGCCGCAAGCCTCGCAGCGTATGCATCCGTATGCCGCGCCCCTCGAGTCGTCGCGGCTTGCAGGCTTGCCCGCCACGCTGATCGCGACTGCGCAGAACGATGTGCTGCACGTCGAGGCCGAGAAATATGCCAGCAGCCTGATCGATGCAGGCGTGGCGACCCAGGTGGTCCGCTATCCGAGCGTCTCGCATGCCGCGCTCGCCGACCATCCGGAAGCGCTGCAGGAGGCTGTGCGCTTTTTCCAGTGCCGCCTCGCAGCGCGCACCCAACGATAAACGTATTTCAATCAACAAACGCCGGGAGCCTTTCATGTCTATCTTTTCTCCTTCGCGCCACCGTCTGGCGCTAGCGGTTCTGACCGTTGTGATCATTGCCGGGCTCGGCACATTCGGCGCGATTCGCGTCGATGCGAGTTCGCCCGCCCACGCCGCGCCGACCATCGTGCCGGAAGTGGACGTGGCAGCCGTGATCCAGAAAACCATCACCGACTGGCAAAGCTATTCGGGGCGCCTCGAAGCAGTCGAGAAGGTCGCAGTACGTCCGCAGGTGTCGGGCACGATCGTTTCGGTGAACTTCAAGGATGGCGCGCTGGTGAAGAAGGGCGACACGCTGTTCGTGATCGATCCGCGCCCGTATCAGGCCGAAGTAGACCGCACCGCCGCGCAACTGGCGGCGGCGCAGGCGCAGGCGGGTTATACGCAAAGCGACTGGGAGCGCGCACAGCGCCTGATCGGCGATAACGCCATTGCCAAGCGCGACTACGACGAGAAGCAGAACGCCGCGCGCGGCGCGAGCGCCAACGTCAAGGCAGCGCAGGCAGCGCTCGAAACCGCGCAGATTAACCTTGGCTACACCAAGGTTATTGCGCCGGTGTCGGGCCGCGTGTCGCGTGCGGAGATCACCGTGGGCAACGTCGTCTCGGCCGGCGCAGGTTCGCCGCCGCTGACGACGCTGGTGTCGGTATCGCCGATCTACGCGTCGTTCGATGCGGACGAGCAGACGTATCTGGAGTACATCGGCCGCGAGAAGGACGGCACCAAAGTACCGGTGCAACTGGGCCTCGCTGACGAATCGGGCTACTCGCGCAACGGTGTGATCGATTCGGTCGACAACCAGCTCGACACCTCGTCCGGCACGATCCGCGTACGCGCGCGCTTCGACAATCAGGACGGCACACTGATTCCGGGTCTGTACGCCCGCATCAAGGTGAGCGGCAGCGCGCCGCACGCGGCGCTGTTGATTGACGACGCTGCAGTGGGCACCGATCAGGACAAGAAGTTCGTGTTCGTCGTCGACAAGAGCGATCAGGTCGTGTACCGCGAGGTGCAGCTTGGCGCGATGCAAGGCGGCCTGCGCGTCGTCAAGTCGGGTCTGCAAAACGGTGACCGGATCGTCGTCAACGGAACGCAACGTGTGCGGCCGGGCGAAACGGTACGCGCCCATGCTGTGCCGATGAACGGCGACGAAGATGCGGACAGCGCGTCGGTAGCACAAACGCAGGGTCATGCGAAAGCGCAGGGCAATTCGTGAGCTTGGTGCTTAACGATTGCTGCTTGCGCGCCGCATTCCAGCGCTTTAATTTCAAGAGCCTCTCATGAACATATCCAAATTCTTCATCGACCGGCCGATCTTCGCGGGCGTTCTATCGGTCCTGATCCTGCTGGCGGGCGTGATTTCGCTCTTCAAGCTGCCGATCTCCGAGTACCCGGAAGTCGTGCCTCCTTCGGTGGTGGTGCACGCGCAGTATCCGGGCGCCAACCCGAAGGTGATTGCCGAAACGGTGGCGTCGCCGCTCGAAGAGCAGATCAACGGCGTGGAAAACATGCTGTATATGCAGTCGCAAGCGAATAGCGACGGCAATCTGACGCTGACGGTCACCTTCAAGCTCGGTACCAATCCGGACCTCGCGACGCAGCTCGTGCAGAACCGCGTCAACCAGGCGCTGCCGCGTCTGCCGGACGACGTGCAGCGTCTGGGCGTGACGACGATCAAGAGCTCGCCGACGCTGACGATGGTGGTCCACCTGATCTCGCCGAACAACCAGTACGACATGACGTATCTGCGCAACTACGCAGTGCTGAACGTCAAGGACCGGCTGGAGCGTATTCAGGGCGTGGGCGAAGTGCAGCTGTGGGGCTCGGGTGACTACGCCATGCGCGTGTGGCTCGATCCGCAGAAAGTGGCGCAGCGCGGCCTGACCGCAACTGATGTGGTTAACGCGATCCGCGAGCAGAACATTCAGGTGGCTGCCGGTCAGATTGGTTCTTCACCATCGTTGCCGGGCACACAGTTGCAGTTGTCGGTGAATGCGCGTGGCCGCTTGCAGACCACGGGCGAGTTCGGCGACATCATCGTCAAGACCGGCCCGGATGGCGCGGTGACCTATCTGCGCGACATTGCCCGTATCGAGCTGGCTGCGTCGGAATACGGCCTGCGTTCGCTGCTCGACAACAAGTCGGCGGTGGCGCTCGCCATTAACCAGGCGCCGGGCGCGAACTCGCTCCAGATATCGGACCAGGTGCGCGCGGAAATGAAGGAACTGAAGGAAGACATGCCTGCAGGCGTGGATTACCAGATCGTCTATGACCCGACGCAGTTCGTGCGCTCCAGTATCGAGGCCGTGATTCACACGCTGCTCGAAGCGATTGCGCTGGTCGTGATCGTGGTGATCGTGTTCCTGCAGACGTGGCGTGCGTCGATCATTCCGCTGATTGCGGTGCCGGTGTCGATTGTGGGGACGTTCTCTCTGCTGCTGGCGTTCGGCTTCTCGATCAACGCGTTGTCGCTGTTCGGCATGGTGCTCGCGATCGGGATTGTGGTGGACGATGCCATCGTGGTGGTGGAGAACGTCGAGCGCAATATCGAGGCCGGGCTGAGTGCGCGCGATGCGACGTACAAGGCCATGCAGGAAGTGAGCGGGCCGATTATCGCAATCGCGCTGACGCTCGTGGCCGTGTTCGTACCGCTCGCGTTCATGACGGGTCTCACGGGTCAGTTCTACAAGCAGTTCGCGGTGACCATCGCGATCTCGACGGTGATCTCGGCGTTCAATTCGCTGACGTTGTCGCCGGCACTGTCCGCCATGCTGCTGCGCGGCCATGGCGCGAAGGAAGACTGGCTTACGCGGGGGATGAACCTGGTGTTCGGCCGCTTCTTCAAGGGCTTCAACAAGGTGTTTCATCGCGGCTCGACCGGGTATGGCAAGGGCGTGCAGGGCGTATTGCGACGTAAGGGCGGCATGCTCGCCGTCTACGCGATCCTGCTCGGCGCCACGGTGCTGATCACGCGTATCGTGCCGGGCGGCTTCGTGCCGGCGCAGGACAAGGAATACCTGATCGCGTTTGCGCAGTTGCCGAACGGCGCCTCGCTCGACCGCACCGAAAAGGTGATCCGCGATATGAGCGCGATTGCGCTGAAGCAGCCGGGTGTCGAAAGCGCGGTGGAGTTTCCGGGCTTGTCGGTGAATGGCTTCACCAATAGCTCGAGCGCGGGCATCGTGTTCGTCACGCTCAAGCCGTTCAAGGAGCGCGGCGACAAGGCGCTCTCCGCCGGCGCCATTGCAGGCGCGTTGAACCAGCAGTACGGCGCGATCAAGGATTCGTTCGTGGCCGTGTTCCCACCGCCGCCGGTGCTGGGCCTCGGTACGCTGGGCGGTTTCAAGATGCAGCTCGAGGATCACGGTGCGCTGGGTTACGCGGAGTTGAACAAGGCAACGGAAGCCTTCATCAAGAAGGCGGCTACTACGCCTGAACTGGGCCCGACTTTCTCGAGCTATCAGATCAACGTGCCGCAGCTGAACGTGGACCTGGACCGCGTCAAGGCCAAGCAGCTCGGTGTGCCGGTGACGGACGTGTTCGACACGATGCAGATCTATCTGGGCTCGCTGTATGTGAACGACTTCAACCGCTTTGGCCGCGTGTACCAGGTGCGGGTGCAAGCGGATGCGCCGTTCCGTCAGCATGCCGACGATATCGGCCAACTGAAGACGCGTAATGCCGCGGGCGAAATGGTGCCGCTGTCGTCGCTGGTGACGGTGACGCCGACGTTCGGTCCGGAAATGGTGGTGCGCTACAACGGCTATACGGCTGCCGACATCAACGGTGGACCCGCTCCGGGTTATTCGTCGGGCCAGGCGCAAGCCGCGGCTGAACGGGTGGCTGCAGAAACCTTGCCGCGTGGCGTGAAACTCGAATGGACTGACCTGACGTATCAGCAGATCATCGCCGGCAATGCGGGCATGTGGGTGTTCCCGATCAGCGTGCTGCTGGTGTTCCTGGTGCTGGCCGCCCTGTATGAAAGCCTGACGTTGCCGCTCGCGGTGATCCTGATTGTGCCGATGAGTCTGTTGTCGGCATTGACCGGGGTCTGGCTCACGCACGGCGACAACAACATCTTCACGCAGATCGGCTTGATGGTGCTGGTGGGGCTGGCCTCGAAGAACGCGATCCTGATCGTCGAGTTTGCTCGCGAACTCGAACACGACGGGCATACACCGCTGTCCGCGGCGATCGAAGCGAGCCGTATGCGGCTGCGCCCGATCCTGATGACGTCGATCGCTTTCATCATGGGCGTGGTGCCGCTGGTGCTGTCGAGCGGCGCCGGTTCGGAGATGCGCCATGCGATGGGTATCGCGGTGTTCTTCGGCATGCTGGGCGTGACACTGTTCGGTCTGATGCTGACGCCGGTGTTCTATGTGGTGTTGCGTACGCTTGCAGGCGGCAAGGTTCACGTCGCGCAAAAAGACTCGCCGCATTACGCGTTGCCGGTCACGGACGCTTGAAGAGGAAAACAATAATGAAGCAATATCAATCTTTGAGCGGTTGGGGCCGCGCTGCAGCGAGCGGTCTGCTGCTGGCGCTGCTAGCCGCCTGCTCGGTCGAGCCGACCTATAAGCGTCCCGACGTCGACACGTCGGCGGCGTTCAAGGAAGCGGCGACTATCGCGCCGCAGGATGCGGGCACGTGGAAGCCGGCTCAGCCGGCTGACGACGCGCATCGCGGCGAATGGTGGCAGATTTTTGGCGACCCCAAGTTGAATGATCTGGAAGAGCAGGCCGCAGCGGCCAACCAGGATCTGAAGGCAGCGGCGGCACGCGTGCAGCAGTCGCGGGCGTCGTTGCAGGCGGCGCGTTCCGACTGGTTCCCTAAGTTCGATGCGGGCTTTGGGCCGACCCGCGAAACCGCGTCAGCGGCTTCGCAGTTCCTGCCGCAGAGCAATGGCTCGGAGACCACGACGCTGTGGCGCGCGCAAGGCACCGCGTCGTACGAGGCGGATCTGTTCGGCCGGGTTGGTTCGAATGTGAACGCGACTCAGGCAGATGCGCAGCAGAGCGAAGCATTGTTCCGTTCGGTGCAGCTTGCATTGCAGGCTGATGTCGCGCAGAACTACTTCCAGTTGCGTGAGCTCGATACGGATCAGGATCTGTACCGTCAGACGGTAGCGTTGCGTGAGAACACGCTCAAGCTGATCCAGCGGCGTTTCAACGAAGGCGACATCAGCGAACTGGATCTGGCGCAGGCGCGTAACGAACTGGCGAGCGCACGTGCGGATTCGGTGGGCATCGCCCGGCAACGTGCCGCGTCCGAGCATAGCCTCGCCATTCTGCTTGGTAAGGCGCCGGCGAACTTCTCGTTCCCGGAAACGCCGCTTGTGCCGGTGGCTGCACGCGTGCCGCCGGGGCTGCCTTCTGCGTTGCTCGAACGTCGTCCTGACGTGGCGGCGGCTGAGCGTGCGATGGCTGCGGCCAATGCGCGAGTCGGGCTGGCGAAATCGGCGTTTTTCCCGAAGCTCGATATCACAGGTGCGGCTGGGTTCGAATCGGCCACGTTGGGCGATCTGTTCATGTGGTCGAGCCGCACGTTCCTGCTCGGGCCGTTGGCGGGTACTGCCTTGACGGTGCCGCTGTTCGACGGCGGCCGTCGCAAGGCGAACCTCGCTCAGGCGCGCGGCAAGTATGACGAAGACGTGGCGCAGTATCGTCAGCAGGTGCTGGAGGCGTTCAAGGAAGTCGAAGACAACCTCTCCGATCTGCGCCTGCTCGACGATCAGATTCAGGCGCAAAACGATGCGGTCAACGCATCGCAGCGGGCTTCGCATCTGTCGCAGACGCAGTATCAGGAAGGACAGGTGAGCTACCTGGATGTGATCGACAGCGAACGGCAGGTTCTGCAGACGCAGTTGCAGGCGACCCATCTGGAAGGCACGCAGGCGGTGTCGACGGTGAACCTGATTCGTGCGCTGGGTGGCGGTTGGGGTTCGGATGTTGCGGCTTCCGGTGTGCCGGTGGCGGCTGCGCCGGGTGGTGCAGGTACGGCAGATGCGAGTTCCACTGCTCCTGCTGCTGCCCCCGCCGTGGTTGCCGGTGTGAAGGATGCGCCACAACAGCTGGCAAAGCAGTAATGGCCTAGCCTTGGTGGTTGGTAACACGAGTACTAGTGCATCGAGGGGCTGAGCAGCGCGCTCAGCCCCTTTTGTATATCGCCTGGCGCGATTTCCTTTCCAAAATCGCTTCGTAGACCGCCGTCTGCGTGGCGTCTATCATGATTCGCACCTCATCTGGAGAGAGGCGATGACCTGTCAACCGTTCCGTTGTCCGCGCTGATCCATCTGCGCGTCACGCCTTTCGAGCCGCGTCAGCGGCTCTGATCCTGCTATCCGCTTACCTGCAGCATGCATTGATGCACGCTGCAGCGTTCGCTTGCGCCAGGCAAACACTTCATTGAACGGGTCCGTCATGAGCTTTTCTGTTTACAACTTGCGCCGGCTGTTGCTTGCGCCGCGCGCGTCGTTTGTGCGCTTGAGCGGCGTTGTCATGATGGCGTTGACGTTTGCGGTTGCCGCGTCGAGCGCCCAAGCCGCCGATACGCCGACGCTAACAATCGGCATCGCCACAACGCCCCAAATCGGGGCTTTGCAGGAGGCGGCGCGTGAAGCCAAGGCGCAAGGGCTCGATGTGAAGATCATTGAGTTCACCGACTGGAATACGCCGAACGCGGCGCTCGCCAACAAGGATATCGACGTCAACTACTTCCAGCACATTCCGTTTCTGGAGAATGCGAAGAAGCAGGGCGGCTATAACTTCGTGGCGATTGCCCCCGGCACGATCATGAAGATCGGCCTGTATTCGAAGAAGGTCAAAAGCTTCGGTCAGCTGAAGGACGGCGCCACCGTCGCGATTGCCAACGATCCGGTGAACGGTGGCCGTGGACTGCTGTTGCTGCAGCGTGCTGGACTTATCAAACTGAAGCCGGGCGTCGACTATCGCGCAACGACGCTCGACATTGTCGACAACCCCAAGCATCTGAAGATCGTCCAGCTCGAAGCGTCGCAACTGGCGCGCTCGCTTGACGACGTGGATCTGGCCGAAGGTTATCCAAGCTTCATCAAGCTCGCCGGCACCGCAGACCCGAATAGCGCCTTGCTGTTCGATGGCGTCGAAAACAAGATCTTCGCGATTCAGTTTGTCGTGCGTCCGGAAAGCGCAAACGATCCGCGTATTCTCAAGTTCATTTCGATCTATCAGCACTCGCCGCAAGTGCGCGCTGAGCTCGACAAGGCGTTCGGCAATCTCTACGCGGTTGCGTGGTAGTCGTGCCGGCCTGCGCCCGCTCGTGATTTAAAGCTTTAGCAAGGACGGATACGATGCCTTCTCTGTTCGACACGCCCGGTTTTATCGCGGCCGCGCCGGCCTGGTCCGCACGTCCCGCATCGTCCGAGGCGCAGGGCCCGGCGGTGGTATTCGACCGGATCGGCAAGGTGTTCGGCAACTCGCCCGGCACGGTCCCGGCGCTCGCCGATGTGCAATTGCAGGTGGCGCGCGGCGAGGTGTTCGGCATCATCGGTCGCAGCGGCGCGGGAAAGTCGACGTTGCTGCGGCTCGTCAACGGTCTGGAAAAACCCACGTCCGGGACGGTTAGCGTAAATGGCGTCAGCGTGGGCGAACTGGATGAGCGCGGCCTCGTGGCCTTGCGGCGCCGCACGGGCATGGTGTTCCAGCATTTCAACCTGCTCTCGGCCAAGACGGTGCGTGAGAACATCGGCTTGCCGCTGAAGATCGCGGGTGCCTCGAAGGCGGCGATCGAGCGTAAGGTCGATGCGTTGCTCGAACTGGTCGGACTCTCCGAAAAGCGCAATGCGTATCCTGCGAGTCTGTCGGGAGGGCAAAAGCAGCGCGTGGGGATTGCTCGCGCGCTGGTACACGACCCCGATATTCTGCTGTGCGACGAGGCAACCTCGGCGCTCGATCCCGAAACGACTCAGGCGATTCTGGCGCTGCTGCGCGATATCAACCGGCGCCTTGGGCTGACGATCATCCTCATCACACATGAGATGGAGGTGATCCGCGAGGTTTGCGATACGGTGGCCGTGATCGAGCGCGGCGAGGTGGTGGAGACGGGGCCGGTGTGGCAAGTATTCGGCTCGCCGCAGCACGACGCAACCCGCGCGCTGTTGCGCACGCTGGTGCACGATCTGCCTGCCGATCTCGCCGCGCGTGTGAAGCCTTTACATGAGGTGACGGCGGGCGAAGCGCGGGTCCTGCTCGACGTGCGCTTTACCGGCGCGGACGAACGCGAACCAGATCTCGGCGCGCTCGCTCACGCTTTGAGTGTGGACGGTGGCCGCGTGAGCTTCGTGCACGGCGGCATCGACCGGATTCAAGGGCATGCCCAAGGACGCCTTGTGGTGACCGCGCAGATTCCTGCTGCGGTAGCGGTCCCAGAGTTGGGCGATGGCGCACATGGTGCATACGGCGATCGCGGTGCCGACACGCCCGCTGTCCGCGCGCAGATTGCCGCTCTTGTGGACCGTGCACGGCAGCATGCCAATCACGTGGAGGTGCTCGGTTATGTCTGATATATGGCTCTCCGAACTGGCCGGAGCGATTCGCGACACGCTCGTGATGGTCGGCGTGTCCGCCGTGATTGCGCTGTTGGTCGGCATCCCGCTGGCGCTCGTGCTGGTGACCACCACGCGCGGTGGCATCTTCGAACGGCGCTCGGTCAACACGACGCTCGGCGCGCTCGTCAACGCATTCCGCTCGACGCCGTTCATCATCCTGCTGGTCGCCTTGCTGCCGCTCACGCGTCTACTCGTTGGTACTACGATTGGAGTGTGGGCAGCCATCGTGCCGCTCAGCATCGCCGCGATTCCTTTTTTTGCGCGCGTCGCGGAAGTGAGCCTGCGCGAGGTCGATCGCGGTCTGATCGAAGCGGCGCAGGCGATGGGCGCGCAGCGCCGTCATATCATCTGGCATGTGCTGCTGCCGGAAGCACTGCCTGGCATTCTCGGCGGTTTCACGATCACGATAGTCGCGATGATCGGCTCGTCGGCGATGGCCGGTGCGGTCGGCGCCGGCGGTCTTGGCGATCTCGCGATTCGCTACGGCTATCAGCGCTTCGATACCACGGTGATGGTGACGGTCATCATTCTGCTGATTGTTATTGTCACGGCCGTGCAGTTCGTCGGCGACCGCTTTGTGCGTCGGCTCGGTCATCGCGCATAATGCACAGGTATCCGACACTTGGTTTGGAGTTTGCATGAACGAGTTGGACCATCCCGCGGCGCGTGACCCGCAGGCGTCATCGGTGCCACATGGTCTGTCGAGCCTGCTGGAAGCGTTGCGCGCGAGCGCAGCGGAGCGTGACCGCCAGGGCGGTCACGCGGCGCAGGAGAAACAGTGGATTGCCGAGGCAGGTCTGCTGACGATAGCCGTGCCGCGCGAATTCGGCGGCACTGGCGCGGCGTGGCCCAAAGTCTACGAAACGATCCGTTCGATTGCGCGCGTCGATAGCGCGCTCGCGCATCTGCTGGGTTTTCAGTGCCTGCAGGTGGTGAGCGTCGATGTGTGGGGCAATCCGGCGCAACGGGCGCGCTATCTGCGTGGCACCGTCGAGAGCCGCTGGTGGTGGGGCAATGCCGTCAATCCGCTCGATACGCGACTGGTTGCAAGTGCAACCGCCGACGGCGGTTTCCGCCTCAACGGACAGAAGGGCTTCTGCTCCGGTACGCGCGGCTCGCAGATGATGACCGTATCGGCGCACGACCCGCAGACCGGCAAGCCGATTTTCGCAGTCATACCGACGACGCGCGATGGCATCACCGTCAACGAAGATTGGGACCCGATCGGTCAGCGGCAGACCGATAGCGGCAGCGTGTCGTTTGCGAACGTGAAGGTCGAGGCGGAAGAAGTGCTGCACCGCTCGGAAACACCGCCTACACCGCACGCCACGCTACGCACGCTGGTGTCGCAACTGGTGTTGACGAACCTGTTCGTCGGCATTGCGCAGGGCGCGCTCGAGGAAGCGCGTCAATACGTGAACAAAAATGGACGGCCCTGGATTACCTCCGGCGTCGACAAGGCCACGGACGATCCCTACCTGATCGCACGATTCGGCGAGATGCGTTTGCAGACAGTCAGTGCCGAGGCGTTGGCGGAACGCGCCGCGCGGGCCCTCGACGACGCCTGGAACAAGGGCGCCGAACTCAACGCCGAAGAGCGCGGCCGGGTTGCGTTGGCCACGTCCGAAGCGAAGATTCTCGCGCACCGGGCCGCCCTTGAGGTGAGCCAGAACCTGTTCGATGCGTGCGGTGCGCGCGCCACACATGCGCCGCTCGCGCTCGACCGCTTCTGGCGCAATGCTCGCGTCCATACGCTGCACGATCCGCTCGACTACCGGGTGCGCGACGTTGGCCGTTACGCGCTCAGCGGCACATTGCCGGACGTTTCTTTGTACACTTGAGGTCGACTGCGGCGCCCGTTGGCGGGTGCCGTTGCTACGTCAATCTCAAGAGGTCGCCGGCTTGCCATTTAATTTACCGACTACGGCCACTGCGCCGTTCTGTCCGTCCGAAGTCCAGGGAACCGTCGCCGTCGCGCAGGGTGCGCCGCTCTGGAAGCGGATCATGCAGTTCGCCGGCCCCGGCCTGCTGATTTCGATCGGCTACATGGACCCCGGCAACTGGGCCACCGATATCGAAGCCGGCTCGCGTTACGGTTACAGCTTATTGTTCGTGGTGGTGCTGTCCAGTCTCGCGGCAATGGCGCTGCAGTGCCTCAGCATGCGGCTTGGCATCGCCACCGGCCAGGACCTCGCGCAACTGTCGCGTAGCCGCTACTCGCCGGCCATCGCCCGGGTCCAATGGCTGCTGGCCGAGGTGTCGATCATCGCTTGCGATCTTGCCGAAGTGCTCGGCGGCGCGCTCGCGTTTCATCTGCTGTTCAAGTGCTCCCTGACCACCGGCGTGATTTTGACCGCGTTCGATACGCTGATCGTGCTCGGTCTGAAGGGAAAAAATTTCCGCGACCTCGAGGCCATCATTCTTGGGCTGATCGCCACGATCGGCATTGGTTATATCGTGCAACTGGTGCTCGTGCATCCGCATTGGCCCTCGGTGATGGCAGGGCTCGTGCCTTCGTGGCACGCCATCGGCACGCGAGAACCGCTCTATCTCTCCATCGGCATCCTCGGGGCGACCGTGATGCCGCACAATCTGTATCTGCATTCGTCCATCGTGCAAACGCGCGCCGTAAAGCGCGATTCGCGCAGTATCGCCTCGGCCATCGGTCTGTCGCGCCTCGATACGATCGTCTCGCTGGCGATCGCGCTGCTGATCAACGCTGCAATCCTGATTCTCGCGGCCGCCGCTTTCAATGCGACCGGGCACAACCAGGTCACGGAAATCGAAGATGCTTACCGGCTGCTTGCGCCGATCGTCGGCACGGGTTTCGCGGCTGTGCTGTTCGCCATCACGCTGCTCGCGTCCGGGCAAAGCTCGACGTTTACCGGCACCGTCGCCGGGCAGGTGATCATGGAAGGCTTTCTCAAGCTGAAGATCCCGTGCTGGCAGCGCCGCTTCATTACCCGCGCGCTGGCGCTGATCCCAGCCCTGATCGGCGTGCAGACGCTCGGCAACGGCGCGGTCGGCACGCTGCTGGTCGCAAGTCAGGTGGTATTGAGCCTGCAGTTGCCGTTCGCGCTCTATCCGTTGATCCGTATGACTAACGACCGTTCGCTGATGGGCGAGTTTGCCAATCGTCTGCCGACCCGGCTGCTCGCGTGGGCGCTGTTCGTCGTGATTACGGCCGCGAACCTGTGGCTGGTGGTGCAAACGGTGGGATGGATCAGCTGAGCGCGCACGTTTCCGCGCGATCGGGAGATCGTGTGACGCGTAACAAAGCAGATGAGATGCGGCGAAAAACCAGATGAGATGCGCTACCAGAGGTTGTAACGGCCTCTGGTCGACACAATGATGCCGGATGCGAAGGCGAGGCTCGAATCTGCTGGATATGCAGCAGGATGAACCGTCAGCCGGATAGCCGGCACAAAAAATCGGTACAAAACAAACCGACCGGAAATCAGTCGGGTCAGGCAGCTTCCGCGATCTGCGTAGCTTCCATTGCTTCCAACGCTTCTTGCGCTTCCAGTTTGGCTGCAGCAGCGGCTTTCTTGGTCTTGCCGGCGCGCGACGGCGGCTGGCAGGCGCCACATACTACGTTGTGCTGCAGATCGTGCTTGTGCGCGACAAACTTGCCCGTGCAACGGCAGCACGGTGTGAGTTGCAGGATCTTGGCGTCGAAGAAACGCACCAGCGTCCACGCACGCGTCAGGTCCAGCACCGGTTCCGTTTCACTGTGTTTGCAGTGTTCCAGATACAGGCGGTAACCCTTGGTCAGCGCATCCAGATGCGAGCAACGCGCTTCGTTCTTCAGGAACAGGTACGTGTTGTAGAACAGCGAAGCATGAATGTTCGCGAGCCACGTCATATACCAGTCCGCCGAGAACGGCAGCATTCCCTTGGGTGGCGAAACACCCTTCACCTCACGGTAGAGGCGAATCATGCGGTCGCGCGACAGCGTCAATTCGCTCTCGAGCACTTGCATGCGTGCACCGAGTTCGATCAGCGCGATTGCGCGGAATACTTCTTGTGCATCTTCCGTCAGGCTTCGCTTGAGCATCGCAGTCACTCCGGTTAAGCGAATTGCTCTGCTGGCTGGCCGGCCAGCAAGATAGCCGCATGAGTCGGCGATACCTCTGCGTGCTTTGTCGTTTGCGTCAACGCCGACAACATCGAGTGGTCGTTGAAGCGGAAGAAGCACAAAAGCTGGTCGGAAGAGGCCAGTTTGACGATTTGCGCGAGCGACAGCCCGGCAAGCAAATCGGCCAGTTCCGACGACAGGCCCAATCGGAACATCCCGATGGGTTTGTCCTCGCGCAACATACGTTGTGCGAGCATGATGTAAGACAAATTGATTTCGCGGATCGATTCCCGCGTCTCGCTGCTACGGTCCATTTTTGTGTTTCCGAAGCCCCGAATTGCTATGTCGGCTTTTTTGCGCCGTTATGCTTTTTGTACCCTCGCCGGACACTGGTGACCTCCGGCGACATTTACGACTTGAAACGTGTCCTGACTGTTTGATACAAGGTGTTACAACTCGTAACACCTTGGAAGCAATTGTATGAAGTGCATTTCAGGAAATCAATACCTTCTCAAAAAAATATCTCACAAAAATACAACAATTTTCGGTAACTCTTTCACGGAGCCGTAATATAGGCTGCAGCGAGGGTTCTGGAGCATGTACAGACCGTGTCTGAGCCGCCACAGGCCTTGCAGAATGGGGCTTGTCGGAATGGTCTGAGGAAATCCGTTTGAATCTCGGTAATAACGCTAATAGGCGCTTCAAACGGAAAGCTAAAAGAAAGAAAGCGACGAAATGCAGTAATAACTACTTGCCGGAACGAAGTTTGGGGGACAAAAGCGGATGTAACACGTTGCGGGAGACCCAGTTACAAACTCGGCGGCAAATGTAACGGGTGGGTGGGGAGAGTTACCGGTTCCGTCCGAACGTTCGGTCAGAGGTATGGGCAACGAGATTCTGCTGGATCCGGATGGGCGCCACCGGGCGCTGTAAGAACCGGGCGGCTGACGAAGCCGCGATCGGCCCGACAGCCTCGGAATCTGCCTGACACCAGGCCGGGATTGGTTAAATCGATAAGACAAATCGACGTTACAACTTCCCGCGGGTTGCCCGTGGCCTCAGATGAGGCGCGCCATCAGGTCGGCGTCGTGAAATACCCCGTCGATGCGGAGCGCGTCGACTTCCCGGCCGCAACAGCGAAATCCGAGCGATTCATATAGATGGCGCGCCGCTTCGTTCTGTTTTGTAACAACTAGCTGGATTTGCCGCAGACCCTCGATGCGTTCGCCGCGCGCGAGCAGGTCGCCCAGCAACGCACGGCCGGCGCCGCGGCCGGCGGCTTCAGGCGCGACATACATACCGACCACCACCGCCTTGTGCCGCTCCTTGACCCGCGGCTCGCGTCTGAGCCCGACCGTGCCGATCAACTCGAGCTCCGGCGTGGCGAACGCGCCGAGTATGAAATTGCCGTCGGCTGCCTGAGTGCCTTGCAGGATTGCCTCGTATTGCCCCGGGCCTTTCTCGAGCGCCTCCTGATGGCTCGTACCGAACGCCTCCGGGTGCGCCTGCAAACCGCGCAGGCGTAACTGGAAGAAAGCGTTGAGATCGGCGAGGTTGAGTTGCCGGATCAGCGGGGCGTGCTCCATGCGTGTTTCTCCGTGGGGGGCTCGAGTGGGCTTCGCATGGTAACGGTGCGACTGCCCACAGGGGGCGGGCTTCAGGGATTGCTAGCGGTGTCGTTCGACGCCGCTGTGGCCGGACCTTCTGCCTGATCTTCTGCGTATGCGCGCAAGGCCGCGGCGGTCTGCGGATCGGCCGGAAAGAATGCCTCGATCGCGAGTTCGGAGAGCGTGACATCCACCGGCGTCCCGAACACGGTCGTGGTGCTGAAAAACGACAGCACGCCCAGCGGCGTGCGCAGACGCAGCGGCACGGCGATCTGATTGAGGGTGGCGTTGCTGTCCGCTTCCGGGCTTTCCGCGCCCGGCGGGGTGGGATAGCCGGCAAGTTCGTCGCGCAGGGCCACGAGCGTTTCGTCGCCACTGACGTCGATCTGCCGTTGCAACCGCGCCAGCACATGTGCGCGCCAGGCGTGCCAGTTAACAATAGAGGAGGCGATCCCGTCCGGATGCAGGCTGAGGCGCAGCGCGTTGACGGGCGGCGCCAGCAGGGCTTCGCTCGCTGCGCCGAGCAGTGGGGCGAGCGCGCGGTTGGCGGTGACGATGGTCCAATGCCGGTCGATTGCGAGCGCCGGATAGGGTTCGTGTCCCTTCAGCACCAGTTCCACTGCCTCACGCGCGGCCGTCAGTTGCGGGTCGGTCAAGGGACGCTCGCGAAACAGGGGCGCATACCCGGCCGCCACCAGCAGCATGTTACGGGCGCGCAGTGGGACGTCGAGACGCTCGGCGAGGTGCATCACCATTTCGCGGCTCGGCAGGGCGCGGCCCGATTCGACGAAGCTCAGATGACGGGTCGAGATGTCGGCTTCCGCTGCGAGCAGCAACTGGCTCATGCGGCGCCGCTGCCGCCAGTCGCGCAGCAGTTCGCCGACGGTGCGGCTGGCCGACGATGGTCCCGACGGGCCGGCTTGGGGGAGGGAGAGAGTGCTCATGGGGGAATCATAGCCAGGGCGCGGCGGGATTCCATTACCTGGGAGGTAAGTGAATTGGGGGGAAGCAGTCAGACAACTCCGGCGCCTCCCGAACACACAACTACACACTTTCCTTTACCCGGCGCCGAGTCGTGTGTAAAATTACACACGAGACATGCGGAGGCCAGATGAATTCATCAAAGCTAATCCGGATGCTCGAGAAGATGGCTGGAAACTGGTGCGAATTACCGGCAGTCATCACCACTTCAAACACCCTGAAAGGAAGGGCCTTGTGACGGTTCCGCACCCTAAGAAGGATCTGCCGATCGGGACGGCGAAGAGCATCCTGAAGACCGCTGGTCTTGTTTGACCGGCGGTTTTTGCCGGCTCAGGATGTCGGAGAACATTGACTGCAAAGGAACGGAAATGGAATTTCCCATCGCTGTCCATAAGGACGATGGGAGCGTCTACGGCGTGACTGTTCCGGATATTCCGGGCGTCCACTCCTGGGGCGACACCATCGATGACGCAATCAGAAACGCAAAAGAGGCCATTGTGGGTCACGTTTCGACGCTAATAGAGCTCGGTGAAGAGGTCGGTTTCACGTGCTCGACCGTGGAAGAACTGGCCGCACAGCCTGAATACTGTGGGGCAATCTGGGCGCTGGTCAGCGTCGATCTGTCGAAGCTCGACTCGAAGCCAGAGAGGATCAACATCAGCCTGCCGCGCTTTGTTTTGCATAAGATCGACGCCTACGTCGAGGCGCGTCACGAAACCCGCAGCGGATTCCTCGCGCGCGCAGCGCTGGAAGCGTTGGCTCACCAATGATGGCGCGGATCGCTTGGTTCGCGCGCTGCTGGAATAGCGTTAAGTGACGGTCCGCTTTGGCGGGCCGTCTTTCGTTAGCGAGCAACGTTACCTCCCAGGTAATCGACTCCCCGCACCCGCTCACCGATCCTTCAGTCCGAGCCCGCCCCAAACGCACTGTTTGCCAGGCGTCGTGCTCAGCCAAGCTACTGAAGGAGTCTGTGATGAACGCACATACCGATCTGATCGACCGCTATTTCGCGGCGTGGAATGAAACAGACGCAGTCAACCGCCGCGAACTGATCGCCGCGACGTGGAGCACGGATGCCGCGTATCTGGATCCGCTACTCGCCGGCAACGGTCATGACGGAATCGACGCGATGATTCGCGCGGTCCACGAGCGCTTTCCGCGCCATACCTTCCGCCGCACCACGGATGTCGACGGCTTCGCCGACCGTCTGCGTTTTTCGTGGGAGCTGACCACGCCCGATGGCACGCCGATCGTGAAGGGCTCGGATTTTGGCGTGGTCGATCCGGCCGGACGGTTGCAGGCCGTGACGGGTTTTCTCGACGCGACGCCGGGCGCGGCCTGAGCTTAATCAAAAACAGCTGAGGCCGACTCAGGCCTACGCCTTCCCACTTTCAAGGAGATGATCATGCGCGAGCAAAGTGCCGCGGGATTTGCGGTGACACTCGCGTTCGAACGGGTGCTCGGCACCCTCGACGCAGTCAGCACCGCCATTGCCGGCTTCGCGCTGTTGGCCGGCGCGCGGGCGTTCACCTTCACCGCATTGCTGGCATGGCGCGAGCCCGTGTTAGGCGGCGCGGGTCTGGTGTTGCTGGGACTGGTAGGCTGGCTGCGCTGGTTTAGCCGCCAAAGAACAGCGGCCGGCCTGAAAGGCGCGACGCCCTGCTCGGGGTCGCCGGCTTCACGATAAAATGACTGACCGTTTGCCCACCGCACGCGACTGGCTTCTGTGGACGAGCGTTCGCGCGGATCAGCCTGCCTCGTCGCCACCCGGCGCAGGTGTGCCTGATCGGGCGGCGAAACGATCATAAATAGAGGGGGAGTACATGATACGGGGTTGTGTAGTGATGTTAGCCGCCGTCACACTCGCCGTGCTCGGCGGTTGCGGCAACAAGGAAGGCGACGAGTTCGTCGGTAAGTGGCAGAGCACCAAGGGCCGCGAAAGCGTCGAGATCAGCCGTAACGACGATGGCTTTGTCATCGCCAACACCAGTGGTGGCAGTGTCAGGCCCGGGGTGGCATCTGCCGTCTACCGGGACGGCGTGCTGGAGGTCGAATCGACTGGCCGCATTGAAAGCATCCCCTACGACAAGCAGCACGACACGATCATCTTGCCGACCATGGCCGGCTCGGCGACATTCAGCCGGGTCAAGTGAGGTTTTGCGGCGCATAGTGCCTATCAGACCGTGCCCGCACGGCATCCGGGTAGCACCTGCTAACATGTAACCCGCCGCCTCGGACGCCAGGTCCGGACGCACCCTGCCGTCACCGTCGAATCCGCCATGTCGCTCATTAGTCTGCTTGATCCGTGGGAGCCGTCGTTTGTGCTCGTCGCCGTGTTCGTTGCCGTCGCGGTGCTGTATGCGCGCGGTTCGCGCCACATCCGCGTCAGCTTTGCCCGGCGGGGGGCGTTCTGGATCGGGCTCGTGCTGTTCTATATTGCGCTGCACACACGCCTCGACTACTACGCCGAGCACCAGTTCTTCGTGCACCGGCTCCAGCATCTCGTGCTGCATCACCTGGCTCCTCTGATCCTGATGGCTTCGTATCCGGGCAGTGTGCTGCGCGCCGGTTTGCCGCTGCGCTGGCGCAGCGCGCTGCGGCGTTGGCAGCGTCTGAAGCCCGTGCGGATCGTTGCTGCCGTGTTGTTCAATCCGGCCTTTATCTCTATCGCTTTCGTCGTTTCCGTGGTGTTCTGGCTGATTCCGTCCGTCCAGTTCGTCGCGATGCTCGACTGGCGCATCTACACGTTCATGAACTGGTCGGTCGCGGTGAGCGGCCTGCTGTACTGGTGGATGCTGCTCGATCACCGGCCGAGTCCGCCGAGCCGCACGCGCCCGGGCCTGCGGGTGCTGTCTCCGGTGATCACCATGACGCCGCAGATCCTCGTGGGCGCCATCATCACCTTTTCCTCGCATGACCTTTATCCGGTGTTCACGCTGTGCGGCCGCGCGTTCACGTCCGTTCCGCCCGCGCTCGATCAGAGCCTCGGCGGCCTGATCATGTGGGTGCCCGCCGGGGTGCTCGAAGCGATCGGCGCGATGATGGCGCTGCGTCACGTGATGCGTCTGTCCACCTTGCCGTCGCGCGTGCCGCCGAAGGCGAGGCGGGGCGGGGCAAGAGCGAAGCCGGCACTGCAGGCAGGAAGCTGATCAGCCGGGTTACCGTGCGCAATCAATGCTTGCGGCTGGCCTTCACGCCAGGCTGATCCCGTACCTTTTGAACCGAACAAGGACATGCCGTGCTCGAAGAACGATGCGATGTCGTGGTGGTGGGACTCGGCGCCATGGGCGCAGCCACGCTTTACCAGCTGGCCAAGGCTGGCGCGAAAGCGGTGGGCATAGACCGATATGCCCCGCCGCATGACCAGGGATCGAGTCACGGAGACACGCGTATTACCCGGCTGGCCGTTGGCGAAGGCGCCGCGTACGTGCCGTTGGTGCGCAGGTCGCAGCAGATCTGGCGCGAACTGGAAGCACGCGACGGTGACGCGCTCTTCGAGCAATGCGGGGTGCTCGTCATGACCTCGGGCGCGACGCACACATCGCACCACGGCGCGGCTGATTTCACGCTGAGCACGATCGAGCTGGCACGGACCTATGGCATCGCTCATGAGGTTCTCACGGCCGAACAGCTCCGCGCACGCTTCCCGCAATTTGCGCCGCTTCGCGACGACACGATCGCGTACTACGAACCGGAAGGGGGCTTTGTGCGACCCGAACGGTGCATCGCCGCGCAACTGAAGGCGGCGCGCGAGCTCGGGGCCGACGTGATCGCCGGTGTGACGGTTTCCGCTGTGGAGTCGATGGGCAACGTGGTCCGGGTGAGGGCGGGCGATCGGACAGTGGTGGCGGATAAGGTCGTTGTCTGCGCCGGCATGTGGTCCGCCGAGCTGTTGGGCGAGCCGTTCAAAAGCTTGCTGAAGGTTTGCAGGCAACAGCTATTCTGGTTCAAGCTTGAAGAGCCTATGATTTTTCCTGAGGTTTCCCCGAGCTTCATTCTCTCGCACGGTCCTTTGGACACCGACTTTTGCTACGGCTTTCCACCCATTCCCGGTGAAGGCAGCATGAAGATCGCGACCGAGCAATACATGGCGCTGAGCGAGCCCGATTCGCTGGATCGCACGGTGTCCGACGCCGATGTGGCGGCCATGTTCCGCACGCATGTTGCGGGCAAGATCGCCGGCGTGACCGCGGAACGGGTCAAGGCGCGTGTCTGTACCTACACCGTGACGCCTGACTATGGTTTCATCATTGACGAGCATCCTGCGCTCAAGAATGTCACCGCGGTGTCGGCCTGTTCGGGTCATGGCTTCAAGCATTCGGCGGCAATCGGCGAGGCGGTCGCGCAACGCTGTCTGAGCGGAAAGAGTCAGATCGACCTTTCGGCGTTTTCTTTAAGCCGTTTTTCCTGAGGAAAGCGCAAGGACGTTGTCTGGTCCGTGCGTTTTTCCATAGGCTTGCGGCTTCAGACTGCAGGCGATACTACCGTCCCAATCGTCATTGCCGTCTCGCCAGCGGCGATCGTTTCGGTGTGCGATGCTTTGGTAAAGCTGAACGGCTGAGCGATCGTCCAGATGGCTTGTATCCTGGCCCAGGTGTTCGAGGAAGAGCTGGCAGCGCAGGGCTTTTACCGCGTTGGAGTCCCAGACGCTCGCGTTCATTTCGCTATGGCCGTACAGCGAATTCGCATGAAGGTTGCACGATCCTATGGTGGCCCATGCATCGTCTATCAGCATGAGCTTTGCATGGACGTAAACGTAACGCCGGCCATCGGTTTGCGTGGGCCCTGCGAGTGCGGCGAGCGTGAAATTTTCATGGCGGCCGAGTGCTTCGATCTGCTCGAAAAACGCCGCGCGTTCAGGATTTTGTCGCCACTGCGCGACATACGGTTCGGGCTCTCCCGGCACCAGAAGAACCACGAATACCCCTCGTTTCAAGGCATTTTCAAGCGCACCGGCAATGGCGGGCACCGGAAGCGCCTGATTTTCCAGGTAGATCGAACGACGCGCGGCGGCGATGGCCAACAGATATTGTTCGGTGATGGACCGCTCGCCGTTGGCGATGGGATAGGCTTCTCCAACGCCCGGGGCTGCGTGCGCGTTGCGATAACATCCAGCGTGCACATTGCGTTGAATCTGCACGGTGCTCGGGCCTTGCGCCTTCGATAAACGTGTCGGGAACGCGAGATCCGAGTGTTCGTCAGGTCCATACACGCCAAGCGCACTATTGCGCTCGCTGGTTTCGTTCCAGCGCTGAACGAAGTTGTGATGCACATCGCTCGCGCATGGACCGGTTATCTCGGCGTAGACGTCGTGGCGTTGTTCACCCCCTGCGTGCCCAGGTTCGACGAGCGCGAAAGTCGGGTTGATGCCGCCGACAAACACGGTTTCCGAGGACTCCCCTGCATCGATCAGCCAGCATTTCTGATGGTGACAATAGGTGGCGGGCGCGCGATCCCAGCGAGCGTTCAAACGCGAGCCCCGCTCCGCCAGCCAGTCGAAGTCGGACTGGGTGCCTTCAAACGTCTGTCCGTATCCATTGCTCGCGGGGTTGGGGCGCCAGAAAATCACGCGGACGTCGACACCCCGCTGGGCAGCACCATCGAGCACATCGAACAGCGTGCCCCGTCCGTCGGGCATCTGAAAAAGCCTTGATACGAAGGTAACGGTGAGCCAGACACGGTGCTGGGCGCTTTCTACCGCTTCGCAGATGCGGCGAAATGCAGGACCGCTATCTATAAGCGGACGAACCCGGTTGCCGGGCCGTCGCGGATAGGAACCCTGCGTGATGAATGGGACGGACATCTGGCCGGGATCGTTATTTGTGGTCGGCTCGGAGTGGTGATCCATTGAAGGGTTCCAGGTGGCATTCGATCGTCGTTAGAGACGCCGCTTTTATTTTCGAGGAGACGCAGCGCCAGCAAGCTTAAAACAAGGTTATTTCGCTTTGTCAGGCGTTTTCTTTCCAGGCTCTTATGGCGTTTCGGGGCATTTCGCCTGTCTTTGCCCGAGCATTGCGCGCCGGCCAAAGGAGAATTAACCCGCTATATGTGGTTTACGTAATAATTGCACTGTAGCCTCCGTCGTTCCGCTAACCGTCAAAAATGCGCAGGTCATGGCTTTCAGCGAACCAAGGTCTCCATTTTTCAAGTGGATTGTCTCTTCCGCTCAAAATCTGAGTGCCGAAAATCGGCAAATATTGCTTGCCAATCTGTTCACCAGAACGGCATCCATTATTTTTGCGTCGATTTGTGAAATCAGTGTCTGCGCCACGGCCTTTTACCTCCATCGGACTGCGCTTTATGCCGGTTGGGGACTTGCTGTCCTCGCTTTGCTGTTTACCCGGCTGGTATTGATTTACGTCTGTTGCCAACGTAGTGCCCGCGGCGAGCCTACGCCCACCTCCGCGTTTCTGTTGGCGAGCATTGTCTGGAGCGCGCTGTTCGGCTTCGGCAGCCTTCTATGCAATGTCAGCGGCGACCCGACGCTATTCCTGCTCGGAAATGTTTGCGCCGTCGGCGTTATAGGCGGCCTGGCAGGTCGCAATGCCGGCATTCCCCACCTTGTGCTGATTCAGATCACGCTCATTCTCGGGCTACTCGGTCTGGGCGCGGCCCTCTCTCCCGGCTCCGGCAAGCTCGTCCTGCTGTTTCAGGCGCCATTCTGCGCGGCAGGCTTCTTTACCGTCGCCCTGCGTAGCAACCGCGACACCGTCGCGTTGCTGACGGCACGCGAAAACAGCCACCGCCTGGCGCGCCACGACAGTCTCACTGGCTTGCCCAACCGCGCACGCATCAGCGAGCTCCTGCTCGAGCGCACGGGGACCGTGCAGCAGGTCGACGATCAATCGTTCGCTGTTCTACTGATCGACCTCGACGGCTTCAAGGCGATCAACGACAGCCTTGGACACGCTGCGGGCGACCAGATCCTGCAGGAAGCGGCGATACGGCTGCGCGATATCCTGCCGGCCGGCGGTATCGTCGGACGCCTGGCGGGGGACGAATTCGTCGCCATCTACGATGGCGCTTCCCTGATCGATGATGTGCGTGTGCTGGCCGATCGCATCGTCAAGGCATTGGCCCGGCCGTTCGTGCTGAGCGAGGCACGCGTCCACATTGGCGCGAGTGTTGGTATTTCGCTTTATCCGGAGCACGGCAAAACCGGGCCGCAATTGCTGATATGCGCGGATCGTGCCTTGTACGCGGTCAAGCGCAATGGCAAAAGTGCCTTTGCCGTTTTCGATGCCGACAAGCACGCCTCCGACGAAAGTCTGAGTCTCCTGCGCAGCGACCTCGAAGGCGCGATGCAGTCTTTTAGCGGCTTGCGGATGGAGTATCAGCCCATCGTCGATCTTAGCGACGGGACCATCTCGGGACGCGAGGCGTTGCTGCGCTGGACCCACCCGACGCGCGGCGAGTTGTCGCCCATCGCATTCATTCCCACGGCCGAACGCACGGGCCTGGTACTCGAACTGGGTGAATGGGCGCTGCGGCAATCGTGCATGGAAGCGGTCACCTGGCGCGATGCGGTCACGGTTGCGGTCAACGTCTCGCCTGTGCAATTGCGCGAGGAGTCGTTCGCTGCGACGGTCGAGTCGATCCTGCACAAAACGAAGTTGCCGCCGCAGCGCCTGAATATCGAGGTGACCGAAACAGTGCTGCTAAGCGACGATATCGCGACCCGGCGCAACGTCGCAACGCTCCGTGCATTAGGTATCGGACTGGCGCTGGACGATTTTGGAACCGGCTTTTCAACCATGTCGACGCTCGTCCGTTTTTCGTTCGATGAACTCAAGATCGACAGTTCCTTCGTCAAGGAATCCGTGCACCGGCGCGAATCCGCGGCGGTGGTTCGCGGGATCGTGGCGTTGGCGCGGGAGATGGGCATGCCGACTACCGCGGAAGGTATCGAGACCCCCGAACAACTCGACTTCGTCCGCGGCTGCGGATGTACCCACGCGCAAGGCTACCTGCTTGGCAGGCCGGAGCGGGCGGAGACCATCGCGCACCGGGAAGAGCGGCTCGCCGCCGACGGTGTGATCAAAGGCTAGGCCATCGCTAACGGCGCGCATGCGCCGTCCACTGCCTGATTTGCCTACCCTGTTTTCAGGCAATCCTTACGCAAAAAGTCCTCAAGTTGCAGTGCGATGCTGCCGTTTACATGCGTCGTGGTGTATGAGAGTAGCCATGAGGTGTTCTGCCCGCCTTCGGATCGTAATAGAAGAGTATTGATCAGTCGTTCTGAATGAGCAGCAAAACCCATGCGTCATGTTTATGAGGAAACCTAAAGTAGCTGCATCGTTTGCCGATATTTAGTTAGATATCGCGTGGCACGAATGCGGCGCGCCGGCATTGCGCGGCGAACGACCTATCGAGGACCAGAATTCCATGCATAAGTGGAGGCGCCATTCGTTGCGTATCCTGAGTTGCCTTCTCGTCTGCGTGGAGATGGTCGCGGCTGTACCGCCCGCCAGAGCAGCCGATGCCTGGTACGATGGATCGACGCCGGTTTTTCGCCATGTCGAAATGCCGAGCGACATTACGCCCACGGCAATGCTGCAGGACCGGGACGGCCTGATCTGGATCGCCTCGCAAACGGGTCTCGCCAGCTGGGACGGCTATCGCTTCCGCACTTACATTGCCGACCCGAGCAAGCCTGGCACCTTGCCTTCTTCCTACATCAATGCGCTGTATGAGGACCGCGAGGGCCGCCTCTGGGCGGCCACAGACAGTGGCGGTCTCGCAAGACTCGACAAGGCAGCTGGCACCTTCTCTACGCTGGGCGCGGGCCCTCAGGGCCTGAGCAGCGTACGCGTATTCTCCCTTGCCCCTGACGGCCCGGACGGCCTCTGGGTGGGCACGGAGGCCGGCCTCGACCGGCTGGATCTCAACACCGGCAAGGTGCGGCGCGCAGGCGGTGGGGCCATCCCCGCTGGCCTGCCCGCGCACCGGATCAGCGCGCTCCTCGTCGATCGCGGCGGCAACCTGTGGGCCGGCACGCTCGACGGGATCTACGTATTGCGTGCCGGCGCACAGGCTTTTGTGGCGGTGCCGGCGACGAGCCTCACGGGCGCCGCTATCGAGGTCTGGCAACTGGCAGAGGACCGGGAAGGGCGGGTCTGGGTCGGGACGCGAGCGACCGGTGCCTTCGTGATCGAACCAGGTGCCACGACGGCGCAGCAATTGCGCGACAGCGAACGCAGCGACGGGCAGGGTGTCGAGACCGACTGGGTCGGCGCGATCGTCGATGTCGGTAACGGTCACGTGTGGCTCGGCACGTGGGCCCAGGGCATCGTGCAGGTCGACACCCGCAGCTGGGCGACCCGGCGTCTGCGCCACGATGCCGGGATTCCTGGGAGCCTGGGCGAGGACGACGTGGCGGCGCTACTGCGCGATCGCAGTGGGTTTGTGTGGGCCGGCGGACCGAATGTGTTCGATTCGATCGATCCCTCCCAGCGGGCGATATCCACGTGGTATGGCAGCGACGGCCACCTGCTCGGCGGCAAGCGGGCAGAGGTCACGGCGGTGCTTGTCCAGCCCGACGGCAGCGTCTGGCTCGGCGCCGATATCGGCGGCGTCGACATCGTCCCGCCTGACCGCGAGCACGGCCGGCGTCTCACGGCGGAGGACGGTCTGTCGCGGACCGCGCTTCCCAGGGGCGCAGTGCTTTCGATGGCACGCGCACCGGACGGTAGCGTCTACATCGGGACTGCTAAGGGTTTGTACCGAACGCGTGATGACGGTCTCAGTGTCGAGCGGATGGAGTTCCCTGGCATTTCGCCTACTGCATTGGTGAGGGCGGTGTCGCTCGTCGATGGCAAGCTCTGGATCGGCGGCACGGACGGATTGAGCTATGTCGACCTGTCCGCGCAAGGCGCCACGGCGTACAGTGTCCCCGGCCTGCAGGGCGAAGACATCACGAACCTCAGCGCCGGCGCAGACGGGACGCTGTGGGTCGGCACGCAGACAGGACTTACGCGGTACTGGCCGACAACCGGCCGGCTCGAGCGGCCCTGGCCGGAGGGGCCCGGGCGTGTCGGCCTGCCTAGCACCCACGTGACTTCGGTTGTGCAGGACAAGCGCGGGCGGCTGTGGATTGCTTTCTATGGCGGAGGCGTGCGTGTGGTCGAGCCCGGGGTGGGCGGAGCGCCTACGCGAATCGACAGCATCGGTCACGATCAGGGTCTGCAGAAAAACGCCGCGAATGCCCTGCTGCTCGACGAGCAGGGCAACGCCTGGGTCAGCACCGACAGCGGCATTCTGCGCATCGACGGTAACACGCTGACCACGACGCTGCTGCAGCAGGCCGACGGGGTGGGGCTGCTGCCGTACTGGACCTCAGCGGCCGGGACGACACCGCAAGGCGATCTGCTGTTCGGCGGCAACGGTTTGACCATCGTGCATCCGAGCGAATTCCAGCCGGCACGTTTCAAGGCTTCCATCGTGCTGACCGATGCCGATGGCCGGCCGTTACCGCCGTCCGGGCTCAGGCTCGGCCCTTCGCAACGCACGGTGCAAGTGGCTTTCGCGTTGCTCGATTACTCGGCCCCCGAACGCACGCGCTACTCCTATCGCCTGGCTGGCCTGGAGGATACGTGGACCGAGTCATCCGCCGAGCAGCGCGTCGCGCATTATACGAATGTGCCGCCCGGAAAATACACGCTGCAGGTGCGGGCGTCGAACCGTGCCGGAGGTCAATGGACCGAGTCGGTGAGCTTGCCCGTCCGCGTTGTGCCGACGTGGTACGAGAGGACCACGTTTCGCGTGATCATGGCACTCCTGCTGCTGGCGCTGTTCGGCCTGCTGATGCACGTGCGCATGCGCCTGCTGCGGCGACGCGCATTGACGCTGGAGGCGGTGATCGCGGAGCGGACCCAGGAACTCCAGCAACGTTCCGATGAGCTGGTGCGCCGCACGGCGGAATTGCAGGCCAGCGAACAGCGGCTCGAGCAGTTGGCTTACTTCGACAGTCTGACGGGCCTCGCGAACCGGCGGCACTTCAACGACGATCTGCAACTCCTGATCGAGCAGGCGCGTCGCGGCGCGGAATTCGCGCTTGTGCTGGTCGACCTCGATCGCTTCAAGCCGATCAACGATATCCACGGCCACGATGCTGGCGACGTGGTGTTGAAGGCCGTTGGCTCACGCCTGCGGCTGATCACGCGCGAGATCGATCTTGTCGCGCGCCTTGGCGGCGACGAGTTCGCCGTGCTGCTCAGAGATCCAGGCGAGCGCGATGCGGTGGCCGAGGTGTGCGAGCGGATCATCGCCACCTTCGCTGAGCCGATTCCGTACCGCAAGCTTTCGCTGGAGGTCAGGGCGAGCATCGGGGTTGCGCGTTGTCCACAGGACTCACGGGATGCCCAGGGGCTGTATAAATCCGCGGACATGGCGCTCTACGCGGCGAAAGAGGCCGGCCGCAGCGCCTGGCGCTGGGCGGGCGATTCTTTCGAGGTGGACCGTTGAGTCGAGCAAGTCAGGTATCCTGAATGATGGCGACTGCCCGGCCCACCGCGCACAACGTTCAGAAGCGGTGCCGGATACCCAGCGTGACACCTGTCTGATTGGACGCAAAGGCAGTGGCGTCCGTTACGCCAATGGGCGTGTAAGTCCCATTCGCATAGCGTGTCGCTGCGGCATACGCCACGGTCGCATAGAGATCGGTGCGCTTGGATAGCGAATAGTCGCCGCTTAGCACGCCCATCCACGAGTTCGATACGTTCGCCGTCTTGTTGGACTGATAGTAGGTGCCGGCCGTTAGCTGGAAGCTTGGTACGAACCGGTAACGCACCCCGCCAAACCACATTGCGGCCGAAACCGTCGAGCCCTTGGTCGGATCGTTCAGGTAGTGCTCATAGCCACCCATGATTTCACCGTTGCCGATATGCTCCAGGACAGAGAAACTTAGGTTGCGCGTCTTGGTCCATGTGCC
Organism: Paraburkholderia phenazinium; assembly: GCF_900141745.1. NCBI lineage: Bacteria > Pseudomonadati > Pseudomonadota > Betaproteobacteria > Burkholderiales > Burkholderiaceae > Paraburkholderia > Paraburkholderia phenazinium. The sequence goes on along the minus strand of NZ_FSRM01000002.1, from coordinate 3,608,406 downwards.
GGTCGAAGTGATCGCGCCGTTGCGATAATCGTAAGCCACCGCTGCCGCGAACGTGCCGGTGCTGTATTCCAGCGAACCGCCATAGGCCGCGCTGCTCTGGAACGAGTCTGCGTCGCCGCCGAAGCTGTAATCGGCAATCGCCTTTAGTCCGCCAAACTGCCCTACGTACTTCACGGAATTGTTGAGGCGCGCCTTGTAGGAGAAGTCGTCCGACGATCCGGTGGTGGGAAACCACGTGTACTGAGGCGCGTAACCCATCGGATCGTACTTTTCGAGTGTGTCGTACATGGCCGTGTATTGCAGGCCGGCCGAGAGCGATCCCAAGGCGTTCGACAACCCCACCGCTGCAGTGCGATTGAACAGCGTACCGGCGGTGGCAGGCGTGCCGTCGTTGCTGTTAAAGCCGGCTTCCAATACGAACCACGCGCTGGTGCCGCCACCCAGATCTTCCGTGCCGCGAAAACCAAACCGCGAGTTGCTAAGTCCACCTGAATTTTCTCGAACCAGCGACCCACCCGTCGCGCTTGCATGAGTCAGATATTCGATGTTGGTGTCGACTACGCCGTAGAGGGTCACGGACGATTGGGCGTGCGCGCAGGCGCATCCGGTCGCCGCGAGCGCGGCGACAAGACATTTCTTTTTCACTGACCGTCTCCTGAGATTTGCTGTTTTCATTTGCGTCGCAAGCCGGGTGATGTTGCGGCAGGCAGGGGGCAAACAACGCAATGGAGCAAATCGTAGAGGCGGCCGATGTAAATGTAAAATACATATGTGATGCACTATCCATATGCATCAGATATGGCGCTTGGGTCATCCTTGATGAGCCGAAGCGGGAGACAACGCGATCCCCTTTCTGTGGTCCAGGACGCTTTAATAACCTGGGACTACAACAGAAAGGTGATCGCGTCCCGGTCCGGAATTACATGGGAGGTACTACACCATCTTTCTCGACGACGACCACATTCGCGTCATACGAGCCGTTCTTCGCCGGGATTGCCACGATGAATACCTTTTTGTTCGCAGTCAGGTCGTCGCGGGTCGCGGGAATGGCCGTCACGACTGGAGCGTTGGCCGGCACGTTGATGGTGTTGCTGCCGCCTTTATACGAAAGCTTCAGGTCGCGTCCGCTCGTACCTTCCACGACAGTGTCGACGTTGGCGTTCGTCATCGAACTGTTTGCGCCGAGATCCCACGCGTAGTGACCCTCTCCGGTGCCGCGCGCGGCCTCCGGGAAGACCAGCACTTCCTTGGCGACCAGCTTTCCGTCCGGGCCCGGCATCGCCGCCGCGCCGACGTACGAGCCGGCCTTGATATCCGAAAGCTGGATTGCCTTCACGGCGTTCAGCGCCGTCGAGTCCTTCAGGTCAATGTTGACTGTATCGCCGCTGCGCCGGTGGATTTGCAAGGTGTTACCCGAAAGCGATACGATCTCGCCCCGGATCCGTTCGGGCTTGTTGGCGGAGGATTGAGCGAATGCAGCGCCAGCGAGCGTCAATGCGACAGCTGAAACAGCGAGTTTGAGACGAATGGACATAGGTGCTCCGTGTGGTTGATTGCAGTTAAAAGTCATCGGTTCGCGGTTCAGGAGCCGCCGAACCAGTTGTAACCCTGGTTTTCCCAGTACCCGCCGGGAAATTCGTTTGTGACGGTAATGGCGACGATATGCTTCGGGTTTTTGTAGCCCAGTTTGGTAGGCATCCGAAGCTTCATCGGGAAGCCGTACTTCGCAGGCAGGGTGTTGCCGTCATAGGTCAGCGTGAGCAGCGTCTGCGCATGAAGTGCAGTGGGCATGTCGATGCTCGTCCAGTAGTTATCGGCGCAGTGCAGTGCAACGTACTTCGCGGTGGTATCGGCTCCCGCTCGCTGCAGGAAGTCGGCGAATCGCACTCCGCCCCACTTGCCGATTGCGCTCCACCCTTCAATGCAGATATGCCTGGTGACCTGGCTTTGTTGCGGCAACGCACGCAGTTCGTCGAGCGTCCAGTCGGCTTTGCCCTTGACCCGTCCTTTCAGTTCGAGACGGTAGGTTTGTGCATCGACATCCGGCACCTGATCAATGTCGTAGTAGGCATTGAACGGAAATGGCCGTGTGATCATCGATTCCGGGTACGTCGGCGCCAGCTTGCGCGGATCGAACAGCAATGCCTGAGCGTCGTCGTTGAAGGAGGAGATTCGGCGCAGCATCGTGTCGACGGATTTGTCGTTCGTCAGATCGCAACCCGACAGGAGCATCAAGCCGCCCAGCGTGAGGATCCGTTTGCCAAACAAACGCCGTGAGGACGATGAGAGCTCCTTCTGCGCGTCTCTGATGATCGATTGCGCGTCGGGCCGGTATGCCGGCGCGGGCGTCGGGTGACCTTTTCGGGAATTCATGGTTACCGGCCTCGAATCATGGTGAGCAAAGAACGCGGGACGAGAGCGACCATCGCGACGTGCACCGCGAAAAAGCCGACGAGTACGCTCATTGCGGCAAAGTGAACGATGCGTGCGTTATCGAAGCCACCCATCGCCGTGCGCAGGAGCGGAAATTGAACGGGCTTCCAGATCGTCAATCCCGACAGCACGACCAGCGCGATATCCGCGATCACGACGAGATAGGCGAACTTCTGCACGGCGTTGTAACGGCTCAGATCGCCGTGATTAAGCTTGCCTCGCAGGGCTGCAACGAGGTCGGAGCCAATTGCACGTGGGCTGACCGGGAAGAGTTTCTTGCGCAGACGCCCCGTTACGAGGCCCAGTCCCAGATACGCGAGAAAGTTTGCGACCAGCAACCACATGACCGCGAAGTGCCAGAGCAGCGCGCCACCTAGCCAGCCACCCAGCGTAATGGACGCCGGAAACCTGAACGCCGGGAATATCGGCGACGCGTTGTACACCGCCCAACCGCTCAGGCACATCGCTATAACAGCGGCGGCATTAATCCAGTGAAAAATGCGAACCCACACGGGGTGAATAGTGGCGTGATTCAAAGCGACCTCACGGACGATTGGCACTTGCGAACAGGAATGGGGCGGCGAGCGTGCATTGCATAAGACGTAGTTCAGCGTGCCGGGACCTTGGCGCGACGGTGCAGTCAAGAAAGCGGAGTTGCCCTGTCTGGCCCGGGTGGATTGGATTGACGACAGGATCGCAGGCGCGCCACGACAGCGGTATCGGTCAAATGACCGACCCACGGCATCGTGCTTGTGCTTGTGTTTGTGTCTGGTGCGCGGCGCCGGCCGGTGCGCGCTGTCGGCGGCACCGGTGGCATGAAAAGAAGACTTCGGAGAGGGGGCGACCGCCTATTCCTGGTGAGAGTCCAACTCCCGTTGCATCAGCACAGTGTCGACCCACTGGCCGAACTTGAATCCGACCGATTTCAGCGTTCCCACTGTGCGGAAGCCGAGACGTTCATGCAACACAAGCGATCCCGTGTTCTCGCTATTGCCGACAACGGCAAGCATCTGCCGCCATGGCCCTTGCTCGCACCGTTGGATCAATTCCGCGAGCAGCGCTCGGCCGATCCCGAGACGGTCGAGCCCATGTTCTACGTAGATCGAATCCTCGATGGTGTGGCGATATGCCGGACGCGGCCGATACGGAGTCGCGTACGCATAGCCAACTACACGGCCCTGCCTCTGCGCCACCAGATAGGGAAGCCCCGCCTTCAACACTGCGTCGCGGCGTCCGAGCATGTCGTCGACGGAGGGGGGTGTCTCTTCGAACGAGGCGCTGCCGTGCAACACGTGGTACGCGTAGATGGCCTGCACGGCTGCCATGTCGACTGTCGCCGCGTCGCGAATCCGAATTGCACTCTCAACTTCTGATTCCACCATTTACCTCACTCCTGAGCCTCGATGTAGGAGACACGTCATGGGCGGCTCAACCCATACGTTCGACATGCATGATGCCCCGATCGTAGATATAAAGGAAGATTTGGTATCGTATGCAATCGATAAGGAATTCTTTGATATGAAGGGCTTGAATCTCGACTACCTGAAGACCTTTGTTGCCGTTGTCGAGCGCGGTAGCTTTTCTGCTGCAGCCGATCATCTCCGGCTCACTCAGCCGGCCGTGAGCCTTCAGATTCGCCAGCTCGAGAAAAGCCTCGGCGCGGTGTTGATCGAGCGCGTCGGGCGCGTAGCGAGAGCGACGGTCGCAGGGGAGGAGCTACTGGCACATGCCGCGGGAATTGATGCAGCGGTCACCTCGGCAGTGACGGCCGTTTTCCGTCATGCGGAGGAGGGCGTGGGGCGTATTCGCATTGGCACCGGCGCGACGGCTTGCATCTTTCTGCTTCCGCCTATCCTGACCAATCTGCGCCAACGATTTCCGAACCTCGAAATCACGGTCACGACGGGCAATACCGCGGATATCGTCAAGGCGGTCGAGGGTAATATCCTGGACGTCGGGCTCGTGACGATGCCCGTATCGAGCCGCAGCCTGCACATTGCGCCGGTCATGGATGACGAATTTGTGCTGGTGGCCCCATCAGGCATGCAATTGCCGACTCGTATCACCGCCGCCGCGCTCGCCACCCGGCCCGTCATTCTGTTCGAACCCGGTGGCCATACCCGTAGGATTACCGACGAATGGTTTGCGAGGAGCGGTACGAAGCTCAGGCCTGTGATGTCGCTGGGAAGTGTGGAAGCGACCAAGGCGATGGTCGGAGCCGGTCTCGGTTGCGCGATCCTTCCCGCACTCGCGGTCCGCAACGAGGAGTCCGGAAGCAGGATGGTGGTTCGATCCTTGTCCCCGCGTCTTCATCGCAAACTGGTTGCGGTAGTGAGACGCGACAAGCGTCTGTATGGCGGCCTTGCGGAGATCCTAAAATCGTTCCGGACTTTGTCTGAAGATTAGCTTCCCTCCGAATCTTTGGACTGCCAGATAATATGTTTAATCGACATCGCGTCTGAAAGCACGGGCGGTCCGCGCCGGCTGTTCACCGCACTTGAAACGGTTGTTCGACCTAAAGTCATTAGTTCGGACTGCCGTAATTGAGGCATCAGGGCCGGTTGCTTCCGGTAAGAACGCCGGGGCGACTTTCTTGGAGTCGATCATGAGCTATGTACGCGTCACCGGTAGAGTCACACGCAGCGTCTGCTACTTTCTTTTTTCCATCGCCGTGTTTTCGTTATGGGCATCGCTTGCTGCCGGGGCCGGTTTCATCCTGCTGCATTTGCCTGATGTTTGGGCGTCGCACAGCAACGACGAAAATGCACGCTTCGCGGTGATGTCGGTCACTGCGTATGCGGTCATTATTGGCGCACTGTTCCTCATCTTCACTGCGGGCGCCGTCGAGCGTTTATCCGATGCAGTGAGAGCGGCGCGTACAACGCTGCGACACCTTCAGAAGATGCACGCGGTGCGCCGCACACGTCGCGATCACGTCTCCGCAGTTGCACTCCATCCGGTCAGAAATACACACTGACACGCGCTGTTTTACCAGCCTGCTGGTCGTGAGTGCGGGCTGTTTCATATGACCATTGCCGTTGCGGTCTGCGAAAGAGAACTCATCCACTAACCGCCCGCACCATATCGATGAACGCCCGCAGGCTCGTCGACATATGGCGGGTGCGCGGAAAGTAAAGGAACAGGCCAGCTATCGTCGGGCACCAATCCTCCAGCACCGGAACGAGTCGCCCATCGCGCAATGCCGCACGCGCATAGGGTTCCGGAACATACGCGATACCGAGCCCATTCATCGCGGCTTCGACGATCAACTGGTTATTGTCCAGCGTCAAAGCGCCCGGAACGTCTATCGCCACTTCTTGCCGTCGCTTGAGAAACTCCCAACGATAGCGTTTGCCGCTAGGCAGACGCTGCCGGATGCATTGGTGCTGCATGAGTGCATCAGGTGTTTTGGGCGCCGGATGAGCCGCCAGATATTCCGGCGAAGCAACCGCGAGGAAGCGCATGTCAGGTCCAAGCCGAACCGCCACCATATCCTTGGGCACGGCTTCTCCCAATCTCACACCTGCGTCGAAGCCTTGCTGAACAATGTCCACCAGTCGTCCGTCCGCTACCAGGTCCAACTCCACGCCGGGATACCGCGCCAGGAATTCCGGCACAACTGTCTGAAGCAATAATCGAATGGCGTTTTCGCCGCCGTTGATCCGCAGCGTACCGGTTGTGTGACCTTGCTCGCCTGCGACTTCCTCCAGTGCGGCGTCGAGATCGCTCATCAGTGGATCGAGACGGCCCAGCAGGCGCTCGCCTGCCTCGGTCAGCGACACGCTGCGTGTCGTCCTGTGCAGCAGACGGGCTCCGACGCTGTCCTCCAATCCGCGCACGGCATGGCTTAGCGTTGAGCGTGTGATTCCAAGCAGGTCGGCCGCGCGCCGGAAGCTGCGGTGTTCGGCAACGGCCATAAAAGCGCGTAGATCGCTCAGTGTCGGCTTGTTCATTGGTGGCCTATTTTCACTTGCTCATGCCATTCATTGGTGATTGTCGCAACAATGATAGCGCCATAGCATGGATCCCTACAGCCCACACCTTTTCTTCACTGGAGGCGCATCATGGCCAAAACCTGGTTCATTACGGGAACATCCACCGGCCTCGGCCGCATCCTCACCGAACGTTTACTGGAGCGTGGGGACCGCGTCGTTGCAACTTTGCGGCGACCCGGAGCATTGGACGAATTACTTGCCCGGCACAGCGATCGCCTGCATGTCGTCACGCTCGACGTGACCAATGTCGAGGCAATCAGAGGCGCCGTTGCAGATGCTTTCGAACGGATGGGGCGCATCGACGTGGTGGTCAGCAACGCGGCCTATGGTCTCTTCGGTGCTGCCGAAGAACTAAGCGACGCGCAGATCGAGCGGCAGATCTCGACCAACCTTGCGGGCTCGATCCAGCTTATCCGCGCAGTCCTGCCGTATCTGCGGGAGCAAGGTGGAGGGCGGATCGTTCAGGTGTCGTCGGAGGGCGGACAAATCGCTTATCCAAACTTCAGTCTTTACCACGCCACCAAGTGGGGGATCGAAGGTTTCGTCGAATCCGTTGCCAAGGAGGTCGCGCCGTTCGGCATCGATTTTCTGATCGTCGAACCGGGGCCGACTCTCACCAACTTTCGCCAGGGTCTGGAGCACGCGCGGCCCATGAATTGCTACGACAGTACACCAGCCGGTGAAGTGCGCAAGGCGGTGTCTTCCGGAAGTTTCGTTCTCAAGGGCGATGCTGCCAAAACGGTCAATGCGATGATTGACGCGGTCGATGCAGATCGGCCGCCTTTGCGGCTGACCTTGGGCAGTACCGCCTACGCCTCGATCAGCCAGGCGTTGGCCGAGCGGCTACAGTCGCTGGAGGCACAGAAACATCTGGCGCTCTCCGTCGATCGGGACAACTAAGGTCTGTTGACCGGAGCGCTCCTGATAGCTGAACCGGTGCCCGCCGCTTTCGTCAGGCTGAAGAGGAGTGGCAGGTGAAAAGTAATCTTCATACCAGGGAGAGTCGGCCACGGGGCCTTCTCCCTGACGCGGACACAGTGGGCCTGAAAGAGCCATGGACGCCGGTCCGAAGGCATGCGCTCGGACCGGTTCTGCTTCTTGTGATGTCATGCTGTTTCAGCACGGCATTTTCAGCGCAAAAGCAGGTATCAGCGAATGCCGGCCCAGCAAACGCAAACCCAAACCCAAGCGCAACTCACAAGCCTCATCTCGATCTCTCCGGCAAAACTCGCAAGGGCAAGGCTTCTTACTACGGCCGTAACTTTTACACAAAGAAGATGGCCAACGGTATGCCGATGGATCCGCAATCGAATTCCGCCGCGAGCAAAACGCTACCGCTTGGCACCAAGGCTCGAGTCACCAATCTGAAAAACGGCAGCAGTACGGTCGTCGAAATCAGGGATCGGGGCCCCTACGTCAAGGGCCGAATCGTCGATGTGTCTCCCCAGACTGCCGATAAGCTCGGTTTGAAGGAGAACGGCACGGCTCCCGTCGAAGTCAAGCCGGTTGAAGTGCCGCAGCCTGACGGCAGCGTCAAGGCCGGTTCAGGCGTGGCGGAAAACGTGCACGGCCAACCGTCGGCCGACTTGCGGGATGGCCGTATCACCAACTGAGCGGGCGCTGTACTGTCGAGCAGGATTGGCGCTAGCGCATCCTATTTCGACGTCGCCAGACGAGTCGACATCCCCGCACTCCGCACGGCCCTGCCACCCACAGCGCAGACGATCAACGCTGCAATCAGCAGCGCACACAATGCCAGCCGCAAGCCCACGAAACCCGCGCCGAAACCAATCAACGGTGGCCCCACCAGAAAGCCCGCATAACCTGCAGTGGCTGCCATCGATACGCCGACAGCAGGTGTCGCAGCCGAGCGGCCCGCAGCGCTGAAAATGACCGGCACGATATTGGCGAGGCCAAGACCGACAAGCACGAACCCGACGACGGCGGTCCAGACATTGGGTAAGCCCAGCACCAGGGCGAAGCCGCTTGCGGCCAGAAAACCACCGAGTCCGACCACGGTACTCGCGCCCAGTCGACGCACGGATACGTCGCCGATCACACGGCACGCCGCCATGGAGAAGGCAAAAGCAGAATATCCGATGGCCGCAACGCTTGCCTCCCGATTCAGGACAGAGCGCAGGAAAACGGCGCTCCAGTCGGCCACGGCGCCTTCAACCATCATGCAAAGAAAGGCCAACGCAGCGAGCTTCATCAGACTTGCGTCTGGTAAAGCGAAGCCACCGGCTGCCTTGCTTGCGCGGACCCCGACATCGCGCAGTGCGAGAACTGCCGCCGCGACAATCAGCGCTCCAATGAAAGCGTCGGGAAGCAACAGACCGCCGGCGGCGCCGAAGCCCCACTTCTGTATCAGCGCGCCCGTCGCCGCACCGGTTAGGCCTCCTGCGCTCCATGCAGCATGGAATGACGACATGATCGGCGAGCGCCACTGCGTTTCGATCGCGCTTGCGTGACCGTTCATCGAAACGTCCAGGGCACCATTTGCCGCGCCAAGCAGAAGGAGTACCAGGCAGAGCAATGGAAGATTGGGCGCAAACGCGGGTAGTGGCAGCGCGATAAAAAACGCCACGCCGAGCAGTGCGGTTGCCCGGCCGCTGCCGAAGCGCGGAGCGAGCCTGCCCGCAAGCGGCATGGCGACGATCGCGCCCAGCGCGAAACAGAACAGCGCGATCCCCAACGCACTGTCGCTTAGCGAGAGGTGCTCCTTGATGCGCGGAATTTCGACCGCCCACGCACCGATCCCAAAGCCATTCGCGAGAAAAACGGCGAGAGTCGCAAGGCGTTCCCTGATCGGCTTCATGATGTTGCCACCATCACGTTGTCGCAGACTTCTTCGAGTTCGCTGATGCGATCCGCGGCAAGATCGGCTTCAACGACCAGACAGTCGATGGCGGACGCTGGCCCGACAACGAAAGGCGCCGCTGTCATCAGTTTCTCGGTCGTCATCGCAATCGCGAGCACGCTGCTCGATTTGAGCATGGCGCGTTTGAGTTCGGCATCTTCGGCATTGAAGGCGGCAATGCCTTCGACGGGATCGAGGGCGCACGCGCCCAGGAAGCAGACGTCGGCTTTGATCTGCTGGACCTGCAGCAGTGCGGTCGACCCCAGCGCGCCCGCGACATCGCCGCCGACCCTGCCGCCGATGAGAACGATGTCGAAACCCGGCCGATCCAGCAAACGCAGGCAAGCCTCTGGCGAGTTCGTCACGACGGTCAGCCCTGCGTTGTCCGGAAGCGCCTGCGCGATCGCAACATTGGTCGAACCCGCGTCCAGCAGGATCACCTGCCCGGGCTGCACGATCGACGCAGCAGCAATGGCAAGGCGTTGCTTGCGATCCACATCTGCCTTCATACGCGTCGATGCGTTCAGATGAGACGGCGAAGTCAGCAGAGCGCCCCCGTACACGCGCTTGCATAACCCGGCGCTCGCGAGGTCGCGCAAGTGGCGGCGGACGGTGTGTTCGGACGTGTTGAGTTCGGCCGCGATTTCGGACGCCAGCACCCGGCCCTGGGTTCGCAGACGCTCGAGGATGAGCTGCTCGCGCTCGTCGGGCAGCAGCCCATCCATGGCGTCCTGTCGGGTTCGTTGCATCTGGCGATCCTTGCTCGGTTGGGTGAATCGATCATAAACGAGCATAATGTATCGTAAACGAGAATTGCCGGCAACGACTGAATTTCAGGAACGTTCCTGCGCACTCAGGAATTCGCCAATCGCCGCAGCGACTTCCGCAGCATGCGTTTCCAGCGCGAAGTGCCCGGTATCGAGAAAGCGCACCACTGCCGCCGGCAGGTCACGCCGGAATGCTTCGGCGCCAGCGGGTAGAAAGAACGGATCGTTTTTGCCCCACACCGCGAGAAGCGGCGGTTGATGGGTGCGGAAATACTGCTGGAACGCCGGGTACAACGCCACATTGCTCCGATAGTCGCGGAACAGATCCAACTGCACTTCATCTGCACCCGGACGGCTCAGATAAAACTCGTCGAGCGAGTAGCCGTCGGGTGACACGAGTGACGCGTCCGGCACGCCGTGCGTGTACTGCCATACGGTCGTTTCATGTGTCAGCAGCGCACGAAGCGCTTCGCGATTAGCCGGCGAAGCCTCTTTCCAATAGGCGCGGATCGGATTCCATCCGTCGCTCAACCCTTCTTCATACGCATTGCCGTTCTGCGAGATGATCGCGGCGATCCGTTCGGGATGCTTGACGGCAAGCCGGAAGCCCGTTGGCGCGCCGTAATCGAATACGTACATGGCAAAGCGGTCGAAGCCAATCACCTCGGTGAAACGCCCAATCACCTCTGCAATGTGGTCGAACGTGTACGCAAAGCTTTCACGAGCCGGCATGTCGGACTGCCCAAAACCCGGCAGGTCCGGAGCGACGATATGGAAGCGGTCCGCCAGCTTCGGAATCAGATCGCGAAACATGTGGCTCGAACTCGGAAAGCCGTGCAGAAGCAGCAGTTTCGGGGCGCCTTGACGACCGGCTTCACGGTAAAACACCTTGACGCCGTCTACGTCGGCGGAACGATAGCTAATAGATGACATGAGTTTTCTCCTGAATGAATCAACGGGTCTGCCTGCGGTGCAGAGCAGGGGATGTGCACGGATACGAATGTGGCCCGCGTCTTTATTGAGCCGATACTGCCTTAACCGCTTCGACGATCACGTTCGTCACGGCGTCAGGGGCCGTGATCATGGGCGTGTGATCGACCGGGTACGAATGCACCCGCGCGTTCATCCGCTGCGCCATGAACTGCTGGGTGTCGTGACTGATCATGCGATCCTGCTCGGCGATCAGGAACCAGCTCGGAACGTCCTTCCAAAGCGGACGTCCCACCGGCTCGCCAATACAGGCAACCGAAATAGGGCGTTGAACCGCGCGGAGCACCGTCAGTTCCTGTGAAGCCGCGTGTTGTGCGAACGCCGCCGGGAAGGCATCGTCAGGCAGCCAGATCAGACCGTGCTGGTCCGGTGCAAGCTTGGGCGCCTGCGGATGCGGTTCAGCGCGGTAGAACACCTCGCCAACGGTTTCACTTTCGTCGGGCGCCAGAGCCGTCACGTAGACCAGCGCCTTGATGTTGTCTGCGCGCGCTAACCCGACCACTCCGCCGGCGTAAGCGTGTCCGGCAAGCACAACCGGACCGTCGATCCGCTCGAGTGTTCTGTTCAGCGCCGCGACGTCGTCCTGCAGCGACGTAAGCGGCAACGGTGCCGCGACCGCGCGGATGCCTTGTCCTTCCAGACGTTCGATGACCTTGCTCCAGCTCGAACCGTCTGCCCATGCGCCGTGCACAAGCACCACGCTTACGTTGCCAATCGCCATTTTTCGCTCCTTACAAGATAGTGGGTGCCGCTTTGGGTGCGCACACATTGACGTCTCTTTGTAACCTGTGTAGTGCGTATTTATAGGTTACAAAGTGCAGATGTAACTTGTCAAGAGCTTTTTTAGTGGTTACGATGTGTCTATCGTCACTCTGTATTCGTCACAAGAGATGGACTACCGCCAAATACCCGCGATGTTCCTGGCCGACGCGCCCGGACTGGATTTTCTGAATTCGGTGGCGACGCCGGTGGATGAGGAAGTTGACTGGATCAGCGACGGCGAGGGCCTGTTGGCCTGGCTGGACCAGGCAGCGTTTGTGCCGCGTGAAGCACTCGAAGCCATCCGGCGCCGTTCGACGCTTGCCGAACTCGATGAGGTGGCAGCGAAGGCGCGCGAGTTGCGCGAGTGGTTCAGGGGATTCGTGAAGCAGCACAAGGGACGGCCTCTGAGCGCCAAAGATCTGCGCGAGCTCGAACCGGTGAATCAGTTGCTGGAGCGTGACGAACAGCATCGGCAAATCGTCGCGAACACCGTGGATGGCGTGACGACTTTCGAGCTTCGCGCGAAGCGGCGCTGGCAGTCAGCCGAGTCGCTGCTGATGCCGGTGGCCGAAGCGCTGGCCAGACTCGTCTGCGAGGAAGACTTCACGCTGGTGAAAGCGTGCGAAGGGGTGAATTGCACGCTGCTGTTTGCGGATCACACGCGAGGTCACGCGCGCCGCTGGTGCAGCATGGCGCTCTGCGGTAACCGCGCGAAGGTTGCGGCCCACCGCAAGCGCCTCAAGGCGCAGGAACTCAGCCAGTAAGCATCGGCTTATTCGTAGGAAAAGACGTCGCCGAATTTGTCGATGCGCTCGAGCGCCATGCCGGAGCCGCGCACGACGCAGGTCAGCGGCGCCTCGGCGACGAACACAGGCAGGCCGGTCTCCTCGGCGAGCAGCCGGTCGAGATCACGTAGCAGCGCACCGCCGCCGGCGAGCATGATGCCGCGCTCGGCGATATCGGCGCCGAGTTCAGGCGGGGTCTGTTCGAGTGCGATCTTGACCGCCGATACGATCTGGTTCAGCGGATCAGTCAGCGCTTCGAGGATTTCGTTGCTGGAAACGGTGAAGCTGCGCGGTATGCCTTCGGACATGTTGCGGCCCTTCACCTCGATTTCCTTGACTTCGGATCCGGGAAACGCGGAGCCGATGCCTTTCTTGATCGCTTCGGCGGTCTGCTCGCCGATCAGCATGCCGTAGTTGCGGCGGATGTAGTTGACGATCGCCTCGTCGAACTTGTCGCCGCCCACGCGCACCGAGCCTTTGTAGACGATGCCGCCGAGCGAGATCACACCGACTTCCGTGGTGCCGCCGCCGATATCGACCACCATCGAGCCGGTGGCTTCGGAAACGGGCAGGCCTGCACCGGTTGCGGCGGCCATCGGTTCTTCGATCAGATAGACTTTTGCCGCGCCCGCGGTGTGGGCCGCTTCCCTGATCGCGCGACGCTCGACCTGGGTCGATCCGCACGGCACGCAGATCACGATGCGCGGCGACGGCGCAAAAATGTGCGGTGCGTGCACCATTCGGATGAACTGCTTGATCATCTGCTGCGTGATGTTGAAGTCGGCGATCACGCCGTCCTTCATCGGGCGAATGGCTTCAATGTTGCCCGGCACCTTGCCCAGCATCTGCTTGGCTTCCTTGCCGACCGCGAGAATGGTTCGCTTGCCGTTCGGGCCGCCTTCCTGCCGGATGGACACGACCGATGGCTCGTCGAGGACGATACCCTTGCCGCGCATGTAAATCAGCGTGTTTGAGGTGCCGAGATCGATCGCCAGATCGTTGGAGAAGAAGCTGCGCAGAAAACCGAACATTCAACGTCCTGTCTGGCTTGATGCCAGGCGGTTGGTCCATCACATGCGACCATGCGGCAGTCGGGAGAGGAGAGAATAACAGTTTCCCCATCCCGGGGACGCAGCGGTGTATGCGCCACTTGCGCAGGGAGAGGTAGGATACGGCCTGACTTGTCGTTGGAACGACCCATGAACCTCGACCCTCTGAGCGACAGCAAGATCATCGACTCGTGGCGGCACAATGCTTCGCCCTGGACACAGGCAGTACGCGCCCGCGAAATCGAGAGCCGCCGTCTGGTTACGGATCAGGCCATCGTGGATGCGGTGCTGGCTTGCGAGCCCAGGACTGTCATCGACCTCGGCTGCGGAGAGGGGTGGCTAGCGCTCGCGCTGCAGCAACGCGGTATCGGCGTGACGGCGGTGGACGTGGTGCCCGAACTGTTGGCTGCAGCGAAGCAGGCGGGGGTAATCGATGGCAGGGTTCAGTCGTACGAAGAGATCGTTACAGGGCAGTTCAAAGCGAGCGCCGATGTCGTAGTATGCAATTTTTCGCTGCTCGGCAAGGAGTCGGTAGAGGGTCTGCTGCGGATCATGCCAACGCTGCTCGAAGCAGATGGGAGCCTGCTTGTGCAGACGCTCCATCCTCTTGTTTCGTGCGGCGATCTGCCGTACGTTGATGGCTGGCGCACGGGCTCGTGGGCCGGCTTCGGTCCGGCATTTACCGACGCCCCGCCGTGGTACTTCCGTACCTTGCAGGCATGGGTCGAACTGATGCGCGATAGCGGGCTCGTCCTGCGTGCATTGCAGGAGCCGTTGGACCCGAGAACCGGCAAGCCCGCGTCGGTGATTTTTCACGCGCAGGTCCAGGCCCAGGTCCAGGCACCGGTTGGCAAATTGAGTCAGTGACAGGAAATGCGAATCATGATGGAAGATAACCCGCTGTCCGACACGAAGCGGTGGTTGCAAGGACTGGTTCAGGCCGGTGAGGCTGCTGTCCAGGCGGCGGAAAACTGCCCGGAGGCCAACGATCCCGCAAGCGAAGTCGGGATGATGGTGGCGTCGCAGCGCGATCTCGTCCGCGGCGAGGTGGTGAAGTTTCGCGCGAAGCTGACCTCGCTTACGCCGGTCAGGCAGAGCGAGAAGAAGTTCGCCGTGACCTTCGACCGGCGCTACTGGAAGCAGGGGACGTTTGTCTATCCACTGCACGTTTTCCATGACCCCGAGCACCGCTTCTCGGCGGAACAGGTCCAGCAGGTACAGGCGCTCAAGGTTGGCGAAACGGTTGATCTCGCCGACGGCCGGATCGTTCAGCGTCAGGAATAACCAGCCTGTCACGCCGGGATCTCATGCGGCCAGTTCGATCCGGCCTTCGGGTCAACCCCATGCCTAGCGGAAAATCTCGGCAATCAGATTCGCCACGGTGCGGATGCGCTCACTGTCGCGCAGTGCAGGATGCAGCACCATCCACACGTCCTGGTCGAGCGGCTTGATGTGCCGCTCCACGCAGACCAGATCGCTCGTCGTGTCGCCCGCGAGCTGGGCGAGCACGCCGAGCCCGGAGCCGCCCAGCACGCCATCGAACACCCCCATGCCGTAGCTGCTTCGAAGCGAGGGCGCCGGCGCGCCGGTCAGGGTTTTCAGCCATTGCGTGGCGGGATGATCGGGCTGCCGGTCGTCATAACCGACGAACGACAGCTTGTCCCACTCCTTTCTGGCGATGGCCGCCTTGTGCCGCAGATAGTAATCGCGCGAAGCGAACAGCCCGAAGCGGATGCGGCCAATCCGGCGCACATACAGGTCGCCTTCTTCCGGACACTCGGACCACAGTGCAATGTCGGCTTCGCGCCGCGCGAGGCTATAAGGCCGCCGAGACGTCAGCACTTCGATCTGGAGGCCGGGCAGCCGCTCCTGAAACGAGCCAAGCAGCTTCAACAGAATGTACGATGGCCACTCGACCGCATTGATGCGCACCGTGCCGTGCGGGCCGCTGCTGCCGGTCACGTCCGCGGCGCGCTCGATCTGATGGGCGAGGTCTTCCATCTGCTCGGCCCACGCCAGCACCCGTGCGCCGAAGGCCGTCACGGTACAGCCCGACGGCACCCGGTCGATCAGCGGCTCGCCCAGCCGGCGTTCGAGCTCGGTTAGGCGCCGCGAGAGGGTAGGCGCGCTCAGATCGCATGCCGCCGCGGCGGAGCGCATGGTGCCGCCGCGCGCGATGGCCACCAGAATCCTTAGATCGTCCCAGTCCACGTGTTCCATTTTTGAAACGCCCGATTTTGAAATTTGGCATAGCATAACCGAGATCGCGAGGATAGGATTGGACCTGCTCACGCTTGTCCCAGCATCTGGTGGCAAACGTGACGTCCTAACCCATCACACGATTCGGCGGCTATCAGTACGTAGACCGAACGAGCGAACAGGAGACACATCAATGATTCGCCATTTCCAACCGGCGCGACGTCGCGCTATCGTAGTCGGTGCAGCCTTCCTGGCCGCGTCGGTTCTGCCCATGTCCACCGCGTTCGCGCAGACCCCGCACAAGCCGAAGGTCGCGCTTGTGATGAAGTCGTTGGCCAACGAGTTCTTCCTCACCATGGAAACCGGCGCCAAGGATTATCAGAAGCAGAATCCGGACAAGTTCGACCTGATCACCAACGGTATCAAGGACGAGACGGACACCGCCAACCAGATCCGTATCGTCGAGCAGATGATCGTGTCGAAGGTCGACGCGCTGGTGATTGCACCGGCTGATTCGAAGGCGCTCGTGCCGGTGCTGAAGAAGGCTGTCGACGCGGGCATCATTGTGGTCAACATCGACAACCAGCTGGACAAGGACGTGCTCAAGTCGAAAGATCTGAACATTCCGTTCGTCGGCCCGGATAACGCCAAGGGCGCGCAAAAGGTAGGCGACTACCTCGCCAAGCATCTGAAGTCGGGCGACAACGTGGCGATTATCGAAGGCGTCTCGACGACGACCAACGCGCAGCAACGCACGCTGGGCTTCAAGAATTCGATGGCGGCCGGCGGCATGAAGGTGGTATCGCTGCAATCGGGCGAGTGGGAAATCGACAAGGGCAACGCGGTCGCGAGCCAGATCCTCAACGCAAACCCTGATGTCAAGGCGCTCCTGTGCGGCAATGACAACATGGCGATCGGTGCGGTCTCGGCTGTACGTGCGGCTGGCAAGGCTGGCAAGATCCAGGTGGTCGGCTACGACAACATCAGCGCGATCAAGCCGATGCTCGCCGATGGCCGTGTCCTCGCGACGGCGGATCAATACGCCGCCAAGCAGGCCGTATTCGGTATCGATACCGCTTTGAAGGCACTGTCGGAACACAAGAAGCAGTCGGAATTGTCTGGCGTGGTCGAAACGCCGGTCGATCTGGTCACCAAGTAAGAACGGTATAACGCGTGGCGCCGCCCGGCGCCACGCGCCCGCTTCTGGTCTGATTCGGTCAATTTGATGTCTACTCCAAACCTTTCCCTTGTCGATGCCAAAACCGTGCTGCAGGTTCACGGCATCGGCAAGACCTACGCCGAGCCCGTACTCGCTGATATCTCACTGGACCTGCGCGCAGGCGAGGTGCTGGCGCTGACCGGCGAGAACGGTGCGGGCAAGAGCACCTTGTCGAAGATCGTCGGTGGTCTGGTAACGCCGACGACCGGCTCGATGACGCTAGGCGGCACGGCTTACACGCCCGCGAGCCGCAAGGACGCTGAAGCGCTTGGCGTGCGCATGGTCATGCAGGAACTGAACCTGCTGCCGACGCTTTCTGTTGCCGAAAATCTGTTCCTGAACCGCTTGCCGCAGCGCGGCGTGTTCGGCTGGATCGACCGCACCAAACTGCGCGAGGATGCGCGGCACGCCATGGCGCAAGTCGGGCTCGACGCGATCCATCCCGATACGCTGGTGGGTACCCTGGGCATCGGGCATCAGCAGATGGTCGAGATCGCCCGCAATCTGATCGGCGATTGCCGCGTGTTGATCCTCGACGAACCCACCGCGATGCTGACGGCGCGCGAGGTCGATCTGCTGTTCGAGCAGATCGAGCGGCTCAAGTCCCGTGGCGTCGCGCTGGTGTATATCTCGCACCGGCTGGAAGAATTGAAACGTATCGCGAAGCGCGCCGCCGTGCTGCGTGACGGCCGGCTCGTGCATGTCGACGAAATGGCGAACCTCTCTGCCGACCGTCTCGTGACGCTGATGGTCGGGCGCGACATCGGCGAGTCGATCGATCTTGGCGAGCGGCGCATTGGCGAGGTCGCGCTGAAGGTCAGCGGGATGACCCGCGAGCCCGTGGTGCACGACGTTTCCTTCGAAGTGAAGGCCGGTGAGATTTTCGGCATTAGCGGTTTGATCGGCGCGGGCCGCACCGAACTGATGCGGCTTATCTACGGCGCGGATCGCGCCGATGCCGGCGAAGTGTCGATTGCATATGGCGGCGGTGCGCTCGAGAAAGTGCAGATCACCTCGCCAGTGGACGCGGTGAAGCATGGCGTCGCCCTGATTACGGAAGATCGCAAAGGCGAAGGCCTCCTGCTCACGCAGCCGATCGCCGCCAATATTTCGCTCGGCCATCTGGGCGCCGTGTCGAAGAACGGCGTGGTGGACGCGCGTCGCGAGGCGGCCATGGCGGGCCAGCAGATCGACGCCATGCGCGTGCGTTGCTCAGGACCGGCTCAGGTCGTATCCGAGCTTTCGGGTGGTAATCAGCAGAAGGTGGTGATCGGCCGCTGGCTCGCGCGCGATTGCATGGTGCTGTTGTTCGACGAACCCACGCGCGGCATCGACGTCGGCGCGAAGTTCGATATCTACGCCTTGATGGGCACCCTCGCGCGGGAAGGCCGCGCTTTGGTGGTGGTGTCGAGCGATCTGCGCGAACTGATGTCGATTTGCGACCGCATCGGCGTGATGTCGGCAGGACGGATGACGGGACTGTTCGAGCGCGGCGCCTGGACCCAGGACGGGCTGCTCGCAGCGGCGTTCGCGGGCTACACGCAGCGCGACGAAATCCTGCACGAGCCGATCGCGCCCGATGCACACGTGCCCGGCGGAAAGCCCGGCGACAAATTAGTGGAGTACTAAGCATGACCGCACCAACCAGCCTGCCTACGCTGCAGAACGAACCGCCCAAGAACGCAAAGCCGGTCGGCACGCGTCTTGGTTTCTCGAACTACCTGGGACTGCTTGGCGCGCTGCTCGGCATGATCGTACTGTTTTCGCTGCTGAGTTCGCACTTCCTCACCTACGACACGTTCAGCACGATCGCTAACCAGATCCCCGACCTGGTGGTGATGTCGATCGGCATGACCTTTGTGCTGATCATCGCGGGCATCGACCTGTCGGTCGGCTCCGTGCTGGCGCTCGGCGCGGCGTTGACGAGCATCGCGGCACTGCAATGGCATTGGCCGGCGCTGCCGTCCGCCTTGCTCGGCATGGCGGGCGCAACCTTGACGGGCTGCGTGACCGGCACGATTACCGTGGCGTGGCGGATTCCGTCGTTTATCGTGTCGCTCGGCGTGCTCGAGGGGGCGCGCGGCATTGCGTATCAATTGACCAACTCGCGCACGGCGTACATCGGCGATGCGTTCGACTTCCTCTCCAACCCGATCGCGTTTGGCATTTCGCCCGCGTTTCTGATCGCTATCGTCGTGATGGTCGTTGCGCAGTTCGTGTTGACGCGCACGGTGTTTGGCCGCTATCTGGTCGGTATCGGCACCAACGAGGAAGCGGTGCGTCTCGCAGGCGTCAATCCGCGGCCCTACAAGATCGCGGTATTCGCGATGATGGGTCTGCTCTCCGGCCTCGCCGCGCTGTTCCAGATCTCACGTCTCGAAGCGGCGGATCCGAATGCCGGCTCGGGCATCGAATTGCAGGTGATTGCAGCCGTGGTGATTGGCGGGACGAGTTTGATGGGTGGGCGTGGCTCGGTGACCAGCACCTTCTTCGGAGTGTTGATCATCTCGGTGCTGGCCGCAGGTCTCGCGCAGATTGGCGCTACCGAACCCACCAAACGCATTATTACAGGGGCCGTCATTGTCGTGGCGGTCGTGCTGGATACCTATAGAAGCCGGCGTCGCGCCGCATGATCCCGTCATTCGGCGAATGATCGGCAGGAGAGAGAAAGTGTCGAAAGAAGTGAAGCAGGGCCGGGTTCTCGTGGTGGGCAGTATCAATACCGACCTCGTGGCGCGTTCGCCGCATTTGCCGCGGCCGGGCGAGACCATTAGCGGACATGAGTTTTCTCAGGTTGCCGGCGGCAAGGGCGGCAATCAGGCGGTGGCGGCAGCGCGCATCGGTGCGCGAGTGGCGATGGTCGGATGTGTCGGCAAGGATGCCAACGGCGCGCAGCGCGTCAAGGATCTGGAAACGGAAGGCATCGATTGCGCGGGTATTGATGTCGACCCGGCGCAGCCTACCGGTGTCGCGATGGTGACGGTCTCGGACGACGGGCAGAACACTATCGTCGTGGTTGCGGGCAGCAATGGCCAGCTCACGCCGGATAGCGTCGCGCGTCACGAGGCCGCAATCAAGGCTTGCGACGTCGTGGTTTGCCAGCTGGAAACGCCATGGGATTCGGTCTTCGCGACGCTCGGTCTTGCGCGGCGCCTTGGCAAGATCACGGTGCTGAATCCGGCGCCGGCAACCGGGCCGTTGCCCGCTGAATGGTTGCCGCTGGTCGATTACCTCGTGCCGAACGAGGTCGAAGCCGCAATCCTCGCCGGCCTGCCGGTCGAATCGGAGAGTGGCGCGAGAAGGGCGGCGACAGAGTTGCAACGTGGCGGCGCGCGCAATGTGATCGTGACGCTTGGCTCGCAAGGCGCCTATCTTTTGCTCGAAGGTGGCGAAGGGACGCACTTCCCTGCGCCGCAGGTTCAGGCAGTCGATACGACTGCTGCTGGGGATACGTTTATTGGTGTATTTGCCGCGCAAATTGCCGCGCGGCAGCCGCTTGAAGGCGCGATCAGTCTGGCGCAACGGGCGGCCTCGATTTCGGTCACGCGCGCTGGCGCGCAACCGTCGATACCAACGCGCGCAGAAGTGGATAGCGCGGGCTGAAGCGGATCGTTCTTTAAAAATTTCGACGTCAAATAGCTGAGACGGCCTGCGCTGCCGAACGTATTGCTGTGATAGCAATGCCGATTGCGCAGGCCGGCTCTCATTACGCGCTGCGCTTGGCCCAGTCGACAAACGCGGCACCGACCTCGCGCATGACGGCTTCACGGCCGTCCATGTCGACATACGGTGCATCGTAATAGGCCGCGACAAGTAGAGGCGCACGTCCCGGTGGCCGCACGATCGCGTAATCGTTCGTTTCTTCTTCGACGCTGGTTCCCGGCCGGTCTGCGGCAACCCAGTCCGTCGGCAATGCTGCGCGGATCCTGTCGAGGCCTGGCTCGCAATCGATCATCCAGCTTTCAAGTTGTTGACGCGACTGCGCGCTCAACACATTGCCCAGGAGTATCTTGCCGACTGATTTCGTGATCGCTTTCGGCGTCGTGGTATCGCGCGCGCCGCTGTATTGGTTGGAGTCGGGTTCATAGCGATCCGAACGCGTGACGGTGTCGCCGAGGCCTCTAACGAATTGGGTCAGCGCGGGCGGGCCGCCAGCGTCTCTCATCAACAGGGTCGCCGCTGTGTTGTCGCTGACTTCGACGATGGCCTGACACATCGCGCGGACCGACATGGCGCCTTGCGCGACATTGGCCTTCGTCACGGGGGACGTGAAGATCAGGTCCTTCTCCGTGTAATGCACGAGGCGGTCCAGATTCTCCTTGCCGGCGTCTACGCGTGCGAGCACCTGCGCGGCGAGAAGTCCCTTGAAGGTGCTGCACATCAGGAAACGTTCGTCGGCCCGGTAAGCGAGCGTTCGGCCGGAGCCGGTATCGATGGCGAACACACCAAGGCGTCCGCCGCGGCGGCGTTCGATGTTGCTGATGGGGTTGGTGGCTGCGTAAAGCTGAGTGGTGAGCCCGCTGCCGAGCAGGAACGGTAGCCCGAGAGCCAGGCGCCGACGCGTGATAGAGATGGGCAAAGAATCGTCCTGATAGGTAGAAGTTTTCTGGTGCGCATTCTGCGAACCAGTCGCCGGGCGAGCTTGCGCGTTGTGCAGAATCCTATCGGATAAGATACCGACGCAACGTTCACTATCTAACCGATGGAGCCCCTTAAGTGATTCAACCGAGTAACGTATTCAAGGACAATCTGGCTCAACTGCCTTCGATCGACGGCATCGAGCGTATCGATCTGCTGGACGGCGAGCGTGCTGTGGTGGCAAGCATTGAGAACAAGCCTGGCAAGCACGGTTCGGTCGCCGTTTACCATTATCTGCAGCAGGTATTCGGCGCGCTGGATGCCAAGGCAGCCGAGCACGGCCTGGCAGTATTCGCGGAGCATACGGCGGACGCCCGTAATCGTCCGGGTGCACATCCCAACGTCGACCGTCTGCTTGTCATTGCGGCGGGAGGAGAGGCGTTGCGCATCGAGGTGGTTGCCGCCGCGGCCTGAGCGCGCAACAGTAAAACAGGCGGCATCGCTCAGGTGAGGGATGTCGTCATCTCGGACGCTGCCGCAGGGCTATCGAAAAGATTCGGATAGGTTCGCGATTGCATTTCGGCTAACCGGCTCAGCGTGCGCGACAGATCGAAGCGCTCATGAAATTCCGGATTCGGCAGCAGACCCTGCGGCGCGTAGTTCGACGTCAGCACGATGCGCGTGCCCAGTTCAAGTGCGATCTCGAGAAAGCGGCCGATCAGAAATGCATCGGCGATATCGTGCACGTGGAATTCATCGAAGCACAGCAGCTCGACGCCGTCGAGCTATTGCCGCGAGACCGCGACGCTGGCTGTCATCCGGCACGATCGCGCGCGCCGCCAGGGCGCTCACGACGCGAGCTTCGTCAATCATCGTGCTGCAACTCCACGTTTTGAGCAGGGTCGTTTTCGAACAAGGGTCATCCAACTAGGCACCGCTGCGGGCTCAACGATATCTGCACTCGCAGTACAGCGCCTAGTGGAAATACCGATGGCCAAACCCGTGACCACCCGGCGGTTGCCGATGCGCGCCAGTTCCACAAACACGATATGAGGAAATGATCGTAACGAAGCTTGTTACGATCCTATCATTCGATGTACGATGGTTGCGAATAAACCATCACTGGTTGCTGTGCACTGCACAAAATCACGGACGACCCATGCCTGAAGCTCCATCTTCGTCTTCCTCGGTCATCGCGCTTCGGCGCGGCGTGGCCGTACATCCCGAACGTAATCCCGGCGTGCCGTTCGACGCCGCCTGGCTCGACGGCCTGCGCGTGAATCAGTCTGCAGTCGAGCGGCGCACCGCTACGCTCGGCACGCGGCGCACCGTCAAGAAAGATGCGCAGGCCGCCTGGCTATTGAAGGCGGTCACCTGCATCGACCTGACCACGCTGAGTGGCGATGACACCGAAGGCCGCGTACGGCGTCTGTGCGCAAAAGCGCGGCAGCCGGTGCGTGCGGATATCCTCAGCGCGCTCGGCATCGCACCGCAGACCATCACGACCGGCGCGGTGTGCGTCTATCACCGCTTCGTGGCTGCTGCGGTCGATGCATTGCAGGGCAGCGGCATCCCCGTTGCGGCAGTGTCCACCGGCTTTCCGGCAGGCCTCATTCCGCATCCGCTCAAACTGAAAGAGATCGAAGCCTCGGTGGCCGATGGCGCGCAAGAGATCGACATCGTCGTCACGCGCGAGCATGTGCTCACGGGCAACTGGCAAGCGCTTTACAACGAGGTGCGCGATTTCCGTGCGGCCTGCGGTCCGGCGCACCTGAAAGCGATTCTCGCCACCGGCGATATCCGCACGCTCTCGAATGTGGCGCGCGCTTCGATGATCTGCATGATGGCGGGCGCCGATTTCATCAAGACTTCAACCGGCAAGGAAGGCGTGAATGCGACGCTCGACGTGTCGCTGGTGATGGTGCGCATGATCCGTGATTACTACGAGCGTACCGGCATCCTGATCGGTTTCAAGCCGGCGGGCGGTGTGTCCAGTGCGAAATCCGTGCTCACGTATCAGATCCTGATGAAAGAGGAACTGGGGCGTGCGTGGCTCGAGCCGGAACTGTTCCGTGTCGGCGCGTCGAGTCTTCTCGCGGATATTGAACGCCAGCTCGAACATCACGTGAGCGGCCGTTATTCCTCCTTCAATCGTCACCCCGTAGCCTGAGCAGACCGATCCCATGAGCGTAGCCGAATATTTTTCTTCGATGGAGTACGGTCCCGCACCCGAGGACGATCAGCCTGCGCGCGCGTGGCTTGCGCAGCATGAGGCGAGCTTCGGGCATTTTATCGGCGGGGCATGGCATGCACCGGCTTCGGGCGAGCGCTTCGAATCGCGCGAACCTGCCACGGGCGAGTTGCTTGCGCAAATCGCTCAAGGCGATGCGGCTGATATTGACACCGCCGTCGCTGCCGCGCGCGCGGCGCAGCCTGCCTGGCTGGCGCTCGGTGGCGCTGGACGCGCGCGTCATCTGTATGCGCTGTCGCGCATGGTGCAGCGGCATAGCCGTCTGTTCGCCGTGCTCGAAGCGCTCGACAACGGCAAGCCGATTCGCGAGACGCGCGACATCGACGTGCCGCTGGTCGCGCGTCACTTCCTGCATCACGCCGGGTGGGCGCAACTGCAGGACAGCGAGTTTGCCGATTTTGCGCCATTGGGCGTAGTCGGTCAGATCGTGCCGTGGAATTTCCCGCTGCTGATGCTCGCGTGGAAGATCGCGCCGGCTATCGCAACCGGAAATTGTGTTGTGCTGAAACCTGCAGAATACACGCCGCTCACTGCCTTATTGTTTGCGGAGCTGGCGTATCGCGCCGGTTTGCCTGCGGGTGTGCTGAATGTTGTTACCGGCGATGGCCGCACTGGCGCTGCGCTCGTCGAACATCCTGATGTGGACAAGCTCGCGTTTACCGGCTCGACTGAAGTCGGCCGGCAGATTCGCTCGGTGACGGCCGGCTCCGGTAAATCGCTGACGCTCGAACTCGGTGGCAAGTCGCCGTTCATCGTGTTCGACGATGCCGACCTCGACGGTGCAGTCGAAGGCGTCGTGGACGCCATCTGGTTCAACCAGGGGCAGGTCTGCTGTGCCGGTTCGCGTCTGCTGGTGCAAGAGGGCATTGAAGCGCGCTTCATCGACAAGCTGAAGCGGCGCATGGAAACGCTGCGTGTGGGTTCGTCGCTCGACAAGAGCATCGATATGGGCGCGATCGTCGATCCGGTGCAGCTCGAACGAATTCAGTCGCTCGTGGAAGCGGGCCGTCTGGAAGGCTGCTCGGTATGGCAATCGCCGGATGCGGCCGTGCCGGGTCAGGGTTGCTATTACCCGCCCACACTCGTAACAGGTGTTGCTCCTGCTTCGACGCTCGCTCAGGAAGAGATCTTCGGCCCCGTTCTGGTGACGATGAGCTTCCGCACGCCGGACGAAGCGGTCGCGCTTGCCAACAACACGCGCTATGGATTGGCCGCGAGCGTGTGGAGCGAAACGATTGGCCGTGCGCTCGATATCGCGCCGCGCCTGCAAGCGGGTGTTGTGTGGGTCAACGCAACCAATCTGTTCGATGCCGCGGTCGGCTTTGGCGGTTATCGCGAGTCCGGTTATGGTCGTGAAGGCGGCCGCGAGGGCATTTACGAATATCTGAAGCCGCGTGCGTGGCTTAAGCTCGTTGAACGTCCTGCACGAGTTGCGAATGAGCGCGCCGCAACGGACCCGTCGCTTGCCGCGGTGGCAAACGTAACGCCGATCGATCGCACTGCCAAGCTGTTCATTGGCGGCAAGCAGGTGCGGCCAGACGGCGGTTATTCGCTGCCCGTCTATGGTGCAGACGGCGCGATTGTCGGCGAGGTGGGCGAGGGTAATCGCAAGGACATTCGCAATGCTGTCGAGGCGGCGCGCGGTGCAGGGAAGTGGTCGCAGGCCAGTACGCATAATCGCGCCCAGGTCCTGTACTACCTCGCCGAGAATCTCACGGTGCGGGGCGACGAATTCGCACGGCAACTGGTGGCGCGCACCGGCGTTGAGCTAGCCGCCGCGCATGCGGAAGTCGAAGCGGCGGTGACGCGGCTCTTCACCTATGCCGCGTGGGCGGACAAGTTCGACGGCGCGGTGCATACTCCGCCGTTGCGTGGTGTCGCGCTGGCAATGCACGAGCCGCTTGGCGTGATCGGCATTGCCTGTCCCGACGAGGCACCGCTGTTGGCTTTCGTCTCGCTGGTGGGACCGGCGCTGGCGATGGGCAACCGCGTGGTGGTACTGCCGAGCGAATCGAACCCGTTGACGGCGACGGATCTGTATCAGGTGGTCGAGACATCGGATATACCTGCCGGCGTGCTGAACATCGTCACCGGCGAGCGCGCTGCGTTGCTGCCTGCGCTGGCCAAGCACGATGACGTCGATGCGCTCTGGTGCTTTGGCAGTGCGGCGGATTCGGCACTGGTCGAACGCGCCTCGGTGGGCAACCTGAAGCGCACCTTTGTCGATCATGGCCGCGAGTTCGACTGGTTCGACCGCTCGACGGAAGGCCCAGCCTGGTTGCGTCAGGCTGTGCAAGTGAAGAACATCTGGATACCTTACGGAGACTGACCGTCGAACGCTGATCCGATGGCAGTCCACTAGAACATGGAGAAGACACTGTGCTGAAGAATCTGGACCCGCTGTTGAACGCCGATGTGCTGTACGCGCTGCGCGCGATGGGCCACGGCGACGAAGTGGTGATTTGCGATGCGAATTTTCCCGGCGATTCCGTTGCGCGTGAAACGGTGCTGGGCAAACTCCTGCGCTTCGACGGCGCGGATGCGGCGAGCGCGGTTCGCGCGGTGCTGTCTGTCATGCCGCTCGATAGCTTCGTCGACGATCCAGCCTTGCGCATGGAAGTGGTCGGCGAGCCGAACACGATTCCCGCTGTGCAACGCGAGGCGCAAGCCGAAGTGAACGCCGCCGAAGGGCGCGATGTGCCGTTCGCCTCGATTGAACGCTTCGCTTTCTATGAGCGCGCGAAGCAGGCCTATTGCGTGATCGCGACCGGCGAGCAGCGTGGGTACGGCTGCTTTGTGTTCAAGAAGGGTGTGTTGCTGGCGCCGGACGCGCCCAGTGCGACGGAGCGCAGCAAATGAATACGCAGTCCCAGGCGAATGGGCGCGTTGTCATTCTCGGTATCTATGTGACCGATCTGACTTTCCGCGCCGAACGTATGCCGCTGATCGGCGAAACCATCGCGGGCTCGTCCTTTGCGATGGGCCCGGGCGGCAAGGGCTCGAATCAGGCGGTTGCGGCGGCGCGCGCTGGCGCACAAGTGGTGTTCTGCACGCGCCTCGGCAACGATGCCTTCGGCGCGATCGCGCGCTCGACGTGGGCTGCCGAAGGCATCACGGCACGCGCGACTGCCGTAGAGGGCGTGTCGACGGGAGCGGCGCATATTTTTGTCGACGAGACCGACGGCAGAAACGCGATCATCGTCGCTTCCGGTGCTGCGGGCACGATGAATGCGAGCGACGTCGACGCGATTGAAGCCGACATTGCCGCTGCGCAGGTATTCGTGACGCAACTGGAGCAGCCGATCTCCGCCGCGCGCCGCGGTCTCGAAGTGGCGCGCCGGCACGGCGTCACCACCGTGTTCAACCCGGCGCCCGCGTTACCGCTCGACGACGATATTTTCCCGCTGTGCGACTACATCACGCCGAACGAAACGGAAGCCGCCGCGTTGACGGGCGTGCCGATCCAGAACGCCGACGATGCGCGGCGTGCCGCTGACGTTCTGCTGGCTAAAGGCGTCGGCACGGTGATCGTCACACTGGGCGAAGCGGGTGCGTTGCTGCACTCGGCCACGCAATCGGTACTCGTGCCGGCGTTCCAGTGCGGCCGTGTTGTGGAAACGGCTGGCGCAGGCGACGGCTTCACGGGCGGCTTTGCAGCTGCGCTGGCACGCGGCGCCGATCCCGTGGAAGCGATGCGCTTCGGCTGTGCGCTGGCTGGCATCTCCGTCACGCGGCCCGGCACGGCGCCGTCCATGCCGACCTTGAGCGAAGTGAATCAGGTATTGAGTCAGTCGGGCCAACCGGCGTCTGCGCAATAAGCCTGCGTACTAAAGGTGCATTGAGGCCGCTTTAGACGCGCCTCAAAGGCTCACTGAAGTTCGATGCAGTTTGAAGGAGTCTGTCTTCACCATGAAGTCCTCGTTCGCTGTTGGAAAACTGTTCTCCGACCGGCAGTTGAATTTTCTGCTGATCGTCAACGTGCTTGTCGTGCTGGTGGCCACAGGCCTGTCGCACGGCCAGTTCGTGGACATCGACAATCTGCAGTCGATGGGCAGCCAGTTGCCCGAGCTCGGTCTGCTCGCGCTCGGCATCATGCTCTCGATGATCTCCGGCAACGGCGGTATCGACCTGTCGGGCGTCGGCCTCGCCAATCTGTCGGGCATGGTTGCCGCGCTGGCGTTGCCGAAGCTCATCAGCAGCGATGCCTCGCCTGTCGCCTACACAGCGGTCTTCTGTGCGATCACGGTCGTCATGGGACTGCTCGGCGGCCTGCTGAACGGCATCGTGATTGCGAAGCTGCGGCTCACCCCCATTCTTTGCACGCTCGGCACCCAGTTGCTGTTCACCGGCATTGCGGTCGTGTTGAGCAACGGCGCCTCGGTGCCGGTCGAGTATGTCGATCAGCTCTCGGATATCGGTAACGGCACGTGGTTCCAGGTGCCGGTCTCGTTCGTCATCTTCATCGCGGCAATCATCGTGCTCGGCTGGCTGCTTAAGCGCAGTCCGTTCGGCCTGCGGCTGTATCTGATGGGCACCAACCCCAAGGCCGCTTTCTACGCCGGGATTCCGCGCGACCGCATGCTGATCGTGACTTACACGATGTGCGGCGTGCTGGCATCCCTGGCCGGCCTGATCAGTGCCACACATACGTCGAGCGCGAAGTGGGACTACGGCAATTCGTATCTGCTGATCTCGATCCTGATCGCGGTGATGGGCGGCGTGAATCCCGCTGGCGGCCGCGGCCGCATTATCTCCGTGTTTTTCGCGGCGACGGTGCTGCAGTTCCTCGCGAGCCTTTTCAATCTGCTGGGCGTGTCGCAATTCTTCGGCGACTGCGCATGGGGTTTTCTGTTGCTGCTGTCGCTGGCGTTTGGTGGCGGCGAGCGGGTCAGCGCGATCTTCGGCTTCACGCGATCCGATCCGTCCACGCGGCGTTAGTGAGCTCAGCGTGAGCATCGGCACATAGGCAAGGTTTAGTACACGGCGTACATCGGGGCCCTGGATGTCCGCAACCGTGAAGCAGGGCGACATCGAAAGAAAAATGGAGACTTGGTATGAAATTGACTCGATTGAGCGCCGCGATCGCCGCGGGTGTCCTCACGGTAGGCGTGATCGCTGCAGCGCAGGCGGCGAATAATGTCACGATCGTGACAGTGGTGAAGGTGACCGGCATCAACTGGTTCAACCGGATGGACGAAGGCGTCAAGGAGTTCGCGAAAGACAACCCCGGTGTCACGGCCTATCAGACCGGCCCGGGCCAGGCGGACGCAGCACAGCAACTAAAGATCATTGAAGACCTGGTCGCCAAGAAGGTCGATGCCCTGGCAGTGGTGCCGTACGATCCGCCGACGCTCGAACCCGTGCTGAAGAAGGCGATGGACCGCGGCATCAAGGTGGTCACGCACGAGGCCGACAATGAAAAGAACACCATGGTCGACATCGAAGCATTCGATAACACGGCCTATGGCGCCAACCTGAACGAACACCTGGCCTCGTGCATGCACGACGAAGGCAAATGGGCCGTGCTGG
This sequence comes from Paraburkholderia phenazinium, assembly GCF_900141745.1. Taxonomy (NCBI): domain Bacteria; kingdom Pseudomonadati; phylum Pseudomonadota; class Betaproteobacteria; order Burkholderiales; family Burkholderiaceae; genus Paraburkholderia; species Paraburkholderia phenazinium. The sequence goes on along the minus strand of NZ_FSRM01000002.1, from coordinate 3,578,989 downwards.
TGGGCTCGCTCGGCAGCCGCTCGCAGGTGCAGTGGGCCGACGGCGGGATCGGCAACGCGAAGGCCAAGTATCCGAAGATGGATCTGGTCGAGCCGAAGCTCGAAACCAATAACGACGGCGAGCGCGCCTATGAAGTCGCGAAGGAAGTGCTGCGCAAGCATCCCGACCTGAAGGGCTTCCAGGGTTCGTCGTCGCTGGACGTGATCGGCATTGGCCGCGCCGTTGAAGAAGCGGGTCTGCAGGGCAAGATTTGCGTGTACGGCACGGGTCTGCCGGGTGAGGCGGGCAAGTTCCTGGAAAGCGGCGCCATCAACGGTATTTCGTTCTGGGATCCGAAGCTTGCTGGCATTGCGATGAACAAGATCGCATTGATGCTGATCCACGGCCAGACCGTGCATGACGGCGACAACCTCGGCATTCCGGGCTACACGAAGGTGACCGTGACCAAGGGTCCGGGCAAGGGCATCATCGTGCGCGGCCAGGGTTGGGTTGACGTGGACAAGTCGAACTACAAGAACTACTCGTTCTAAGCTTGTAGATTCCTCTGTAACGGTGTGCCCGCGCGTGAGTTCCACGTGCGGGTGCATTTCTTAAGTTTGCGATTGGAATATGAATTCAGACGCTGCTTCCGTGCCGTTCCTGCAGGTTGTTGGCGTGCACAAGCGCTTTACCGGCGTGCACGCATTGCGTGGCGTGAGCCTGTCGTTCCAGCGTGGGCAGATCTATCATCTGCTTGGCGAGAACGGCTGCGGCAAGAGCACGTTGATCAAGATTATCTCGGGCGCGCAGCCGCCCGATGAAGGCGAGCTCATTATCGAGGGCGTGTCGCATGCGCGCCTTTCGGCGCTCGAATCGCTCGCGGCGGGGATCGAGACGGTGTACCAGGATCTCTCCCTGCTGCCGAACATGAGCGTGGTCGAAAACGTCGCGTTGACCTCGGAGCTAGCCACGCATAACGGCCGTCTGGCCCGCACCTTCGACCGGCGCGCGCTGGCGAAGACGGCAGCGCGCGCGCTCGAGTCGGTCGGTCTGCCGGGCGATGCGGATTTCCAGGCAACCCTGATCGAACAGCTGCCGCTCGCGACGCGCCAGCTCGTGGCCATTGCTCGCGCCATCGCGAGCGAGGCAAAGTTCGTCATCATGGACGAGCCTACGACTTCGTTGACGCAAAAGGAAGTCGATAACCTGATTGCAGTGCTAACCAATCTGCGTGCGCAGGGTGTGACGGTTCTGTTCGTCAGCCACAAGCTCGACGAATGCTATGCAATCGGCGGTGAAGTGATCGTGCTGCGCGACGGCCAGACCATGGCGCAAGGGCCGATCACGAACTACACCAAGGCGCAGATCAGCGAATTGATGACGGGCCGGCATCTGTCGAGCGAGCGTTACCGCGAAGGCGGTTTTGGTGCAGAGGTCGTGCTCGATGTGAGCGGTCTTACCCGCACGGGGCAATTTGCCGATGTGTCGTTTGCACTTCATCGCGGCGAGATTCTCGGCGTGACGGGGCTGCTGGATTCGGGACGCAACGAACTGGCGCGCGCCCTGGCCGGCGTGGCGCCTGCGCAGCATGGCGAGGTCGTGCTCGACGGCAAACGCATTACATTGCGTACTCCTTCGGAGGCGAAAGATCACCGTATCGGCTACGTGCCGGAAGACCGCCTGAATGAAGGGCTCTTTCTCGACAAGCCGATTCGCGACAATGTGATCACCGCGATGATTTCCGGCCTGCGCGACCGCTTCGGCCAGATCGACCGCGCCCGGGCGCAGGCGCTCGCCGTGGAGACCGTCAAGGAATTGCAGATTGCCACGCCCGATGTCGACAAGCCTGTGCAGTCGCTCTCGGGCGGTAACCAGCAACGCGTGCTGATTGGCCGCTGGCTCGCCATCGATCCGCGCGTGCTAATCCTGCACGGCCCGACCGTCGGCGTGGACGTCGGCTCCAAGGACATCATCTACCGCATCATGCAGCGGCTGTCGCAGCGCGGCATTGGCATTATCCTGATCAGCGACGACCTGCCCGAACTGCTGCAGAACTGCGACCGCATCCTGATGATGAAGAAGGGACGCGTCGCGAACGAATACCAGGCCGACCAGATGAAAGAAGCCGATCTGTACCACGCGCTGCTGTCGGAAGCCGCTTAAAGGACGTTAGGGACGTTACACGCATGAACCCGCGCATGAACCAGACCATGACCACACCATCCGTCGTCGAAATTGCCCCGCAGGTCAAACCGCTTGGCTTGCGGGCCAAACTGGCGCGTAACCCTGAGTGGTTCACCTTCGGGCTGATTGTGGTGATGTGCGTCGTCGTGGGCGCGATCAATCCGCGCTTCTTCCAGTTTGCGACGCTATTCGACACGTTGCATTCGGCGACCACGGTCTCGCTGTTTGCGCTGGGCACGCTGGTCGTGCTGGCCTCGGGTGGCATCGACGTGTCGTTCACGGCAATTGGTGCGCTGACGATGTATGGGATCACCAAGGCTGTGTTTGCGTGGTGGCCCGATGAGCCGTTTGCGTTGATCCTGATCACCGGCGCGGTGGGCGGCACGCTACTTGGCCTGATCAACGGCATGCTCGTGCACCGGCTCAAAGCGCCTTCGCTGATCGTGACGATCGGCACGCAATATCTGTATCGCGGCATCCTGCTGACTTTCATCGGCACGACGTTCTTCATGAACATCCCGCACAGCATGGATCGCTTTGGGCGCATTCCGCTGTTTTTCTATCAGACGGCGGACGGTTTGCGCGCAGTGCTGCCGGTTTCGGTGCTGGCGCTGGTGCTGGCGGCCGTAGTGACCTGGTGGCTGCTGAACCGGACCATGATGGGCCGCGGTGTCTATGCGATGGGTGGCAGCCTCGCGATTGCGGAGCGCCTCGGCTACAACGTACGCGCGATCCACCTGTTCGTGTTTGGTTATACGGGCATGCTGGCGGGCATCGCGGGGATCTTGCACGTGTCGAATAACCGGCTCGCGAACCCATTCGACCTGGTCGGCTCCGAGCTCGATGTGATCGCCGCGGTGATTCTCGGCGGCGCACGCATTACCGGCGGCACGGGCACCGTGGTCGGCACGCTGCTCGGCGTCGTGCTGGTCACGCTGATCAACAACGTACTGATCCTCGTCGGCGTGCCCAGCACGTGGCAAAAAGTGATCATCGGCGCCTTCATTCTGATCGCCGGCACACTGTTCGCCCTGCAGCGAAAGTCCTGAGCGTTAAAACGCGTGCTGCAACGCCAGATCGAAACCGATCACCACGAGCGAGCAACCGATACCCGTTAGAACATTGGCGACCCGGTGCTCGAAGTCCGGGTGGCGGGTGATGCCCGCACAGGCCAGAAACACCACTTCGACGAAAATCTGCAGGCCCACGAACGTCAGCATGAGCAGGAATTCATAGCCCATGTACTTGAAGTTCGCGAAGTTCATGCCGTAATCGTAGATCCATCGCCCGACCCGGTACGCCTCGTAGGCAAGCAGCAGGATCGGAAAGAGATAGCTGGTCACGTAGGTGGGTACCGTTGCGTGGCGTAGCTCGAGATGAAAGTGATGAGAGTGGTGAGCAGTCTGCATGTCTCCTCCTGTTCGCGTCAGTCTCGGACCAATGCTAAAAAGTTTGACTGAGGTTCTGCAGAAAGGTGCGATCGCAAAGGTTGCTGTACCTGCGCGACGGGCTTTTTGTCCTGCCACATAGTGGGTCGGTAAAAGTGACCCGTCGCGGAAGGCCGACTCGCCCCCGCTTCACGTTGCGTATGCGCAACAGATATTTTCCTGGCAGATCTTACGAACTGACCTCTTCGTGCTCGAGTGATTGCACCTTTCGCAGGGCCGGAAACAACCTCATCCAGAGCAGGGCAACCGCGATGGTGGCGACGCCTCCCACCAGCACGGCAGGTTGCGCACCCCACCATCCGGCGGTCAACCCGGACTCGAATTCGCCAAGCTGATTCGATGAGCCGATAAACAGCGCGTTGACCGCGCTCACGCGTCCAAGCATCCCGTCCGGTGTGCGTAGTTGCACTAAGGAGCTGCGCACGACCACGCTGATCACGTCCGATGCACCGAGCGCCGCCAGCGCGAGCCACGAGAGCAGAAATTGATGCGAGAGGCCGAACACGATGGTCGCCACGCCGAACGCAATCACGCCGCCGAACATGGCCGCCCCTGGCCGATTACGCAGTGGAAAATGCGCGAGCCAGATGGTGCCGCTCAACGCCCCGATGGCGGACGCCGAGCGCAACAGACCGAGTCCGAGCGGTCCGGCATGCAGGATGTCGCGCGCGAAGATCGGCAGCAGCGCGGTCGCACCGCCAAACAGGACCGCGAATAAATCGAGAGACAGCGCGCCGAGAATGACTGGTTGCTGGCGGATAAAAGCGATGCCTGAAAAGACGGACTCGAGAGTGACGGGTGCGCGCGTGGGTGGCTTCGCCTGCAATGGAATACCCCAGACCATCGCCGCCGCCAATGCAAACGTGAACGTACAGACGATGTACGCAAACCCAGGGCCAACGCCATACAGCAGGCCGCCCAACGCCGGGCCGACGATTTGCGCGGTCTGGCCGGCCGAGGTTGCCCATGCGGTCGCCTGGGGCAGTTGGGCGCGAGGCACGACACCCGGCAACAGCGAAGACACCGCGGGTGATTCGAAGGCGCGCGCCGCGCCGACGCAAGCAGCGAGCGCATAGATAACAGGTGCGCCCAGCCATCCGCCAAAGGTGCCCGACACAAACAGCAACGCAGCAGCGGCTTCGATGCTTTGACAGACGGCGGCGATGCGCCGGCGGTCGTAGCGGTCGGCGACGTGGCCGACCACGAGGGTTAGCGTGAACATCGGCAGAAATTGCGCAAGACCGAGCAGGCCAAGCGCGAAGGCGCTATGTGTGATGGCATAGATGTGCCAGCCCATGGCAACTGCCAACATCTGGAAGGAAAGCGAAGAAAGTACGCGGGTGCACCAGAAGCGCTGAAAGGGCCTGCTGCGCGGCAAGCTTTGCAGCGTAGCGCCGGTTGTCGCGGCGCGTGATTCGCTGGAGGGAGTGGAGTTCGAATCTGCGGGGGGCTCTGCGGGCTGAGGGTTCATTGATTGCGAAGTCGGTTGCGGATCCGACGCCATGCATGCGCCGCCGCATTGCTAAAAAGCCGCCAAGTTTAGTGCAAGTCCGACGATCCCGCTCGCGCTCATCGTGCAGCAATCGGACGATAACGTTTGCGCCTCGCTTCGGCTTTCGCGCGGATCGCCCGCCGGTAAGGCAATTCAGTAAGTTACCCAGAAAGATTAGATAGGACTCACACGTAAATTTGAGTTCATGAGAGTCTAGTTTGTCGTGCTGAAGCACGGATATATGGCGTGCCCAGTGCGGCGATTTCTTCTCTTATCGCTCAATTGGGGTTACAAAATGGATCGACTCAATCCTGCAGTATTAATTTCCGAATCGCACAACGGACGGGCCGCCGACTCGGTAGATTTGAACCTGCCGGTGAAAAAAACCGAAAGAATGCCGTTTACCATTCGAATCGTCGCGGACGAAGAATCCCTTCAAAAAGCTATCGAAATGCGCCAAATGGCTTACAGCAGGCATCTGCCTGACTTCGCCCGCCAAATGACGATAGAAATAGGCGATTACGCGGCCGGCACGGCCGTGCTTCTCGCGGAATCGAAGCTGGACGGCGGCCCGCTCGGGACCATGCGCATCCAGACCAACCAGTTTGCACCACTGGCGGTCGAGCAATCAGTTGAATTGCCGGACTGGTTGCAGGGTACCCGCATGGCGGAGGCGACCCGGCTGGGAGTGGCCGGCGGGGTAATGGGACGGATGGTAAAGATCGGGTTGTGCAAGGCATTGTTTTTATATTGCCAGCAACAGCAGATCGACTGGATGGTGATTACTGCGCGCACTCCATTGGATCGCGAATACGAAGCCATGCTTTTCGACGACGTTTTCGCCAAAAATCAGTTTTTGCCAATGGCGCATGTAGGCGGATTACCTCACCGGGTTTTGGCCAAGCCCGTGGCGGTAGCTCGCCAGCGATGGGCGGCGGTTCAGCACCCGCTGTTCCAGTACGTGTTTGAAACACACCACCCGGACATCGATTTATCCCCGGTAGATTTATCTTTTGCGCGAGAAACGGTAGGATGCCTGGAGGCTTCGCAAATTGCTCAAAGTAGCTAAAACAACATAGTCCGGCCATCCGGCAGGCCAACTAATGGAGTGTGGCGATGGCAGAGCCATTCAGGCTCTGTCATTGCCCAAATAGAAGCGCTGCCGCACTAGGGGAATTCCAGGTATGGAATTGGCGACTTTCTTCTCGCGATCGAGGTACATGCGTGCGGGGTCGTTCATCGACTGGCTGCTGTTCGCATTCTCGGTGTATCTCGTGCCGGGACTCATCGCGGCCGCGACGGTCGTCGCCTTTCTTTGGGCGCCACGACAATTCGAGTCGAACGGCTCGCTTGTTGTGAATCTTCATGTCCTCCCTGACAAGACCAGTTCGCTTACGCCGGCCGAGGCGCTGCAAGCCCTGAGCGGGCAATTGCAGGCGCCTTCTACGCGGCGCTACAGCACGCGGCTCGCCGAAACTCCTTTCTGGTTTTTGTTCGACGTACCCGTCATCAAATCGGGGCAGCCCACGCTGATTGAATTTCCGTCTCGTCACGCACAGACAATCGCGTGCTGGAACGCATCGACTTTGGCGCCGCTTGGGCAAGGTGATCGCCGGGGTGTCAGCGGCAAGATCAGCCCGATCAAGGCGGGGTTCGAGCTCGCCGTCGACGCGCCGGTGTCTGCCCCAAGTGCTGTCTTGTGCCGCGGGACATTTTCGGGTCCTGCGTATCTGAACGCACTTGCCTGGAGCGCGCACGACCTCGATCGTTCAGCGCTCGACTTCCAGGAAAACTCGGCTTTGATCGCGGGCGGTCTGTTGACGCTGGCTGTGTTCGTCTTCGTGACCGCGCTGATCAATCGTGAATGGACGTATGTGATTTTCGCGGCCTGGCTCGTCGGCAATCTGCGGCTCTGTGCGAATGCGATGGGCTGGGACATGGAATGGATCGGCCGCATCATTCCGCCCGATCACATGCAGTTGCTGCGTCAGGCCACCTTCGCCGTGTACTACATGCTCACGGTAGCTTTATTCGGCCAACTGTTCCGCCGCGAGCTGAAAGGAGAAGGCTTTCGCTGGATGCTGCGGATCGTGCAATACAACGGTCTTCTGATGCTCGTGGCAGCCGCCACGTTGCGCTATGCGCAGTTCATCCCGGTGCTGTGGGCGCTCAGCAGCCTGGGCATGGTCGTGCTGATTTTCCTGCTTGCGCGGCTGGTGTGGACAACGCGTTCGCGTACTGTGCTGTGGTACGTGGCGTCGATGGCGGTCGTACTGTTTTCGATCTTCTCCGAGGTGCTGGGTGCGGCGTTCGGCATCAAGCTGCTGTTTGGCGGCGTGAATCCCGTAATCGCAGCGCTGTCGTCGAGCATGATGGCTGCATTCGCGATTGCGGAGCAGATGCGCGCCGATCGCGAGCGCCGCCGCCGCATGCAGACGGAGTTGCGCAATACCTATGATGTTGCGCCGATCGGTCTCTTCACCCTGGATGAGAACGGACGTTTCGTGCGGGCCAATCCCGCGCTGCGTGCGATGCTCGATATGCGCAAGGGCGAATACAGGGACCGTCACTGGAAGGACTATTTCGAACCGGGCGCGTGGGGTTCATTGCAGGCGCTGGCGCAGAAGGGCAGTGAGGCCGAACTCGAACTGGGCGGCTCGCTCGAAACCGGCACGGCTGAGCGGCGCTATTCGCTCAAGGCCACGCATTCGAACGGCTGGATCGAAGCATCCTTGCAGGACGTGACGGAGCGCTCGAAGGCTATCGAGCGGCTGCATTTTCTCGCGGAGCACGATCCGCTAACCGCCTCGCTGAATCGCCGCGGAGTCGAGCGGGCCATCGCGGAACAAAGCGACGAAAACGCACCGTGGGCGCTCGCGTATATCGATCTTGACCGCTTCAAGCTCGTCAACGATCTGTTCGGTCACCGCGCCGGTGACGAGGTGCTCAAGCAGGTCGCAGCGCGTACCCGCTCGGTGGTGAGGTCCGATTATTCGGTGGGACGGATCGGTGGCGACGAGTTTATCTGTGTGATGAGCAATACGGGTATCGACGATGCGATCGAGCAATGCCGCGAGCTGGTCACCGTGCTCAGTGCCGCGCCGTATCAGGTAGGCAATTGCGCGTTTCAGGTCAAGGCGTCGATCGGACTGGTGGAGTGCTCGCACGGGGTACGCGTGCAGGACGCGCTATCCAACGCAGACGGTGCGTGCCGCGAGGCGAAGAACGTGGCACACGGGCATCTCGTCACGTATCGCAAGGGCGCGGCCGCCTTCGAGGAGCGCGCCAAGGAACTGATGCTGGTCGAGACGCTGGGTCAAAACCGCCTGCCGCCTGGTCTGTTCCTGGTGATGCAACCGATCATGTCGCTCGCCGCGCCGACCGCTTCGCTCGATTTCGAAGTGCTGCTTCGCTGGCGCGCGCCGGATGGTACGACGCTGCCGGCCGGCAAGGTGATCGTGGCGGCGGAAGAGTCCGGCAACATTGCGGCCATCGACAAATGGGTGCTTGCTACTGTGCTCGACTGGATCGAGACCAACCGGCATGCGTTGTCGAAGACGCGTTTTGTCTGCGTCAATCTGAGCGGCGGCTCGCTCAACGACGAGCAGTTCATGGAAGACATCTTTGCGCTGTTCGCACGCTATCGCCCGATTGTTCGCTACCTGTGCCTCGAAATCACCGAAAGCGTGGCGCTGCACGATCTTGAGAATACACAGCGCTTTATTGCCCGTGTCCACGATATGGGCGGCAAGATTGCGCTCGATGATTTCGGCGCAGGCTATACATCGTTCAAGTATCTGAAAGATCTCTCGGCCGACGCGTTGAAAATCGACGGCGAGTTCATTCGTACGATGTGCGCGCATCCTGCGGATACGGCGATTGTGGAGGCGATCGTCGCGCTTGCGCGAAACCTCGGCATGCGCAGCATTGCCGAGTGGGTGGAAGATGCCGATACGCTGCGCGCGCTGAAAGAGATCGGCGTGGACTACGTGCAGGGGTATGTTATCGCGAGACCGCAGGAAAGCGCTGCGATTCTGACTGCCGGTTCGGCCGCGAGCTTCATCGAAGATCCCGCCACTCAAGATTTCGTCAATAGCCTGCTCGAACCCGCGCCGCGTATCGAAGAAGAATATGAAATTCGCGTGCGAGCCGGCTTGCATTGAGCGGACTTGCATTGAGCGGGCACGCAAGTGTAGGGTAGGCGTCGGTTCCTTTGCAATTTGATCCATGGACGATCTTCAATACCAACCCGATGCGGGCGAGGGGCCGCCCTGGCTTGCCGTCGCCTGCGGGGAAACTGGCGTGGCCCAGTATCCGCCGGGACAAAGCAATCCACGCATCACCGAATACCATTGGCACACGAATATTCGCGGCTATGACGATAAAGCCTCATGGTGCTCGTCGTTCGTGAACTGGTGTCTGGCGCAACTTGACATCGCCGGGACCGGGTCGGCATTAGCCCGTTCGTGGCTTGAGTGGGGTGAGGCGCTCGGGCAACCGGCTTTAGGATGCGTTGCCGTACTGTATCGCGACGGGCCCGATAGCTGGAAAGGGCATGTTGGCTTTTTCTTGCGCGAGGATGCGCAAAACGTTTACCTGTGGGGCGGCAACCAGTTGGGTCGCGTCTGCGAAAACGCCTATCCGCGTGAGTCGGTGTTGGGTTATCGCTGGCCAGCGGGCGGTGTCTTTAGATAATATGGGCCGCTGCAAATAATCAGGAAACCGTATCGATGTCGATTGAAGTACGAGAAGCGAATCTCGAAGACGCCGAGGCGATCGCGACGGTCCACGTGGCGACATGGCAGGCCGCTTACATCGGAATCATTCCGGAGCACTTTCTAAACGAGCTGACCGTCGCAGGGCGCACCGCTGGATGGCAGAAGGCGCTTGGAAATGGGCGCATCCGCGTGTTGCTTGCGCACACCGGCCACGTGCTCGTCGGCTGGATCGCGTTTGGCCGTAGCCGCGATGAGGACAAGGACAGTCAATGGGCCGAAGTGGAAGCCTTCTATGTGTTGCCGTCGTGGTGGGGCAAAGGAGTGGGCCGGCGCTTGAGCGATGCAGTAAAGATGCAGTTGCGAGACGCGGGATATAAGCACGTGGCGCTTTGGGTATTGGCGGAGAATCATCGCGCGATAGCGGCTTATCGAAAGCTGGGCTTTGTTCATGATGGTTCGAGCAAGTCAACGCAAATCGGTGGTGCGTCGCTTGTTGAACTTCGTTACCATCGCGCTTTGGCTGACTGATCGAATGAATGAACAATCGCATGAGCCGTCCTTTGTCAAAGCCTGATCAATTCAACACGCATATAGAAGGTCCGAAAGACAATGTGCAAGCTGCGTGTGAAGCCATCTTGCGCAGCGTGCCGGAATGGTTCGGAATCGAAGAATCTTTGGTGCAGTATGTCCGTGACACGGCAACGCTGCCTACCTTTGTACTCCACGAAGCAGACAGGATTATCGGCTTCTTGACGTTACGCGAGCATTTCCCGCAAGCTTGGGAAATTCACTGTGTAGCTGTGCACGCTGACGCGAGAGGCAAGGGCCACGGCAAGCAGCTTTTGAAGCATGTCGAGCATTGGCTTGCCGAGCGCGGCGCGCGCTTTTTGCAGGTGAAGACAATCGCGGCCACTAGCGCAAATCCTCACTATGCATTGACGCGCGGCTTTTACGAACGGCAGGGTTTTATGTCCATCGAAGTGTTCCCCGAGCTTTGGGCGCCGAGTAATCCCTGCCTGCAAATGCTCAAGGTGATTGACGCGTAAGGGCAACCCACGCGATGCGCCGGCCAGCTCCCGCCGTTAAACACCACAAGCGCCACGCTGTTTGAATGTTCCGATTGCCAACAAGGGAATACGCACAATGACGGTCGCAGACGAACTCAGCCTGCTAATGCAGAACCACGACGACGAACCCGAAGCTGCCGCCGGCCAGCTTAGGCACATCGCTCAGTCGCCAGTGCCTGCCGATCAGCTAGGGCGCTTCTCGTGGCTGTGCGTTCACGTGATTGGCGAAAAATATCAACGCTGGAGCGAGGCGTACGAGCTGATTGTCAAAGCATCCTCGGCTCATGAAACCATACCCCTCGCCGCATTGCGCAATGCGGCGGTGGCGGCACATCTCAGCGGCGATCTTCTGACCGGCCTCAAGTTGGAGCGCCGGATGACACAGCACGGATTGCGACCGGATCAGGCCACGATGGTCGTGCGCGCAGCAGCGCTCAGCTTCTTGGCGATACGCGAGCGCGCGGTCGACGCAGCCATTGCCTTGCAGACCGTAGTGGCAGCGGTCAGACAATGGGACGAAACAAAGGATGCCGACGCGCTCGTGGCGGCAAGCCTGAACAACATCGTCTCCGCGCTGCTCGAACTGGATGATGAAACGCTAGCGCAGTCTCAGGTTCGAGAGGCGATGAAAGACGGAGCGTTTGCCGCGCGCGAGCTTTGGCATCGCGCGGGAACGTGGGTCAATCACGAGCGGGCGGATTACCTCTGTGCGCTGGTATTCAATCGTCTTGGCGAATTCGCAAAGGCACTTGAAGCGGCGGAGCGCGGCAGGCAGCTGATTGAAACCCATGGCAGCGAAGACGTCGATCTTGCCTTTCTGATGCTTGAGTCGGCGCAAGCGCTTTTCGGACTTGAGCGGCGAGAGGAGGGTGCGGGGTGGCTTCGGCAAGCGGCTGCGATAGCGGAAGGTTGGGACGACGAGTCGCTGAAGGACTGGTTCGCCGGCAAAGCTAAGCCGCTATACAGCATGCTCGGATGAGGGTAAGCGCTGCTCTCCATCCGCTTGCCGAGCGCTGGATTGTCGGCGGCGAAGTGCCGGACAGCGCGCTCTACGGTCTGCTGCGCAGCGATCGTTAGGCCTGCACACTGCTTCGCTTCTCATAGGCCGTCGAAATCTCAAGCGTCTAGTGGTTTGACGCGACCGGCTCGTGAGGTGCATGATCTGCAACCGGAGCTGCTTTAGACCGGCTTGACTTGACTGAACTGATCGGGAGAACTATGAGACCGTCCATCGTTCGCCTGGCCGTCGTAGCGGCTGGCAGCATCCTCGCCAGTGTTGCGCTAGCCCAGAGCAACAACGGCGCCATCATGCGTGTCGATTCACCGGTAGCGGTGTCCCCCGGCGCAGGCGCAGATAAGTCGGAAGCGCGCCAGCCCGGCAAGTTTTCGGGCATTGACTTGCGTGCGCCCGTGGATGTGACTTTTTCTACCGGCGCGAATACGTCCGTTACGGTTTCCGGTCCGGCCGATGTCGTGCCACTGGTGCTTACGACCGTGAAAGACAATGTATTGACTATCCAGCTTACGGATTCGGTGATGCTGAGGAGGCCGATCAAGGTGACGGTTACCGGTCCGTCGCTGCTTGCGGTGAGTCTGTCCGGTTCGGGATCGCTGAATGCTTCCGGTCTCAGCGGCGATTCTCTGAACCTCGACGTCTCCGGTTCTGGCTCGATCGTGGCATCGGGCCAGGTCGCCACGGTCAATGTCTCGATCAAAGGCTCGGGCGGAGTAGACGCGCGTTCGGTCCATGCGAAAACGCTAAATGCGAGTATGAGGGGCTCCGGCGATTTGCGAGGATATGCGGCGAACACGGCAATCGTCTCTCTAACGGGATCCGGTGACGTTCGGGTTGTTGGCAATCCACCAACGAAAATAGTGAACCGGACCGGCTCCGGGGATGTGCATTTCGAATAGCTATCGGGTAGTGCGGATCGCCTCCGCCGGACTACGCGGACAGACCGTCTCCACTCCTGCATATGGCCTTACAGGCGTAAGGTGTCTGTGGGTACCGCACTGCGGCGCTGCAGACTCAGCTGTGCGGTCCTCTACACTCCCATCCCCTGAATAACGTGCTCCAACACGTTCATTTCCTCCCATCGCATTAGCCTCAATTGCCTTAACCTGCGTTTGGGGCGTTCCGTCAGCAGTGGGCGCATCCGCACGACACGTGCGCGTTGAACCTGCTGCTAGCATATCGCTTTCCCTGACCTTACAGACGCTGACATCGGCAACCCCTATTCATGACTCCGGCATCGACGCTCGCGCCCTCCCATGCAGAAACCGTACAGTCCGCGGCTATGCTCTGTTCCACCGGGAAATTCGCCGAGGCGCTGGCATTGGTACAGCCTATCCTCGAAGCGCGTGCCAGCGTCGCCGTACCCGTACTCGTCGGAACACTTAGCGTCGCCGCAATCGCGGCGCACGGTCTGAACCGGTCCACCGAAGCGGAGACGTACTGGCGCGAGTCGATCGCGCTAAAGCCCGATTTCGCAGATGGCTATAACAACCTCGGCATGTTGCTGAAGGGGCTTGGCCGCCTGTCAGAAGCGGAGGCAATGTTCCGCAGCGTCGTGGCCATCCGCCCCGATCAGGCCCAGGCGTATAACAACCTTGGTGCAGTGCTGTGTGGTCTCAAGCGTCTGCCTGACGCAGAGGCGGCCTACCGGCAGGCGCTCGCCGTACGTCCCGATTACGCGGAGGCGCACTACAACCTGGGCATCGTCCTCTACGAACTGCGCCGTTTGCATGAGGCTGAGGCCGCTTACCGGCAATCGCTGGCGTTGCGGCCCGGTTCTGCCGAGACGCACAACAACCTGGGCAACGTGCTCAAGGAACTGGGCCGCTTTCCCGAGGCGGATCAGGCTTACCGTCAGGCGTTGACGATCCGCCCTCAGTATCCCGAGGCGCTCAATAACCTGGGCAGCGTGCTCAAGCTGCTCACGCGGCTATCCGAAGCGGAACTCGCCTGCCGGCTGGCCGTGACGATCCGTCCGGGCTACGCCGAGGCGCACAACAATCTCGGCACCGTAATGGCCGACCTCAAAAAGCTGCCCGAAGCCGAGGCGTGCTACCGGCAGGCGCTAGCGCTGCGTCCCGATTACGCGGAGGCGTGCTACAACCTTGGCATCGTGCTGCACGGGATGAATCGGCTCGCTGATGCGGAGGCGATTTATCGCGAGGCGCTGCACATCAATCCGAACGGTGTCGAAGCGCATAACAACCTGGGCAGTGTCCTCCAGGTACTCGAGCGCTGGTCGGAAGCTGCTGTTGCATACCAGCAGGCGATCGCGCTGCGTCCCAATGTCGTCGAGGCCCATTACAACCTTGGCAACGTCCGGAAGGAGCTCAATCGGCTAGAGGAAGCCGAAGCAGCATACCGGCAGGCGATCGCGATCCGCCCAGACTATGCCGATGCGAAATTCGCTCTCGCGACACTGCTGCTCAGCACCGGTGCGTTCGAAGAGGGCTGGCGGCTTTATGAGTCCCGCTATCAGAAGCCGGACTATATCCACCCGAAGACTGTCGCGATGTTGCCCTGTCAGCACTGGCGTGGCGATGATCTCGCCGGCAAGTCGTTGTTGATCTGGCAAGAGGATGGCCTCGGCGACATTCTGCAGTTCAGCCGCTATCTTCCGCTCCTCAAGGCGCGGGGCGCGGCCACGATTACGGTTGTCTGCATGGCCCCGCTGCACCGCCTGATGGCTGCCGTGGAGGGCGTCGATGCAGTGCTCGACCATCAAGGCGCGTTGCGGCTGGCGTCCGGATTCGACCGCTGGACCAGCCTGCTCAGTGCGCCGCTGCATCTGCATACCACCCCGGACACCATTCCGCCCGCCGGTCACCTGAAGCTCGCCGAGCCGCTTCTCGATCAGTGGCGCTCCCGGCTCGAGGCGCTGCCTGCAGGGCACAAGGTTGGGCTGGTGTGGAAAGGCAACCCGCGACATCACAATGACGCCAACCGGTCACTACCGTCGTTGACAACGCTGGCGCCGCTGTGGAGTTTGCCGGATGTCCAGTTCGTGAGCCTGCAGAAAGGACAGGCCGAAGACGAGGCGCAGTGTCCTCCAGATGGGCAGCCACTGCTGCATCTCGGCTCGGAAGTAGCGGATCTGGCCGATAGTGCTGCGATCATCGCGCAGCTCGATCTGGTGATCTGCGTCGATACGTCGATTGGTCACCTGGCTGCCTCGATGGGCAAGCCTTGCTGGATCATGCTGCCAGGGCACGGTATCGACTGGCGGTGGATGCATGAACGCAGCGACTCGCCGTGGTATCCGCACACGGTGCGACTGTTCCGGCAAGCGGCAAGCGAAAGCTGGCCCGCGGTGGTCGAGCGGGTTCGTGAAGCGTGTATGGTGGAATTCGCGGCGCCGCTTGCTTTGGAGAGCTGAGGATCGCTTACAGCACTGCGAGCCAACCCCCATCGACGTAAATGATCTGGCCATTCACGTAGCTCGATGCCGCTGACGAAAGATACACCGCGGTGCCGACGAGTTCCTCGGGCGTACCCCAGCGCTGAGACGGGTTGCTGCTTTTGACCCACGCATCGAACGCTGCGTTTTCCACCAGCGCCTTGTTCATATCGGTCAGGATATAGCCGGGCCCAATCGCATTGGCCTGGATGTTCGATGACGCCCACTCGGCGCTCATGGCCTTGGTGAGCATCTTGATGCCGCCTTTCGCTGCCGCGTACGCGCCCACGGTGGCACGCGCGTTCTCGCTGATAATCGAGCCGATGTTGACGATTTTGCCTCCCGCGCCACGCGCGATCATGCGTTTGGCGGCCTGCCTGGCGACAATGAAGGCGCTCGTGAGGTTGGTGTCGATCACACGCTGCCAGTCGCTCAGTTCCAGCTCTACGAGTGGTTTGCGAAACTGGATGCCGGCGTTATTGATCAGGATATCTATCTTTATACCGTCTGTGTCCCACTGCGCGAATGCGTCGGCCACAGCCTGTTCGTCAGTCACATCGAAGGCACGGCCATGGACGTCGAGGCCCTTGTCTTTGAGTCGCGTCACAGCTTGAGCGACCGTATCGGCGCGCGTGCCGTTCAATACGACGCGGGCTCCCGCGGCGGCAAGCCCTTCAGCGAGCGCGAAGCCGATGCCACGCGCCGAGCCGGTGACGAGGGCAGTGCGGCCGCTCAAATCAAATAGCTGAGTCATCTGGGTTTCCTTTTTGACGGGTATTCAGGAGTGAGCCGATGCAAATCTCCTCCACGTGGTACTTTTCAGGAGTGGCACCCACCTGGCCGGCGCTGCCGACGCATCCTCCGGCAGGCTGCTGCTCACTTCAACCTGATGATGCACCAACTTACTTTCGACGATCATGAGCTTCTCGATAGACAGCATCGACCACATCGTTCTGAATGTAGCGGATGTGGAGGCCAGTGCCGAATGGTACGTCCGCGCACTGGGCATGCAGCGTATCGATTTCGATTCGCGCACCGGTGTGCGGGTCGCCGTTCATTTCGGCTCGCATAAGATCAATCTGCGGCCGAAAGATGCGGATACGGTGGCATGGTTTACCGGCGTCGCGCCAGTAGCCGGCAGCGCCGATCTGTGTTTCGTGACGCAGGCGAATCCAGAGACGGTCAAGGCGCATTGGCTGGCACACGGTATTGAAATCGAGGCCGGCCCGGTGGCACGATCCGGTGCGCGTGGTCCGATGACCTCGGTGTATTGCCGCGACCCGGATGGCAACCTGATTGAAGTAGCCACGTATCCGTGATCGTGCTCACTTGCGCCGGCGCAACTCCTGGCCTTTCTCGGTGATGATCGAATCGAAATCGTCGACCTGCGAGAACCGGACCGCTTTAACCGCGCCGAACTTGCTCGTATCGACCACCAGATGCCGCTCCACCGCACTCGCCATGGCCGCCTGCTTGAGCGCGACCTCATGAAAATTCCAGCAGGTGACGCCGCGTGCCGGATCCACTCCGCCTGCTGAAATGAACGCCTTGTTGATGCCCATGCGGCGCAGCATCTCGATGCTTTCTTCCCCGGCGAACGAATCCGACGACGGCACATACACGCCGCCCAGCAGGATCATCCGCACGTTGGGTTTGCGCCGTAAAATCTCCGCGACGTTCAGCGAGTAGCAGACCACGGTGACGTGCCGCTCGGCAGGAATCAGCCGCGCCAGTGTGGTGAGGGTGGTGCCGCAATCGATGAAGAGCGTTTCGTTGTCGGCGATCAGCTTCGCGGCGAACGCCGAGGCCTCGGCCTTGGCTTGCGCGAAATGGTCCTTCTCCTGCTCCAGCGAATACCCGGCGGTGTTGGGTACGTCTGTCGCGCTGACGATGTAGCCGCCCAGATAAGTGAATTGCCCCGGACTTGCGGCGACGTCCCGGCGCACCGTCATTTCCGACACGCCGAGCAGTGCGGCGGCATCGCGCAGGCGCATCACGTTTTGTCTGCCCAGCGCGTCAGCGAGCGCGCGCAGGCGGTCAGTTTTCAGCATGGAAGTCCCGGGCCCTGACGCAATGGGTTCGTTATATTTTGTTCGGAATCGTGAAAGGATTATAACAAGACCGGACGCGCGCGGCGAGTAATCAGGAGTGTAATCGGACGCTTTTCGAAGGGAAAAATTCTCCGTATCAGGGCCCGACGTGACGCGTTTTCGCTTGGAGAAGCGAGTCAATGCACATATTCTGACATGCACCTTCCGGGAACTGACAGCGCATCGCCCGGTCTTTTGCTTATCTGTTCACAGGAGTCCTTTCTCATGACGCGACCCGTCGATTCCGGCGTAATCCTCATTGCACGTCTTGCCCTTGCCGTTTTGTTCCTTTGGGGCGGCGTGATGAAACTGTTGGGTTACGCGGGTTTCGTGGGCTATCTGCATTCGAAGGGCGTGCCGTTCGTGCAGATTGCTGCACCGCTTGCCACTGCGGTCGAGGCGCTCGGTGGCCTGTTTCTCGTGCTCGGCTTCAAGATTCGCCCGCTGGCGCTCATCATGGCGGTGTACACGGTAGCAACAGCCGTCCTCGGACACGATTTCTGGAATGTGACGGATGCCGTGGTGCAGCATGACATGGTGATTCACTTCTGGAAGAACATCGGCATTGCGGGTGGTTTCCTGCTGTTGTTCGTGACGGGTGCGGGCCGTATCAGTATCGACGGCGCCCGCGCGCCGCGTAGCGGTCTGGGGCGCTGAGGAATCGCGTCCCCCAAACGCGAGAGCGTGAGCAAAGCGGCGTTTATTGGTCCCGGTACGGAGGTTGCTGCTGGGATAGCTGCATCAGGACCGTTTGCGCAGGGCATGTTCCATCCAACATGCCGTTCCGATTCAGGGTGTCTTCAAGGGAGTCGACAATGATTCAAAATTTTGAGCAAACGATCGGTGGCAACGTCATGCAGTTTTGCGCGAGCCTCGGCGAAGGGCCGACGCCGCATCGTGTGATCATCAGCCTCGCCGATTCCGCGAAAACGCTGGTGGTCCTCGACGCGTCCGGTTTGATCAGCACGATCAAGGCCGAGATTGAAGAACCGGCCAAGCTGATTGCCGATGCGATCAGCAAGGTGGAAAGCGAGGGCCTGATTGCGCGCGCGCTGGAATCCGGTGAGATTCAGGAGACCTCGCTGTAGCTGTCGCGCGATAGGCGGATGGCGGGTCCACTGCTGCCTGGTTCGCCGCGACGCACAACGCCCACGCTGGGCTCAGCGTGGGCGTTGTGCTTTCAGGGGATGGATCTGAATTGTGCGCTAGCGGTGCTAACCGCGATCAATAGCTCGCAGACGACGTCCCGATGATTCCCTGCGACTATCGTTCTCCGGTTGCTGTGCATGCGGTTCCGGATGGACGAGACAGCCGAGCACGAGGGCGGCGAGCAACAGACCCGTCGAGATCGCGGTAGCGACCTGCATGCCGAACACGATATGCGCCGCGCCCGCTCCGCTCACCAGCGCGCCGAACGCGGCGACACCCACGGCACCGCCTGCCTGCCGCGCGGTATTCAATACCGCTGACGCCGTGCCGGCACGCTGCCGTTCCACCGACGCCAGCACAGCGGTCGTCATGGCCGGCACCGCGAGGCCCATGCCCGACGGAATCAGCAGGAACGGCACCAGCAGTCCGATCAGCGGCGTCGTCGCGCCCACCAGGTGCAGCAGCCCATAGCCGAGCGCAGCGGTCAGCGCACCGCAGATCATCGGCACACGCACGCCATAGCGCCCGACCACCCAGCCGCTAAGCACATTCGAAGCGAGGAATCCGCCGGTCAGCGGCAGGAACGCCAATCCAGCCTCGAGCGGCGTGTAGCCCCGCACGTGTTGCAGATACAGACTCAGCACGAACACCATGCCGTAGTACGTCAGATTCACGCAGATGCCGAACAGCACCGCAGCGCTGAAGGTGCGCTTGCGGAACAGCGAGAGCGGCAACATCGGGGTAGCCACGCGCGCTTCCACCGTCACAAACGCAATGACCGCGATCACGGCGAGGATGAAGCCGCCTGCGACCAGCGGATGGCTGAGGCCGAGCGGACGTCCTTCGATAACTGCGCCGGTAAACGCCGTTAGCGCGACGATCGCCAGTAACTGGCCGGGCAGGTCGACGCTGCGTGGCTGCGGGGCAGCCTGTGCGGTGGATTGTGCATTTCCTGGGACGGTTGTGTTCGGGACGGCGGTCGCATCCGGCCGCGGCACCCAGGCGAAGGTCGCGAACAGGCCGGCTGCACAAATCGGCAGATTGACGAGAAAGATGCTGCGCCAGCCGAAGCCCGCGATCAGCAGACCGCCGATCACCGGTCCGGCCGCAATCGAAACAGCGCCTGCCGCGGTCCACAGACCCACAGCCCGCGCCCGCAACTTTGGATCGTGTCCGCAGGCCTGGTTAAGCAGCGCGAGCGAGTTGGGCAACATCGCGGCGGCGCCGATGCCCTGCAGCGCCCGCGCTGCCACGAGCATAGTGGCGTCGAACGCGAGCCCGCAGGCGAGCGACGCGAGGGCAAAGATCACGATGCCGACGGCATACATGCGGCGCGCGCCGAGCCTGTCGCCGAGCACGCCGGCCGACAGCATCAGGACCGAAAAAGCCAGCGCGTAGGCGTCGACGATCCATTGCAGGCCCGTGACGTCCGCGTGCAGATCGCCGCCGATTTTGGCGAGCGCGATGTTGACGATAGTCACGTCGAGCTGCGTGACGACGAACCCCACGCTGACCGTCGCGACGATGCGCGAGATAGCGGGGGTGAAGGGGGCGGTGGTCGTTTTCATAAGACCCATCGTAAGCCTCAGCGGCAGCCGACGTTTCGGCGCGGCATGAAGTGTCAATGCATGGCGGAGAACGCCGGCGTCAGAACGCAGGGCTCATCTGTCGGACAATGCCGATCATTGGGTAAATTAGGATTGCTCCTATGGGCTGGCGGCCGGGCGACTAACAGAATCGCGTCCGATCCAACAGTTAAGAGTTTTTCTCATGCGTATTGCCATCCTTCAGCGCGACCCCCTGCAGAGTCAGTCGATCGAACAGATCCTGCAGCAGGCGGGGCACACCTGCGCGACCTTTGACGACGGTCTGAGCATGTCGAAGGCCCTCGCACGTTCGACCGTAGACCTGCTCGTGCTCGACTGGAACGGCATGCGTCTATCGGGTATCGACGTGCTGAAATCGGTGCGCGCCGTAGGCGGCGACCGGATGCCGGTGGTATTCGCTTCGCACGACCGCTCGGAGGCCGCCGCGGTGCGCGCCTTCGCGGCGGGTGCGGACGACTATGTGCCGTTGCCGGTGCGCCCGGCGGAATTCCGCGAGCGCATCGCGGCGCTGTTGCGGCGCGCCTACCCGGACCGCCTTAGCGTGGCGACGTTCGACGCCGGCCCGTATCACTTCGACGCGCATCGCCAGCTGGTGACGTTGCGGGGTGTGCCTGTGCAGCTGTCCGGCACGCAGTATCGTCTGGCGTCACTGTTCTTCGCCAACATCGGCCGCGTCCTGTCGCGCGACCATATCTTCGCGATGGTGTGGGGCCGCGAATTCCGCGAGTTCACGCGGACCATCGACAGCCACGTGTCGCGCCTGCGTCTGCTGCTCGAGATCGATCAGGACAACGGCTTTCGTCTGCAACCGGTCTACAAGAGCGGCTACCGGTTGCTAAGCCTGCATCAGGCCGAAGCCGAGATCGAGAAAGCCGCGGCCTGATCTGCTCAGAGCGACGGCAGCGTGGGCCGCGTTTCGAGCGAGTGGCGAACCAGCGCTTCGACCGCCTTGCGTTCGTCGCCTGCAAGCGGCAGACGCGGCGGGCGCACATGCTCCGTGCCGAGTCCCACCATCGCTTCGGCGAGCTTGATGTTCTGCACCAGCTTCGGCGAGACATCGAGGGCGAGCAGCGGCGCAAACCAGCGGTAGATCGCGCGGGCTTCGTCGACGCGGCCTGCCTTGATCAGCTTGTAAATCGCGACCGTCTCATGCGGAAACGCGCATACGAGACCCGCCACCCAGCCGTGACCGCCCATCAGGGTGGCTTCCATGGCGAGGTTGTCCACGCCGCACAGAATCGCGTAGCGATCGCCCACCGCGTTGATCAGGTCCGTGACCCGGCGCACGTCGCCGCACGATTCCTTGATGGCGACGATTTTCTTCTCGTCGGCGAGTTCGGCGAACATCTCAGGCGTGGTGTCGACGCCGTACGCGAGCGGGTTGTTATAAATCATTAGCGGCAACGCGCTAGCTTTTGCGACGCTACGGAAGTGGTGCAGCGTCTCGCGCCGGTCCGACAGATAGCGCAGACCCGGCAGCACCATATAGCCAGCCGCGCCATGTTTCGTGCCGGCTTCGGCCTGGCGGCAGGCGTCGAGCGTGCTGTTTTCGGCGATCGTCAGGAGTACCGGCACGCGGCCCCGCGAGGCGTCCACGGCGATATCGAGCACTTCGAGCTTTTCGT
Source organism: Paraburkholderia phenazinium (assembly GCF_900141745.1). Lineage (NCBI taxonomy): Bacteria > Pseudomonadati > Pseudomonadota > Betaproteobacteria > Burkholderiales > Burkholderiaceae > Paraburkholderia > Paraburkholderia phenazinium. Next base: position 3,557,218 of record NZ_FSRM01000002.1, on the reverse strand, counting down.
CGAGCGACAGGGTCGAGGCTTCGCCGAGCGAGCCGCACACGATGATGCCATCCACACCGGCCTCGATCTGCGCTTCGATATTCTTCGCCGTCCACGCACGGTCTATGCTGAAATCCGCGTGAAATTTGGTGGTGACTGCGGGTAATACACCTTCCCAGATGTGCGCCACGACGTCTCTCCTGAATGTGATGAGTTGACCGCAGTGTAAGCAGGGAAAAAGCCGCCGTCTTGCGCGATTCGCGCGTCTTCGATGACGATTTCAGCACAAGCGGTATGCGGGAATCGCTCGGCCAGGCCGTTGAATGCCCAGTGACGATGCTGTCTTACGGGGATCTGGGCGTACCGCGTCGGGACCGCGCGAGGGAGACTTCCCGGCATACGGAGCCAATGCTGTGCGGAAGCGTTCGGGCTCGCGGAACGGAAGTCCGGGGCGACCGTCGCCAAGGCGGACGAGCCACGCCGATCACTATGCTGAAATCGTCACAATCCGCGCATAATGACACCAAGACTGGCCGTGCCGGCATTTCTAAGATTGCAGCATGAAAACCTTGAACGTGATTGATTCGCACACCGGCGGTGAACCGACCCGCCTGGTTGTGTCCGGTGGCCCGGATCTCGGTAACGGGACGCTGGCCGAGCGGCTCGACGTGTTTCGCACGCGTTTCGACGACTGGCGCGCCGGCATCGTCACGGAACCGCGCGGCTCGGACGTCGTCGTCGGCGCGCTGCTGTGCGAGCCGGATGCCGCCGATTGCGCGGCCGGCGTGATCTTCTTCAATAACGTCGGCTACCTCGGCATGTGCGGACACGGCACGATCGGACTCGTCGTGTCGCTGGCGCATATGGGCCGCATCGGCGCGGGGCAGCACCGCATCGAGACGCCGGTCGGCATCGTCGAGGCCACGCTCAATGGCGATGGCAGCGTCGCGGTGCGCAACGTGCCGTCTTATCGTTACCGTCAGGCGGTGAGCGTCGACGTTCCCGGTCACGGCGTGTTGACCGGCGATATCGCGTGGGGCGGCAACTGGTTTTTCCTCATCGCCGAGCATGGTCATACGCTCGAGGCGCGCCATATTCCCGAGTTGACGGCATTCAGTTCGGCAATCCGCGACGCGCTGATCGCCCAGCACATCACGGGTGCGGACGGCGCCCTGATCGACCATATCGAACTGTTCGGACCCGGCTCGCGCGACGGTCTCGACAGCCGCAGCTTCGTGCTGTGTCCTGGCAACGCTTACGACCGCTCGCCGTGCGGCACCGGCACGAGCGCCAAAGTGGCCTGTCTCGCCGCTGACGGCAAGCTCGCCGAGGGAGCGGTGTGGCGTCAGGAAAGCATTATCGGCAGCGTCTTCGAAGCGACGTATCAAGGGAGCGGCGACGGCAAGACGGTGATGCCGACCATCACGGGTCATGCGCACATCATGGCGGAAGGGCGTTTGTGTTTCGATGAGCGCGATCCGTTTGCCTGGGGTCTGCGCGCGGCATGACGGCGGATGCGCTCATCGTCGGTGCGGGGATTATCGGCGCGGCATGCGCGGCGGAACTCGCCGCGCGCGGCATGCAGGTCGAGGTGCTCGATACGCATGGCATCGGTGGTGGTGCAACGGCTGCCGGGATGGGCCACATTGTCGTGATGAACGACTCCCCCGCGGAATTTGCTTTAAGCGCGTATTCGCGCGACTTGTGGCTCGAACTTGCGCCGCAACTGCGAACACGTGACGCGTTTTCGCGCTGCGGCACGCTGTGGGTCGCGACCGACGACGAGGAATGGCAAGCCGCGGGCGCGATGCACGATACGTTTGTCGCGCAAGGCGTCGCCGCACAACTGCTCGACAGCGCCGCGTTGCGTGCCTGCGAACCCGCGCTCGCAACTGGCATGGCGGGCGGCCTGCGGATCGAACACGACAGCATCGTCTACGCGCCGACCGCGGCCGAGTGGTTGCTCACGCAATCGCCTGCGGCGGCGAATATTCGCGTGAGACTGGCAACGGAAGTGACAGCCGTCGACGCGCATGGCGTGATCCTCGCGAACGGCGAACGCAAGCAGGCGGCCTATGTGATCGTGGCTAACGGCACGGGCGCGCAGAAGCTGGTGCCGTCGCTGCCGCTGCAGCCGAAGAAGGGTCATCTGCTGATCACGGACCGCTACCCCGGTTTGATCCGGCATCAACTGCTCGAACTCGGATACATCAAAAGCGCCCATCACGCGGTGGGCACCTCTGTGGCGTTCAACGCGCAGCCGCGGCCGACGGGCCAACTGCTGATCGGCTCGTCGCGCCAGTTCGACACGACCGATCCCGCTGTCGAAATGCCCGTGCTCGCGCAGATGTTGCAGCGCGCGGCGCGTTATCTGCCGGCGTTGCCATCGCTCAACGGGATTCGTGCGTGGACGGGGTTTCGGGCCGCGACGCCGGATGGCTTGCCGTTGATCGGCCGCATGGGGCGGATGAGCCGGATGAGCGATGCTGCAGCAGATCTATGGGTGGCGGTGGGGCACGAAGGTCTTGGCGTCACCACATCTCTTGCGACGGCGAAACTGCTTGCATCGCAGATCACGGGAGATGCCACGCCGATCCCATGTGAGCCGTATTTGCCGCAACGTTTCGCGCAGAGCGTGTGTCATGTCTAGCCGGGGCATCAAAGCGTGCATTCGCGTGACGATCGACTCTCGCACGATCGAGGTCGAAGCCGGAACGACGGTCGTGGCGGCGCTCGCGATTGCAGGCTTGCGTGGCACGCGCACTTCGGTGGCTGGCCAGCCTCGTGCTGCCTTGTGCGGCATGGGCGTGTGCCAGGAATGCCGCGTCACCATCGACGGCCGCGCGCATGTGCTCGCGTGCCAGACGCTTTGTCGCGACGGCCAGATCATTCACACGACGGGGCCATTGTGAGCGTGGATCAGCACTACGACGTCGTCGTCGCGGGCGCCGGTCCGGCCGGGCTGAATGCGGCGCGAGCCGCAGCGCAGAAGGGCGCGCGCGTGGCGGTGTTCGACGACAATCCGTGCGTCGGCGGTCAGGTCTGGCGGCAAGGGCCGGGCCACGCCCCGCAGGCGCCATTGAGCGAAGTCGACGCGGCCTTGCGCAAGCATCCGAACGTCACCGTGTGGTCATCCTCGCGTGTCGTTGCTCCGTTGGGGCCACGTGCGCTGCTGCTCGAATCGGCCGGGCACGGTGGCGTATGCGTCAGCTACGACCAACTGATCCTCGCAACCGGTGCGCGTGAGCGGCTGCTGCCGTTCGCCGGCTGGACGCTGCCAGGCGTGACCGGCGCGGGCGCGTTGCAGGCGTTGATCAAAGGCGGCACGCCGGTACGCGGCGAGCGCGTCGTGATCGCCGGCAGCGGCCCATTGCTGCTCGCCGCGCTCGCCACCGCTCGCGCGGCGGGCGCCCACGTGGTGGCGGTGGTCGAACAGGCACCGGCGCTCGCGCTGGCGCGCTTCGTCGCCTCGCTCGCGGCCACGCCTTCGAAGTTGCTGCAGGCCGCGCAGCTCACACGTGGAGGAGCAGGGTTGCCCTACTGGACCAGCAGCGTAGTGCGCGAAGCGCGCGGCGCAGGACGAGTGGAGCAGGCGACGATCGTGCGCGGCACCCGCGAAGTCACGCTCGCCTGCGACCGTATTGCATGCGGCTATGGTCTGGTGCCAAACGTGACGCTCGCCCAGGCGCTCGGTTGTGCGCTCGATGAACACGGCGCGATTCGCGTCGACGACATGCAGCGCACCTCAGTGGAAGGCGTCCTCGCTGCGGGCGAATGCACGGGGATTGGCGGCATGGAACTGGCGCGGGTCGAAGGCGCGCTGGCAGGATGCATTGCGAGCGGCGATGCCACGCTGGACCTGCGCGCACTGCGCGCGCAACGCCAGCGTTGGCAACGTTTCGCGCAGCGAGTAGAAACGACCTTCGCCTTAGGCGACGCAGCCCGCGCGCTCCCTGCTGACGAGACCATACTCTGCCGCTGTGAAGACGTGACGCTCGGCGAAGTGCGCGTGCATCGCGACTGGCGCGACGCCAAGCTGCACACCCGCTGTGGAATGGGCGCGTGTCAGGGGCGTATCTGCGGCACGGCCGCCAGCACGTATTTCGGCTGGCAGACAGCGCAGCCGCGTCCGCCATTTCATCCGGCGCAGATCGGCACGCTCATCAAGGCCGCCGATTGGGTCGCATCGCCCTCGTCGACCCCCTGATTTTTTCGCCCCATCGCGCGGACCTATAATCGAGCGCACAAGATCACGCACCGGATGCACGGGATACGCAAGATGAACACGCTGGCTCACCCGCTCGACCCGCCCGACGCCACGTTGACCGGCATGCTCTCGCATTTCACGCTGCTCGAACCGGTCTTCGATGCGATGCCGGACGTCGTGTTTTTCGTCAAGGACGTCCAGGCGCGCTATGCGCTGGTGAACCGCACGCTGGCTTCGCGCTGCGGCTACAAGGACAAGGCGGCGCTGCTCGGCAGGACCGCCGAGGACGTCTTCCCGCGCCGCTTCGGGCGCATCTACACGGCGCAGGACATCGCGATCATCAATGTCGGCAACCAGATGGTCGATCAGCTGGAACTGCATCTGTACCCCGGACGGCAACCGGGCTGGTGCCTGACCTGCAAGCAGCCGTTGCGCGATCCGGCGGGGCAGGTGGTGGGGCTGGCGGGCATTTCGCGCGATCTGAAAGCGGACGAGGGCAGTCATCCCGCGTACAGCCGGCTCGCCGCGGTCGTGCAGTACATTCAGGACAATTATGTGCAGCCGCTGAACCTGAAGCAGCTCGCGGCCATGGCGGATATGTCGGTAGCGCAGCTCGAACGCTACTTTCACAAGGTCTTTCATCTGACGCCGCGCCAGGTGCTGCTGAAAACGCGGCTGGATGCGGCCACTGCGCTCCTGGTGTCGCACGACAAGGTCACGGATGTGGCCGCCCTGTGCGGCTATACCGATCACAGCGCGTTCACGCGGCAGTTCAAGGCGACCGTCGGCATTACACCGACCGAGTACCGCATGCTGCTGCACGGGACCACCTCTAGCTGAGCGTTCGCGTCGCAATGGCCCGTCGCCGTCCGAGTCATCACTATTACGTCTACGTGGTCGTACTGGAAGACACCGTCTGGAACGAGGCGCGCTTTCGCCGTGCGAATCCGGACTACCGGTTCGACAAGCCTTGCGTGTATGTGGGAATGACGGGGCTGGACCCGGACCTGCGCTTCGACCGGCACAAGGCGGATATCCAGGCGAATCGCTATGTGCGCGATTACGGCCTGCGGCTACTGCCAGAGCTGTATGAAGTATTCAATCCGATGCCCTACGACGGCGCGCGCGACATGGAAGTGGAACTGGCGATCGGCCTGCGTGAAGCGGGCTACGCGGTATGGCAGGCGTGAAAACTGCCAATAGTCAAACGAATGGCACGACGAGTAACGGAAACGTTACCGGCTCTATTGCGCGGCCAGACAATCCGCCAAATTAACGGATGCCGAGTCCACGCAAGACTGCATTGCCTTCCGGCGTCAGACGAATGTGCGGTGCACCGGCTTCGGTAGCGACCGTTTCGACGAGCCCCGCCTCATGCAGCATCGGAATCTCGGGTTTCGCGGATGCATCGATCGGCGCATGCAGCAACAGCAACAGCGTAGCGAGTTCATGGTGACTCAACAGGCGGCGCAGCATGGTCCGCTTGGCCGGCACCGCCGGGTCGCTTACGTCGCGATTTGTTTTGTTCAGGTTCAAGATATCCACCTCCAGCTTTTCATTGTCCGGTGGATCATGGGGCCCAAGTCTTAAACGATTCTTAAGACTCGAGCCTCATTCGGTAGGAATGTGTTGCATTCGATGTCGCGTCGATTACCGGCACTTACGTCACAGGAATGTCACGGAGCGCAGGTTTTGCTCGCGCCTTCGATCCACAGGTTGCTGGCGTGACGTTTGCCCGCGTAAAAGCGGTAGGTGGTAGCGCCGTTGTCGGCGCGGATCTTGACGACGTTCGAGTCGCCGAAATCGAGCATTTGCCCTTCGGGCAACGGCGTGGTCTTGAACGTCGCGTTGTGTTTGGCGGCTTCCTGCGTCATGCACGCCACCACGTCGCTTACGGGGCGCTGCGTGTTGCCGTCGATCACGGGCTCGCCCGAATCCGGATTCTGGAAATAGGCACACGCGCTGAGCAGCAGGGGAACGGACAGGACTACGGCAAACTTCTTCATAGGTCTCCAGGGGTATCGGTCCTCGCGGCCTGCGGGGCGGCGCCGGACGGGCGTCGGCCGCGGATAGCGCGCCGCGTCAGGTGGCGGATGGCGGATCAAACGCCATTATATCGGCGCAAAAAGCGTGCCCCTCGGAAGACGCGGACGCCGGGGGAACCTTGCGAAACCCTGAACGCATGTAAAGCCTAAGTAAAGCATCCGTAAAACGCGTTCAAGCTCACGCATGGCCGACCCCGCGCGCGGCACAAACCTGCCCAGCCGTCTTTTAAAAGAGGATCGCGATACCGAACATGCCGACGAACTGCGCGTTCGTCGACGACGGCGTCGAGTTCTGCGAGTCGCCGACCGCCGGCGTCGCCTCGACGATGTTGCCCGCTCCCTTCGAACCGAGCGTCTCGCCGCTAGCTCGCTGATAGGCCTGCACTGCGTACAGCGAGGTGCGCTTCGACAGGTGATAAGTCTGCTTGAGCGAATACTGCTGATAGCGCGCGGCGCTGGTGATGCTGTTGGCTTGCGATGCCAGCGTGTACGAGAATGCGCCGGCCACGTCGAAGTCCGGTGCGAAGCGGTAGGTGGCCAGTGCGGCGTAGGTATTGAAGATCGCGGTGTCGTGGAAGATGGAACGGCCGCCCGCTACGTATTGCACGTTGGTGTACGTGAGACCCATCATCAGGTTGCCGATCGTATAGTCGGCTGCCGCTGCGATGTGCTGGAGCGCCTTCGCCGACACGTAACCGGTGTTGAGCGACGAGGTGCCGAAACTGCCTGTCGAAGCCGCATCGAAGCCGGTGGTCTCTTGCGCGTTGTCCATGCGCAGATAGCCCGCGGCGAGATTGACTGGGCCGGTGGTGTAGCGCACGCCGGCGCTGATCGTCTCGCCCTTGCCGGTGCTGCCGGCAATACCGCCCAGCGCGTACATGCCGCTCGCTTGCAGGCCGTTCCAGTTCGGTGTGGTGTAGATCAGCGAATTGTTGATGCGGATCGTCGTGTCGAGTCCGTCGATATCGCCCGGATGCGCGCCGGTCGCGCCGGTCAGCCAGTTGGAAGAAGCGAGCGGTCCCACGAACTGGTAATACGTCGTATATTGCCGACCCACGGTGAACGTGCCGTACATCGGGTTTTGCATGCCGATATACGCCTGGCGGTTGAAGATCTGCGTGGACGACGACAGGGCACCGGTATTCGGATCGAAACCGTTCTGCAGATCGAAGACGACGGTGGTGCCGCCGCCAATGTCCTCGACACCGCGCAGACCCCATTTCGACGCATACAGGTTGCCCTGGCGCAGATAGACGTTCGACGCGCCCTTCTGGTTGTTGGCATAGACAATTGCGTCGTCCACTGCGCCGTACAGCGTGACGCTGCTTTGCGCGAAAGCCGGACTGGCGAGGAGGGTTGCGCTGGCCGTAAAGGCGAGTTTGGTGAGTGTGCTACGGGACTGCTTCATCGACTGTGTCTCCTTCGTTGTGAGAAAAGATCGCCAAGGTAAAGCGTTGATTTTTTGTACGTGGCCTGTCGCGGCCCGTAACTGACCGAACACTGCTTCGGTGCTCGGGTACATCTTTCTAAAAATGCCAGGGTCTGGTTGAACGCCCCTCGGGGCGCTGCCTGGTTGATCTACTGCTTGCGGTGCTGTGCCTGTGCAGCCAGACGGACCGCGGCGTTCCCAGCGCCGTAGCCGTCGTAGCCGCCGCGTCGTTCGACGATTTCGAGGAAGAAGCGTTGATCGAGTTGTGCGGTGTAGGTGTGGAAGAACTCGCCGCCGCGTTCGTCGCGGTCGTAGAGAATGTTGCGGGCGCGCAGGGCTTCGATCGTCTCGTCCGGCAGCGCGTAGCGAGCGGCGAGATCGTCGTAGTAGTTGCGCGGGATTCGCAGGATCGGCAGACCGGCTTCGACGAATCGAGGAATCGCCGAGAAGATGTCGTCTGTGCGGAACGCCACGTGATTCAGGCCGGAGCCGCGGTAGGCGTGCAACGCCTCCGCCACGGCCGTATGCCGATCCACTGAAGCGTTCAGCGCGATGCGCACCGAGCCGTCGCGGCTGCGTAACGCCCGGCTGCGCACGAGGCCGTACGGATCGGGCACCAGCCAGCTCGGCTCCGCCTCGAAGCCGAAGGCCGTGCGGAAGAACAGCACCCACGTATCGAGTGAGTCCGCGGGCAGCGACAGCACGACGTGGTCGATGTCTGTCAGAAGCGCAGGTTCGGCAATATTGCCGCTTTTGTCCAACAGGAAATCGGCTTCGAACAGGGTGGGTTCGTCGGGCGTTTCGTCGACGAAGTAGTTGAGGCTGCCATCCGGCGCGCGCACGGCGGGCAGCACGCGCTCGTTCGGTCCGACCTGGCCCGAGAACGGCGCATATCCAAACCCGGCCGCGCGCTCGAACGCGAGTCTCGCGTCGTCGACGCGCAGCGCCGACGCGCACAACGACAGTCCGTGTTGCTGAAAGAACGCGCTGGCGAACGAATCGGCCTCGGCGTTCAGCACGATCGAAGCGGCGCCGTGCTGATACAACGTGACGTCCTTGGAGCGATGCCGTCCGGCATTGCGGAAACCGAGTTTGCCGAGCCAGTCGGCGAGATGCGTGCGTGCCGCGTCGTCCACTGCGAATTCGAGGAACTGAAAACCGATGTGAGCAGGGGCAGGAGACGGTTGATAGAGCTGTTCGGTCCGCTGCTTGCTGTGGCCCTGCTGATCCAGCTTCGCACGCGTCTGCTCCTCGAGAAACAGCAACGAACGATGCCCGTCCGCTGCGGTCGCTGCCGTGGGTGCTGCGCGAAATCCATCGTTGAAAATCTCGAGCGAAAGCGGCCCCTGGTAGCCGGTTTCGACCACACGCGCAGTAAACCCCGCAACATCAAAATCGCCCTGGCCCGGAAAGCAGCGATAGTGGCGGCTCCATTCGAGCACATCCATCGCCAGCCTGGGCGCATCGGCGATCTGCACGAAGGTGATGCGCTCGCCTGGAATGGCCGCAATCTCGTCCACCGGATCGTCGATCGACAGCGTATGGAAGCTGTCGAGCACGATGCCGAGATTCGGATGACCGACGGCATCCACGAGCCGCCACGCATGCCGGTACGAATTCACATGACGCCCCCAGGCGAGCGCCTCGTAACCGGCAATCACATCCGCCTGCTCCGCCGCCAGCGCAAGCGCGCCCAGCTGATCGACGATCAGCGCGTCGTCGCGCAGCGTATCCGCCTGCACATTGCTGCAGACCAGAATGCGGTCGGTGCCCAGTTCATGCATCAGATCGAACTTGCGCTTCACGCGATCGAGATTGCGCGCGAGCCGCTCGGCGCTCACGCCCTCGAAATCGCGAAACGGCTGGAACAGCATGATTTTCAGACCGAGATCGGCGGCGATGCGGCGCACGTCGGCGGGCGAGCCGTCGAAATAGAGCAGGTCGTTCTCGAAGATCTCGACGCCGTCGAAGCCCGCCGCCTGAATCGCGGTCAGCTTCTCTACCAGTGTTCCACTAATCGAAACGGTGGCGATCGAAGTTTGCATCAACGGCTCCTGCAAGCGAGAAATGGACCAATCCGTTACCTATGAGTATCGACTCAAGGGGCGCTATCCGCCACATTAGCTGGATTTTTCGTGATTCTATACAAACTAACTAGATCGTACAAATTCGTATAAACCCCAGAAGACCAAACTGTCGATCGGGCGCACACTAGCGCCATGATGGGGAAAAGCGGCCGCGCGCCGGCCGCCTGACCTGTGCACTGATCTTATGGAGTGGCTGCAATGAGTTTCGCCTCGGTACTGGTCCTGAACGGACCGAATCTCAATCTGCTTGGCACGCGTGAACCGGCCATTTACGGCTCCGAAACGCTCGAAGACGTGGGGCGCATGTGCCGCGACGCAGCACAGCGGCTCGATCTGGCGCTCGACTTCTGCCAGTCGAACGCGGAGCATCAACTGATCGACTGGCTGCACGCGGCCCGTACCATGGTGGACGGCGTGATCATCAATCCTGCGGCGTATACGCATACGTCCGTGGCACTGGCCGATGCACTGACCGCGATCGAGAAGCCGGTGATCGAAGTGCACATTTCGAATGTGCATCGCCGCGAAGCGTTCCGGCATCACTCGTATGTGTCGCCGATTGCCGAGGCGGTGATCATCGGCTGCGGCACGCAGGGCTACGTGCTGGCACTGGAACGGATGGCGGTGATTCTGAAGGCGAGGGCTGCAAAATGACGATGTCGGCTAGCAACAAATCGTATCTGGTCGGGCTGATCGGCTCCGGCATCGGCGGTTCGCTGACACCGGCGATGCATGAGGAAGAGGGTAGCCAGCTCGGTCTGCGTTACGTGTATCGCCGTATCGATCTGGAAGCGCTGAAGGTCGACGTCTCCGCGTTGCCCGACATTCTCGTCGCGGCCGAGCGGATGGGTTTCAACGGCCTGAACGTCACGTACCCATGCAAGCAGCAGATCATTCCTCTGCTGGACGAACTATCTCCTGACGCTCATGCGTTAGGCGCCGTCAACACAGTACTGCTGAAGGACGGCAAGCGTATCGGCCACAACACCGACTGGTCCGGTTTTGCCCGGGCCTTCGAGCGAGGTTTGCCGGACGTATCGCTCAAACGCGTCGTGCAACTGGGCGCAGGCGGCGCGGGTGCGGCCGTCGCCCATGCGGCATTGCAGATGGGTGCGCAGGCGCTGACGCTGTTCGATGTGGACGCGTCCCGCGCGCACATCCTCGCCGATGAATTGCAGGCGCGCTTCCCCGCTTCGATCGTGCGTGCAGGCGACTCGCTTGCGGATGCGCTCGCCCACGCCAACGGCCTGATCCATGCGACGCCGACCGGCATGGCCAAGTTGCCCGGCATGCCGCTGCCGGCTGAGTTGCTGCACAGCGGCTTGTGGGTGGCCGATATCGTCTATTTCCCGATTCGTACAGCACTGTTGCAGGCGGCCGAAGCAGCGGGTTGCCGCACGCTGTCCGGTGGCGGCATGGCGGTCTATCAGGCGGTCGACGCCTTCCGCATCTTTACCGGACTGGAGCCGGATGCCGAGCGGATGTTCGCTCACTTCCAGACGCTGTTGCCGCGCGAGTAGACAGCGGCCGGCCGTGCCGCAAATCTAACGAGACATGAAGGAGACAAAGATGCCGCATCCGCTTCATTCCGCCCATTCCGATCTTCCGGAGCCGGGCCCGCAGACCGCTAACGCCGCCGTGGCCGGCGCGCGCCGTACAAAGGTGCGCTACCGCATCCTCGCGCTGCTCGCGATCGGTACGATGATCAACTATCTCGACCGTACCGTGCTCGGCATCGCGGCGCCGCAGCTGACGAAGGAACTGGGCATCAATGCAGCGTTGATGGGCCTGATGTTTTCGGTTTTCTCGTGGAGCTACGTGGCGTCGCAGATTCCGGGTGGACTGTTTCTCGACCGCTTCGGCAGCAAGGTCACGTACTTTCTGTCGATGACGTTCTGGTCCCTGTGCACGCTCGCCCAGGGACTGGTGCACGGCATTGCGCCGCTGTTTGCATTCCGGCTTGGATTGGGGGTCGCAGAGTCGCCGTGCTTTCCGACCAACAGCCGCGTCGTGGCGACCTGGTTTCCGCAAAGCGAGCGGGCGATGGCGACGGGCACCTACACCGTCGGCGAATATATCGGCCTCGCGTTCTTCAGCCCATTCCTGTTCGCGCTGATGGGTGCGTTCGGCTGGCGCTCGCTGTTCTACGTGGTGGGTGCCGTAGGCCTGGTGTTTGGCCTCGTCTGGTGGTTCTGCTACCGCGAACCGCGCGATCATCCGGCGGCCAACGCGGCGGAACTCGATTACATCGAAGCAGGCGGCGGCCTTACCCATCGCAAGAACAACACGGGCGAAGCGAAGCCGAAGTCGGGCGGCTTCGAGTGGCGCACCATTGGACAACTGCTCAAGCATCGCCAGCTCACCGGCATCTGTCTCGGCCAGTTCGCCGGCAATTCGACGCTGGTGTTCTTCCTCACTTGGTTCCCGACCTATCTGGCCACCGAGCGTCATATGGCCTGGCTCAAGATCGGCTTCTTCGCGATCATGCCGTTCATTGCAGCGTCGATCGGCGTGATGTTCGGCGGCACGTTTTCGGACTGGCTGCTGCGGCGCGGCGTCTCGCCGAACGTGGCGCGCAAGCTGCCGATCATCGCCGGGCTGCTGCTTGCCTCGACGATCGTGCTGGCCAACTACGTCGAAAGCAACGTGACTGTGATCGTGATTCTGTCTGTGGCGTTCTTTGCGCAGGGGATGGCGGCGCTCGGCTGGACGCTCGTCTCGGACATCGCACCGGACGGCCTGCTCGGCGTGACGGGCGGCATCTTCAACTTTGCGGCGAATCTGGCTGGGATCATTACGCCGCTGGCGGTGGGGCTGATCGTGGCGTGGACCGGCTCGTTCGTCGGCGCGCTGGTGTTCATCGGCGCGATCGCGCTGATCGGCGCACTGTCGTACATCTTTATCGTCGGCGATATCAAGCGGATCGTGCTGACCGATTAAGCCAGCCAGCGCGCGCCTGTCCGGCAGCGCGCGTCAGTGTTGCGCTTCGTTGCGCACGAAGCGCAGCACGGCGTCGACCACCATGGCCCGGTGCCGCGTGCGCAGACGCGGATGCGACGGATCGCGACCAAACGCGGTGCCGAACGTATGGCGATTGCCGATCCGGTGAAAGCACAGCGAGCTGATCAGCAGGTGCAGATCGATCGCATCCACGTCGCTGCGAAACTGCCCGCTTGCGACGCCGCGCGCCAGCAGATCTTCGATGGTTTCGATCGCACTCGCGTTGCGGTTTTTGAACGTCTTCAACTGCTCGACATACTTGGCGCCGTGAATGTTCTCGATGGTAATGAGGCGCACGAAGTCGCGATGACGGTCGTGATAATCGAAAGTAAATTCGACCAGCTTGCGCATCCCTTCCACGGGATCGAGTTCGCTGACGTGCAGATCCTGTTCGAGCGCACGAATGTCGCCGTACACCTTCTCGAGCACGGCCTGGTACAAGCCTTCCTTGCTCTCGAAGTAGTAGTACAGCATCCGCTTGGTGGTGTTGGTGCGCTCGGCGATCGCGTCCACGCGCGCACCGGTCAGCCCCATGGCGGAAAACTCCTGGGTGGCGACTTCGAGGATGTTGCGTTTCGTCTCTTCGGGATCGTACTTGCGACGGGCGTCGCTGCCCCGAGGTTCGGACGGGATGCCGCTCTGATCCGGCGCGGCGGCCTTGCTTCCCTTTTTCATTGTGTGCTTAAGCGGCGATGACGGCGCATTCTAGCATGGCGAAAATCGGCGCTTGTTGCTGCGTTTTACCGCCTGCGGCGGGTTTGCGGTGCGATGTCGGGCGCGCGGCGGAGGGTATCAGGAACGCGTCCGGCGACGTGCCGCGAGAGCGTCGCGGGCTTGCATGGTGGTGTAGGTCAACTGCGCGGCGGCCAGCCCGAGCGTGCCGAACGTGGGCGTCAGTCCGAACGTGGCGAACGCTTCCGGGACCGCCCGCTCGCCGGCAATCGCCGCCGCCAGCAGTTCGCCTGAAACGGTAGTGGGAGCCATCCCGTGTCCGCCGAAGCCGACCGCGTACCAGACACCGTCGGCGCTCTGGCCAATCTGCGGCATCTTGTGCCGCGCGTAGCTCATCAGGCCGCCCCATGCATACTCGACTCGCACGTCGTGCAGTTGCGGATAGACCTTCAGCAGATCGGCCCGCAGCAGCCTGGCGATGGCCTCCGGCTCGCGGTTGCGCACGGAGATCCGGCCGCCCCAGAGGATGCGCGTGTCGGGCAGCGGGCGGTAGTAGTCGAAGGCGAAGCGCGTGTCGTAGATTGCCGCGGCGGTATTGATCGCCTCTTTCAGACGCTCGCCCAGCGGCTCTGTCGCCATGACGTAGGTGGCGATCGGCAGCACAGCGCGTTCAACCTGGCGGTAGACGTTGCGCGCGTAGCCGCCGCCTGCCATCACGACTTGCCGTGCCTCGACGGCGCCGCTGGCGGTTTCGACCAGATAGCCGCTGCCCTGCCGCTGCAGCCGTACGACTGGCGAGTGCTCGTAGATTTGCGCGCCCGCCGCGGCAACGGCAGCCGCGACGCCGAGGACATACTTCAGCGGATGGAAGTGGAACGCGTTGCGCTCCAGCAGGCCGCCGTGATAGCGCCGCGTTTTCAGTTGCGTGGCGAGCGTGGCGGCGTCGACTGGCTCCCACTCGACAGCGAACGAGTCTTTCATCAGACGCCGCTGCGTCTCGAGGCGTGCCGGTTCGTCGAACCAGTTCGCGAGAATCACACCGGCGTGCGTGTCGTCGCATTCGATCCCGTAGCGCCTGATACGCTGCCGCATCAGATCGACCGCGTCGGTGGTGAGCGCGTAGAGCTCGCGAGCCCGTGCAGGTCCGAGGACGTTGAGCAGATCGGCGCAGTCGAGGCTGTAGCCGCCGAACACGAAACCGCCGTTGCGCCCGGACGCGCCGAACCCCACGTGCTGCGCTTCGAGCACGACCACGTCGCGCACGCCGCGCTCGACAAGTCCAAGCGCTGTCGACAAACCGGCGAGGCCGCCGCCGATAATGCATACGTCGGCGGCGCGCTTGCCGGACAGAGACGCCCGCTCGGGGCGAACCACGGTGGCTTCGTAAAAGCTTTGCATGAGAGGGAGAGAGCTGGCGCCTGCTTTTGTCTGGCAGGCGCCGGCATAAGACGTTGAGATCAGGACACCGGCAACAGCTTGCCGCTGAATACAACCGGACCGCTCGGGCCGTCCGGATTCGGCGAGCCGCCGGGCGGCTCGATCGAGATGGCGAGGGCGGCGTAGTTTTCAGGCCGTTGCTCGCCCGCGGTGACCTTGCCGTTGCCGCTGTTGGGCATGATCCCAAGCGAGACCGGATGGCCGCTTGCCGGGATACCCCACAACTGCATTGCCCGGTCAGGTGGCAACTGGACATCGCCGAGGCGGTGCAGCGTCATGGACGAATGAGCTTCGTCCCATGCCACCAGCAGGACCGGTTGCGCGTCCTTGTTGTTGAGCACCGCCACGTGCGACACCACGGCTTCGCCTTGCTCCGCCACCGTCTGCGAAGATCCGGACGGACCGGCGCCGAATGGCAGCAGCGAACGGACGGCGACCACCACGGCAATCGCCGCGAGCGCGGTGACGCCGATCGCCCAGCCGCGCCAGAAGGCGAGATTGTCGAACCAGTTGCGCGCCGGGCGGGCAGCTGCTTCCGAAGGCACTGGCGGCACCGGCTGCAGGCCAGCCGCCGCGCTGCGCGCGGAGACGAAACCGAGCCGCTGCTCGATGGCCTCCCAGACCGCCGCCGACGGCATGCGCGCCGGGACGAGTTCAGCCATCGGCTCGAGCCGTTGCTGCCATTCTTCCAGCAAGCGGCGAATCACGACGTCATGTTCCGCGTAGAACTGCAGCCGTCGCCGCGCGCCGCCGCGCAGTGTGCCGACGGCATATTCGGCGGCCAGCATATCGACCAGTTGGGGATAGCGGTGCAGATTCATTGCACACCCCCCAGACAGCTTTTCAGTTTGGCGAGGCCGCGCCGTATCCACGACTTGACCGTGCCGAGCGGAACGGTCAGCGTTTCCGCAATCTCGCTATGGCTCTGGTCGCGCAGATACGCCAGCGCGACTGCCTGCCGCTGCGCCGGTTCGAGCTGCTGCATGCAGCCGTCCAGAAGCCGTGCCTGCAGGCTCACTGCCGACAGCGCTTCCGGATCAGGATCCCCCGTGGCCACAAGATCGTCCAACGCATCACTCCATTCTGTTTCCTGCGTATTCACCCGCCGCAGGTGATCGAGCGCACGGTTGCGGACGATCGCCGACATCCAGGTCATGGGAGCCGACAAACCGCGCCGGTAGTCTCCCGCAAACCGCCAGATGTTGACGAAGCTATCCTGCAGGACCTCTTCGGCCCACTCATGCTTGCTCAATATACGGAGCGCAAGGCCAAACAGTTTCGGTGCCGCGGCGTCATATAGCTCCCGCAGTGCCGCAGAATCCTCCCTGGCAATGCGTTCGAGCAACTCGGTGAGCGTCTCCGGCGTTAGTTCGTGAGTGTTTGCGGTCATGGGGAAATGAGTGATGGCATGCGGAGGTATGTTACTCAATTTCCGTCGAGGGTTATATCCGCATTTCTAACGCCTTATCTGCATCCGTTGCGCCTGTGGCTACGTATAGGGGTCGTAGGCAGTCCTGCGCCAAGAGTCATAACCGCCGCTTGCCAATGGCCGCGCAGGGAAGGGAGGACGGGGTAGTGGTGGTGACCAGTGCTGTATTCCGACGGGGGCAGGTGCCGGGAACAGCGTCACGCCGGGCGGGAGAGCAAGCGTCTGGCGGGCAGGCAGTAAAGATGGAGTAGAGCAGGCTCATTCGGCGGGATGGTCAGGCTGGTTGGCGAAAAACGCCACTGGCCTGACCGGAATGAGCGGGATTACTTGCCCCAGCGCAGCACCAGCGGGTCGAGGCGACGCGCGATGGTCAGGAGGCCGGCGCGTGTAGCGGGGTGCATCGGCAGCAGCGGATGACGTACCGCCTCGGAGCGGATCACGCCGCCTTCTTTCATGAGCGCCTTGCAGGCCGCGAGCCCACCTTGGCGATTCTCGAAGTTGATGAGCGGCAGCCAGCGCTGATATTGAGCCGCCGCCGCTTCGGTGTCGCCAGCCGCATAGGCATCGACGATCAGCCGGATGCCGTCGGGATAGCCGCCGGCCGTCATCGCACCGGTTGCGCCCGCATCCAGATCGGCCATCAGCGTGATCGCTTCTTCGCCATCCCACGGGCCGACGATCGAGTCCCCACCGAGTTCGATCAGTTCGCGCAGCTTCGAGGCCGCCTGCGGGACTTCGATCTTGAAGTACGAGACGTTGCGCAACTCGCGCGCCATCTTCGCCAGGAAAGGTGCCGAGAGGGCCGTGCCGGCAACCGGCGCGTCCTGGATCATGATTGGAATATCGATCGCGTCCGAGACCTTCTTATAGAACTCATAGATGCCGCGCTCACCCACCCGGATCGTCGCGCCGTGATACGGCGGCATGACCATGACCATCGCGGCGCCCGCATCCTGCGCGGCGCGGCTGCGCTGTGCACACTGGTAGGAGCTGAAATGCGTGGTCGTGACGATCACCGGCACGCGTCCGGCGACATGCTCCAGCGCTACGTTGATCAGCGTGCTGCGTTCGTCGTCGGAGAGCGTGAACTGCTCGGAGAAATTCGCGAGGATGCACAGGCCGTTGGAGCCCGCGTCGATCATGAAGTCGAGGCAGCGCTTTTGACCTTCGAGGTCGAGCTGGCCGTTGTCGTCGAAGATGGTCGGCGCGACGGGAAATACGCCGCGATAAGGTGTCGGGTGGGTTGCTTGGTTCATGGCTGGGTGTGCTTGACGATGAGCTTTCGTGTTGACCTGATGGATGGGCTAAAACGTTTTGCCAGAGGGTAGAGATAAAGGTCGGTGTCGCCCGGCGCAAGCGTAGGCAGCCGCGCGGCTCGGTCGCCCGTGGGGGCATCTGATTGTCTCCAGGACCGACTATACGGCGGTCCGTTCCGGCCTGTATAGTGAAATGTTTCCATCCTGTGATCGCTTTTACGACTCACCCGGATTCGTCCCGCGCTTATACGAAACCCACATTTCACATCTCACATGAAAGATACGTTGAACGTGCTGCTGTCGCGCTTGCGCATGAAGCAGTTGCAACTGCTGATCGCGCTCGACGACCATAAGTCGCTGCACAAGGCGGCCGGCGCCATGGCGATGACGCAGTCCGCAGCGAGCAAGGCGCTGCAGGAACTGGAGTCGATGCTGGAAGCGCCGCTTTTCGAGCGTTCGAAAAACGGCATGATCGCGAACCAGTTCGGCCACTGCGTGATCCGCTACGCGCGGCTACTGGCAACGGATCTCACTTCGTTGTGCCAGGACATTGCGGAACTCCGCTCGGGGCGCGGCGGACGTCTGGCGATCGGCGCCATCATGGGAGCGATTCCGGAGCAGGTCGTGCCGGTGCTCAACGAACTGCACGCGAGCCAGCCGAATCTGTCGATTGAGATTGTCGAAGACACGAGCGCGCGCATGTTGCTGCAACTCGACGAGGGAAGGCTCGATCTGGTAATCGGGCGCGCGGCAGTCAGCGCCGATCCGTCGAGATATCAGTATCAGTCGTTGGGTGACGAACCGCTTTCGCTGGTGGTGGGATACGCGCATCCGCCCATCTCGCGCAAGAAACTGACGCTGCGCGATCTGGCCGGACACCGCTGGGTGACCTACCCGAGCCATATGCCGCTGCATGCGCTGCTCGAGCGCGAAATGGATCTGGCCGGCATGAGCATGCCGGTAAGCCCGATCTCGACCGCGTCGACGTTCGTCACGGTCGCGTTGCTTCAGGAAGCGGCGGATCTGGTGTCGGTTCTGCCGACCGGAATTGCCGAGCTGTTCGCGAAGCACAAGATGCTGCGCATCCTGCCAGTCAAGCTCAAGTCGCAGTCGCAAACTTTCGGGATTGTGTCGCGCAAGGGAGGGGTGCTGTCGCCGCCGGCGGAGCAATTTGTCCAGCTATTGCGCGCGCGAAAACCATGAATATCGCACTTCGCAAGCCGCTGCGCTACGTCTCGCGAAAATGGTGTTGTTGGCGCGAGACTGTGGGGTAATTTCGGACCGTTTGTGCGCTCTCAATCCGCGCTACACTGAGCCGGATGCAGGCACGTTTCACAGATAAACGCCTGCTAGGGGGATGCCGCCATGAATCGGCCACTTGTTCGGTTACCGCTTCGCATTACCGCCGCTCCGTCGGTGTGGAAGTGGATCAAATGGTCGCTGGTCGCTGCCGTTCTGGTGGCGCTAGCAATTCTGGCGAAGCTTTGCCAGATCGAAATAGAAACCTCCCGCCTGCAGGCGCGCTACCTGTCCGAGTTGACACGCGACGTGGACTTCACGCTCGCGGACGGAGCGAGCCCCAATATCCGTTTTCCCGCTAACGGTCCGTACGACGAACGGCTCGGCTACGCGTTGCTGCCTTCGTTTCAGCAACGTCTGACCGCGCACGGTTTCGTCGTGGCTTCCCAGGCGCGCGACTCCGAACGCATGCTTTCGCTCGCGGATAACGGCCTGTTCCTGCCGTATCAGGAGAAAGATCAGGCGGGCCTGCAACTGTTCGACGGCACCGGCGCACCGCTTTTCGACGCCAACTATCCGCGCCGGATCTATAGCAGTTTCGACGCGGTGCCGCCACTCGTCGTCAAGTCGCTGCTATTTATCGAGGACCGCGAACTGTTGGACCCCAACCAGCCGAACCGTAATCCGGCCATCGATTGGGGCCGGTTCGGCCATGCGCTGCTCGACCAGGGCGCGCGCTTTTTCAACCGCCATCAGGCGCAGCCGGGCGGCAGCACACTCGCCACGCAGATCGAAAAATTCCGCCACTCGCCGGATGGGCGCACCGCGACGCCGCCTGAGAAATTGCGCCAGATCGCTTCCGCTTCGGTGCGCGCATATCTTGACGGACCGCAGACCATGCCGGCGCGGCGCGAAATCGTCGTGCAGTACCTCAATACGGTGCCGCTGTCGGCGCAGGCGGGGGCTGGCGAAATCAACGGTATCGGCGATGGTCTTGCTGCGTGGTACGGACGCGATTTCGCCGAAGTGAATGCGCTGCTGAACGCGCCGACGTCAGCCGACAATCTCACCGAGCAGGCGCTGGCGTTCCGCCAGGTGCTCTCGCTGATGATTGCGCAGCGCGCGCCGTCGTTCTTTCTTCACCACGGCTACGCTGAACTCGGGCGCATGACGGACAGCTATTTGCGGCTGCTCGCGGCGGGCGGCGTCATCTCCACGTCATTGCGCGACGCGGCACTGAACGCGCAGCTTGCGCTCAGCCCGACGCAGATTCCGGAAGCGGACGCGTCGTTTATCAGCCGCAAAGCGGTCACGTCGATGCGTGCGCATTTGCTGGCGGCCCTTGGCGTGCGCAGCTTTTATGAACTCGACCGGCTCGACCTGCAGGCTACCGGCACGCTCAACAACGCGGTTCAGCAGGCGGTGAGCGACCGGCTCGCGAGTGCGGCGACCAAGGACGGTGCGCAGGCCGCCGGGCTGTATGGTTTCGAAATGCTGCGTCCCGGCGACGATCCGTCGAAGATCACCTACAGCCTGACGCTCTATGAACGCCACAACGGTTCGAACCTCGTGCGCGTGCAAACGGACAGCGTCAACGAACCGTTCGATATCAACTCGGGCGCGCGCCTGAATCTGGGTTCGACCGCGAAGCTGCGCACGGTCATTACCTATCTGCAGATCGTGTCGGATCTGCACGCGCGTTACTCGTCGATGAGCGCGGCCGATCTCAAGAAGGTTCAGCCCGATCCGCAGGATGCATTGACGAAGTGGTCTTTGGACTATCTGGCGCAGACTCAGGACCGCTCGCTGCAGGCGATGCTCGACGCCGCCGTGCAGCGCAAATACTCCGCCAACGCAGGCGAAACGTTCTACACCGGCGGCGGTGCGCAGACTTTCACCAATTTCGAATCGAGCGACAACGGCCAGATTCTGACCATCCAGCGGGCGTTCCAGCACTCGGTGAACCTGGTGTTCGTGCGGCTGATGCGTGACATCGTGCGCTACGAAATGATCCAGACTTCCGGGCCGTCGACGGCATGGCTCGACGATCCAGCCGCGCGCCAGCTTTATCTGAAGAGCTTCGCCGATCAGGAAAGCCGCGTCTACATGAAGCGCTTTTACGCGAAGTACCACGGCAAGACGCCCGACGACGCGCTCAGTGTGATGCTGCACAGCGTGCACAAGTCGCCGCCGCGGATTGCGACCGTGCTGCGCAGTGTGGCGCCCAACGGATCGCAGAGCTGGTTCGATGCGCAGATGCGTGCCCAGCTAAAAGGCACGCCGGCGCAGTGGCTTGGCGACGACGATCTGGCGAAGCTCTATACGAAGTACAGCATGGACAGCTTCAATCTGAACGACCGGGGCTATATTTCGCGCGTGCATCCGCTGGAGCTATGGCTGGTGAACTATCTGCGCGAACATCCGGACGCTACGCTCGATCAGGTTCAGCAGGCGAGCGCCGACGTGCGGACCTCGACGTATTCCTGGCTCTTCAAGACGCGCTATCACGCGACTCAGGACCGCCGCATCAAGCGCATGATCGAGTTGCGCGCTTACGATGCGATCGGCAAGTCGTGGCAGGCGCTCGGCTATCCGTTCGCCAACCTGACGCCTTCGTATGCGGCGGCGATCGGCGCATCGGGTGACCGGCCGGCGGCGCTGGCGGAACTGATTGGCGTGATCGCCAACGGCGGCAACAAGGTGCCGACCGAGAACATCACGCAACTCGATTTCGCAAAAGGCACGCCGTACGAAACGCATTTCGTGCGCGCAAGCGTGGCGCCGCAGACGCAGTTGTCGCCGCAGATCGTCAATGTCGTGCACGGGATGTTGAGCGATGTGGTGCAGGGCGGCACGGCCAAGCGTCTCGCGGACGGCATGACGTTCCCCGATGGCAAGACCTTGCCGGTATTCGGCAAGACCGGTACGGGCGATCAGCGGTTCGAGGTGTGGGCGAAGGGCGGCAGGCTGATCGAGTCACGCAAGGTGAACCGGAGTGCGACGTTCGTGTTCATCATGGGCGACCGGTTCTATGGCACGCTGACTGCGTACGTTCACGAGCCGTATGCGGCGCGGTATGACTTTACGAGTGCGATGTCGGTGCAACTGCTGAAGTCGCTTGCGCCCGCGTTGCAGCCGTTGATGGATGAACCGAAGGCGCCGGCTGCGCCGACGGCGGGTGCGGATGCGGTGAAGCGGAGCTGAGTGGGGGAGAAGGGCGAGGGCGGCTTCTGCGAGGCTGCTCGCCGCTGCAGTCGGCTTTGGTCTCGAAGTTCCATCTAACGTGTTGGCCGCATCCCCGGCGCTTAGTACCCGGCTCTTAGCGCTTTCACATGCCTAGCGCTTCGCGCCTCGCGCTTAACGGCCGCATGTCGGCTCATGGTGCCGGGCTCTTAATATCCCGCTTCCGTCGCCGGCTTAAGAAACAGCTCATGCACTGGGGCAAAGTGCGCGTAGAGCGGCAGGATCGCGCCGCCCATCGCACGCGCGTCCGCGCCAATGGTGCCCTCCAGCAATTGCGGCCGCACCATGCCCTCCCAGACGAAACCATCCAGAACGCGCTCGGTACGGCGGATGATTTCTCGCACCAGTTGACGGTCCAATTCGCCGTCGATCACCACCGCTTCGAGGTCGAGCAGCGCAGTCGCATTGATCAGCGCGCCGGCAATCGCCGGACAAGCCGTATCGAGCCATTGTTCGGTCACACGCCACCATTCCGGCGACAGGGCCCGATGATCGTGTGCGGCAGCGGCTGGCGCTCCGGCATCACTCAATAGTTGTTCGAGCACAAAGCCGGATGCGGCGTGCAGCAATTGACGCGTCGGTTGCTTCGCCCCGACTTCGCCGGTACCGCCGCCACTGCCCGCGACGGGAATCGAACCAACGGCCCCTGCGTTATCGTGCGGACCGCTGTGGAGCCGTCCGTCGATCACCATCCCGCCGCCAATGAACGTGCCGACAAACAAATAGAGAAAGTTATGGATGCCGCGTCCCTGACCCATCACCAGTTCGGCGGCGCAAGCGGCAGTGGTGTCCTTGGCGAATTCGACCGGCAAGCCGGTCATCGCCGCGATACGCGCGCGGATATCGATGTCGTGCCACGCATCGAGCGCATCCGGCGGCGCGCCCAGAAAATCGCGCCAGCCGCCGAGCCACAAAGGCGCAGCCACGCCTACCCCAACCACTTGCCTCGTCCGCTCGCCGAGCGTTTCGTTCAGCCGCGCGAGCTTGGTTTCGAGCGCCGGAAACAGCACCCGCGGATCGGGATACGCGTACTCGAGCACATCGCGGCTGCAGACGTGCCCGACGAAGTCCATCGCCAGCACATCCAGACTGCGGCGCCCGACCTTGATGCCGATCGTGTAGGCGCCTTCGGGACGCAACGCAATCGGCACCGACGGCTGTCCGATGCGCCCGCGCACGCGCGGCTGCCGCGCGAGCAGGCCGTCGTCGATCAGACGGTCGACGATCATCGAAACCGTCTGCATCGAAAGACGCGTCAGACGGCCCACGTCGGCTTTCGCGAGCGGGCCATGCAGGCGGATCGCCTGCAGCACGATCCGCTCGTTGAATTGCCGCATGCCGACCTGATTCGAGCCGACCGTGCGCTTGAGCGGCGAGCGGGTGCCGGTGGTATCCATCGTGGGCGGCCCGTCAGCAGGGTGCGTGCGTCATGCGATTGCCTTGACGTCCGCTTCCTTCGCGCCGGTCATGATGGCGACCGCGTCGGACATATGAATGTCCTTCTTGTTGACGAGCGCCGCGCGCCGGCCTAGCCGCTGGATATGGATACGATCGGCAATCTCGAACACGTGTGGCATGTTGTGGCTGATCAGGATCACCGGCAACCCGCGGTCGCGCACGCGCCGGATCAGTTCGAGCACCATGTTGCCTTCCTTGACGCCCAGTGCCGCGGTCGGCTCGTCGAGAATCACCACGTGCCGGGCAAACGCTGCGCTACGCGCTACCGCGACGCCCTGGCGCTGGCCGCCCGAGAGCGTCTCTACCGCCTGACGCATCGAACGGATGCCGATCTGCAAGCCCTTCATGTGTGCGGTGGCCTCTTCGAGCATGCGGCGCTTGTCGATCATCTTGAAGATCGAGCCGCGCCAGCCGGGCTTGACGAGTTCGCGCGCGAGGAACAGGTTTTCGGCGATGCTCATGGCCGGCGCCACCGCGAGATCCTGATACACGGTTTCGATGCCCTGGGCACGTGCATCGAGCGGACTGCGAAATTTAACCGGCTTGCCGTCGAGCAGAATCTCGCCTTCATCCGGCACGGTCGCGCCCGAGAGCGCCTTGATCAGCGACGATTTGCCCGCGCCGTTATCGCCGATCACGGCCATGATTTCGCCGGGCATCACTTCAAAGTCGCAGCCGTCGAGGGCCGTAACCTGGCCATAGCGCTTGACGATTCCACGCGCCTGCAGAACCGGCGTTTGGGAAGCAGTTTGGGGTGTAGACATGACAGGCTCCTGGTGGATCATCGAGCGCCGCGATGGGACAGCTTGTCGGCGGCGACGGCGAGAATCACCAGCATGCCGGTGATCAACACCTGATAGACCGACGACACGCCGATCAAGGTCAGGCCATTGCGAAACACGCCGACAATCAGCGCGCCGAGCAGGGTGCCGACAATCGAGCCGCGTCCGCCGAACAGACTGGTGCCGCCGAGCACGACCGCAGTGATGCTGTCGAGGTTTTCGGTTTGACCCGCTTGCGGATCGCCCACACCGGTCCGCGAAACCGACAACAGCGCGGCAACGCCGTAGATCGCGCCGGCCAGTGTGTAGACGGTGAGCAGGATGCGTTGCGACGAGAGGCCCATCAGGCGCGCGGCTTCGGCGTTGTTGCCGAGTGCGTACAGGTGCCGGCCGGGCACGGTGTCGCGCAACACGAACCAGGTGACGAGATACATCAGCAGCGTCAGCACGGTGCCGTAGGTCACCTGAGCCGGACCGACGCTGAACGTGTTGCCGAGGAACATGATCGCATCAGGCAGGTTCGAGACGCTTTCTGCGTTCGAGTAGATCTGCGTGAGCGCAAAGGCGATGTTCAGCGTGCCGAGCGTGACGATGAACGCGGGCAGTTTGATGCGCGTAATCAGGACCCCGTTGAGCGCGCCGAACAATGCGCTGGCGCCGATGCCGCAGAGAATCGCGAGGATCGGCGGCACGCCGAGGTTGACGGCGAACTTGGTCATGACGATGGAGCCGAACGCCATCACCATGCCGCAGGAAAGATCGATGCCGGCGGTCAGCACGATCAGCGTCTGGCCGATCGCGATGACGGCGACCACCATGGTCTGCTGAAGAATCAGCGAGAGGTTCTGGAACGACAGAAAGCGGTTGCTCTGCGAGATAAAGAAAATGCAGGCGAGCACAAGCGCGACAAGCGGACCGATTTCGGCGAGTGAAGGCAGCCGCTCGGAGAGAGGGCGGTGGCCGCCAGCCGGGGCAGAAGGGGTCGACATGATGTGTTTCCTCGATGCTAGAGCCGTGGCGCGGCGGCCACGCGGCAAATCTGTGGGAGACCCGTGCGCGGGTCTCCCGGTTGCTTAGGAAGGCTGATTGCCTGCCTTATTGACCCCAGCAGTTGGCCAGACCAAACTTGGTGTCCTTGCTGTCGACGCCGCTCATTGCCTTGTCGGTGATCAGCGTGACGCCGGTATCGTGATAGCCCGAAACCTTCTTGCCGGTCTTGGCATATTCGGCACCTGCGTCCACGCCGAGCGAAGCCATCTTCAACGGATACTGCTGCGACGTCGCGGCGATGGCGCCGGCCTTGACGTTACGCACACCTTCACAACCGCCGTCGATCGAGACGATCATCACGTCCTTATCCTTGCCTGCCGCCTTGAGCGCGCGATACGCGCCGGCTGCGGCCGGTTCGTTGATCGTGTAGACCACATTGATGTCCGGCGACTTCTGCAGGCAGTTTTCCATGGCCGTTTGTCCCTTGGACTGATCGCCGCGCGTGTCCTGGCTGCAGACGATGGACGGATCGCCTTCCTTGATGCCGAAGCCCTGCAGGAAGCCGTTATGACGCAGCACGCCCACCGACACGCCCGGCGCCAGATCGAGCGTGGCGATCTTGGCCGGCTTGCCGCCCATCGCCGACTTCGCGTATTGGCCAATCAGGACGCCGGCCTTGAAGTTGTCCGTGGCGAAGAGGGCGTCGGTTGCGTCTTGCGGTTCGGTCGGTGTATCGAGCGCAATCACCATCAAGCCGGCGTCGCGCGCCTTCTTGATGCTCGGCACGATAGCCTTGGTATCGCTCGGCGTGATCAGAATCGCCTTGGCGCCCGCGGTGATCATGTTTTCGATCGCGGTGACCTGACTGGCGTTATCGCCGTCGAACTTGCCCGCCGCGGTCAGCAGCTTGGCGCCATCCTTCTGCGCAGCGGCCTCTGCACCCTGGCGCATCTTCACGAAGAACGGGTTGGTGTCGGTTTTGGTGATCAGGCCGACGATGGGCTGATCAGCGACCGCCAGCGTGGCGCTTGCGCACCATACGGCAGATGCGGCGACGCACAGGGTGGCGAGACGCCGGGCGACGGGTTGCCTGCAGGTTTTCTGATTCATGGGGACGCTCCTCCGGATAATTGACAACGACGTTTTTGGACTGCGGTCGATTCAATAGCTGATGGGCGCTGCTGCGCCTCTTGTGGCCGCGCTGGCTGCGACGAATGACGCAGTTCGGTTGGCCGTTTTCGATTAAATCACTTTGGTTTATTTAGTACAGCAGGACGACGGAGCAGAGTCAAGGAGGGGAATTGGTGCGGCGCGGTCGAACGAAGCGGTCTGAATCACCCGCTGTGGCTTGACTGGCATAGGTCTGGCCAGATTGATGCGATGCGGAAACGGCGGCGCCGGATTGGGGTAAGTCTGGAGGCCAAATGACGCCGCGCGGTGAATTTGATTGTTATTTGGATGTAAGAAAACTCAGGCGGAAGGGGAGGTCTGGCGGAATTGTTTTCTCTTGTTGCGCTGCGGCATGATCGGTCTATAATAGGGTTATTACCTAGGTAGTTAACCTAGATCTCTTAAGCGTAGCCTGAACTGGAGCTTGCCATGAGCCACATCACCACGACTTCTACCCCCGTCGCCAGCAGCTGGTTTGCCCGCGTCGCCGCCGTCGCGCGCCATGCCCTGCAACTGCATCTGCAAACGTGCGCCATCATTGCCGAAGCGCATCGCCGCCCGAATTAAGCATCGCCGGGTTGGGCATTACAGGTCCAGCACCACGGTGGACTCTTCTCCGGTTCCCGTTCTCGCGGGAATCGCCGAGCAGATCAGCGCATGCCCCGGCGCAACGTCCCCTTCTATCGGGGAGGGGTAACTGACCTCGCCGGACAGCACGCGTGTCGAGCATGTCCCGCATACGCCGGATCTGCAGTTGGATTGCGCCGGCACGTCATTCGCTTCGGCGAAGTCGAGTAGCGTTCCCGCTTCCTTCGACCACATCGCATCGCGCCCCGTCCGCATGAATACGACTTTCGACACCTTCGTGGGGTCCGGAGCCGACGCGCGCTGCCCTGCGGCCAGAGCAGTCGTAGCAGCCTCTGCAACCGGAACAACCGCAGCGCTTTGAGTCCGCTTGACGCTCGCGGGCCCGAAAGCCTCGAAACGAATCCTGTCGTCCGCGATATTCAGGGCACGCAGACCGCTATACAGGTCTTGCATAAACGCGCCAGGGCCGCACAGGTAAAAATCGTAATCGCCGAACGGCAGCACGCGTTTGAGAAACTCGATATCCACGCGTCCCACGGAGCGCACTCCATCTTCCCGGGTAACCTCGTTGGGCCGGCTGTCGCGCAGATGCACCGAAACGTGTGGATGCGCCGCGGCCACGGCCATCAACTGTTCGGAGAACGGATGGTCGTTGGCGTCGCGCGCGCCGTGAACGAAGTAGATGTGTTCGGGCCGCGCGTCCCCAGGTTGGCTGGCGAGCAGGCTGTTAAGCATCGCGATCATCGGGGTAATGCCAATACCTGCCGAGAGCAGCACAACCGGACGCGTGTTGGCCCGCACCAGCGTAAACGCGCCTGACGGGGCCTTGGCCTCGATGATTGCGCCTTCGGTGATGTGCTCATGCAGCCACGTCGATACGACACCTTCGCGCTTCACTGTGATCCGATAGTAGCGGCCGTCGGCGGCGTCGGAGAGCGTGTATGTCCGGATCAGCGGTGAAGCATGTCCCGCCACGTTCAAACGAATGGGCAGGAACTGACCGGGCTCGAAGCGCGGCAATGGAGCGCCGTCCACCGGTTGCAGATAGAACGAACGCGCGGTCGGCGTCTCTTCGCGCACCTCGACCACCTTCATCTGACGCCACGCGCCTGCAGCCGGAGCAACCGCTTCGGGCTGCGTTTTCCAGCTACCCGTCTTCGCAAGCTGAGGCGCGTATTGCACCGCAGACCAACGAAACGGCAACACGCGCGGCGTGCGCCGCACCTCGCGGACATGAAAGCGCATGAGGCGCTCGGCCGCCTCGTACGACGCCACTTCCGCACCTTCCCAGATGATCTCGGCATCCACGGCGAGGTACAGCAGATCGCCGCTTTCGAAGTCGATCGCGAGCAAACCCGCGCGCGGATCCTCAAGCAGGTTGCCAATCGTATTGAAGAACAGGTTGCCACTGAAATCCGGCACGGTCAGCGTGTGCGCGTCGTCGACGCGGATAAAGCCGGGCTTGCCGCCGCGATGCGAGACATCGGCGCCACGAGCCAGACCGGCGTCGCTGGAAGCGTTGGCGGTGGCGATAAAAAACGTATCCGCACGGGACAACAGCGCGCGGTCCGCGTCACTGAGTTCGGCAGACACCTCCGGCGTGACAGGTTCGTCCTGCGCAGACGAGATAAAACTCGGCGCGCGGCTCTGAATATATTTGGCGCAATTGCCGAAGCTCTGGCTCACGCTGAAAGTCAGCGTGTCGTGATCGAGCGCGCTGATCACACCGTTGACGCGATTGCGCCGACGCGTAGCCGGCTGAATGCCAAGGCCGCCGATCAGCGAACCGACCTGCCACGATGTTGCCAACGGATCGCCTGGCAGAGCACGTGCGGCGATGCGCACGGTCCGTTCATCAGGAGTCGAAACAAAACCCGGTTCGCCCACGCGGAGCGTGGCCCACGGCTGGCCGCTCGCATCGAGTCCACTCAACACCATGAACGGCTGTTCCGCAAAGAACGTGCGGTGCTGCTCGGGCATGTAGTCGCGGATGCCGCGGCGTGCGTCGACGTTCATGCGTTCCCGCACGCCGACCCGCTCCTGCGCTGCGAGTTCGCCTACATGAAACGGCGATTCCGCGGCGCGCCAGCCGGGCGCGGGAACACGAACTGGTGCAGAGGCAGGGGCGGGAGCAGGGGTAGTCATGATGACCTCGATCGACGGTCAGCGTTGGCAGGCGTAGCACGCCCGCATGAGCTATGAGGCTTCGGCGAGCAAACCGGCTTTGCTCGCAGGCATTGGCAAAAAGCGCGGCAACGCTTCGACTCGTTTCAGCCACGCACGGATATGCGGGTACGGCTCGAGCGACACGCCGCCTTCAGGCGCGTGCGCGATGTACGAATGCGCCGCGATATCGGCAATCGTCGGCGTTTCGCCGGCTGCGAACCGTTTGTCGCTTAACTCGGCGTCGAGCACCCTGAACAGACCGGCGGCGATCTTCTGCGCCGTCTCCAGATGATGCGGTGCGCCGAACAACGTCACCAGGCGTGCGGCACACGGGCCGTAGGCAATCTTGCCCGCAGCCAGCGAAAGCCAGCGCTGCACAGCAGCGGCACCAAGCGGATCCTGGGGCAGCCAGGACGGATCGCCGTATTTGCGCGCGAGGTAAACCAGGATCGCATTCGAGTCGCTCAGAACCACGTCGCCGTCTTCGATCACCGGCACCTCGCCGAACGGATTGAGCGCGAGATGAGCGGGCGTGCGGTTGTCGCCGGCTGCCATATTGAGTTCGACCACCGTGAACGGCAGATCGAGCATCGTCAGGAACAGTTTGACGCGGTGGCCATGGCCGGACAGCAGCGTCGTATGCAGCCTGATGGGTTGAGCGGGCTTGGTGGAGGACATCGGGTGCTCCGTGAAGCAAAGTTAAGTTCGGGGTGTTGATGAAGCTTATGCTTCGCGGACTGGCCTGAGAAGATGGATAATCGTGGTTACTCTATCCTCTTAAAGTGGACAATCGAATGGCTAGCGCGAGCGATGTGAATCTCAACCGGCTGGTGGTTCTGGTCGCGGTGATCGAAGCAGGCTCGTTGACGGCTGCCGCCGAGCGGCTGGGCATCGCCAAGACCATGGTCAGCACCCATATGCAGCGGCTCGAAGCGGAAGTGGGGGCGAGCCTGCTAGTGCGCACCACGCGGCGGATCAGCGTCACCGAGGCCGGCAGGGCGTTCTACGAAGCGAGCCGGCAAATCCTCAGCATTGCCGACGAGGCGCTGCAGGCGGCGGGGGATGACGGCGGCGCGCTGCGCGGCACATTGCGGGTGGCCACGCCGGTCGACTACGGTGCGATCGTGGTGGCACCCGTGCTCGTCGCGCTGCGGCAGCAGCATCCCGAGTTGCACATTGAAATGGTATCCAACGACCGGCTGGTGAATCTGCTGGCGGAAGGTATCGACGTGGCGATCCGCGTGGGAAAGCTGGCTGATTCGAGCCACCGCGCAGTGAAGGTCGACAGCTTCGAGCGCTGGCTGGTGGCGAGCCCTGCGTTTGTCGAGGCGTGGGGCACACCGGCCACAGCCGCGGCGCTGGCCCGGTTGCCGTTCGTAGGGAACGCAGTGTTGCCGAAGCCGTTGACGGTCTCGCTCGAGAATTCACGTGGCAAGAAGCAGACGGTCCGATTCACCGCGGGCTTTCTTGCGGACACCGCGCCGGCGTGCCTGGCAGCGACGCTAGCGGGTGGTGGAGTCGGAGCACTGACGAATTTCTCGGTGGGCGAGGATGTCGCGGCAGGACGCCTCGTTCGTCTGCTGCCGGACTGGTCGACGCCCCCCGCCGGCATCCACGCGCTGTTTCCGCCGGCGCGCTATACGCCGCCCAAGGTGCGCGCCTTTGTCTATGCACTTCGCGCCCATATTGGATCAGAAGCGGCGTGAACTAAAACGCAGCCTTCGTATGCCGCTCACCTCCAGTCCGTTGAAACATCGTCCGGGTCGATCAGCGTCAGTCCCGACGACGGCAACGGCAGGGCCGTCTTATACCGCACCTGCTTGAGTGCAAAGCTGGAACGGATGTTCGAGACGCCCGGTATTTTCGTCAGATGTTCGAGGATGAAGCGCTCGAGCGTCTGCATGTCCGGCATCACGACGCGCAGCAGGTAGTCCGCGTCGCCCGTCATCAGATAGCACTCCATCACTTCCGGGCGCTCGGCGATGGCCTGTTCGAAGCGCTGCAGCGCTTCTTCCACCTGTTTCTCCAGACTCACCTGAATGAACACGTTGATGCGCAGCCCGAGCGGCTCCGGATTCAGCAACGTGACCTGTTGCTTGAACAACCCCAGTTTCTCGAGCGCGCGCACCCGGTTAAAGCACGGCGTGGGCGAGAGGTTGACCGCGCGCGCCAGCTCGGAATTGGTGATGCGCGCATTCTGCTGCAACTGGCTGAGGATGCCGATATCGATGCGGTCCAGCCGTTTCGGCGTGGTTGTCATAGATGACATATTCCGTAAATTGGCGTATGCGAAGAATAAATACACTATCCAGACCCGGAATGACAAGCAAATCAGAGGCCTATTTTGCGGATTGATGGTTACCATGGTGCCAACCCTGTTTAACCGGATACCCCCTCCTGGAGTGGCGTCATGACGGATTTGTCGAGCGGTGCATTGCAGTTGGGTTCTCCTGGGCGCGCTCAGGACGACAGCGACCCCGGGGAAACAGCCGAGTGGCTGGAAGCGTTCGATGCCGTCGTACAACACGTCGGTCGCGACCGCGCGCACTTTCTGTTCGAGCGCCTCGCGGCGCATGCGCTTGCGCAGGGCGTTGAATCGTCCCGGGCGCGGGTGACGCCCTACGTCAATACGATTGCCTTCGATCAGCAGCCCCGTTATCCGGGCGATCTCGAACTCGAGGAGCGGCTCGCCGCCGCGTTGCGCTGGAATGCGCTCGCCATGGTGGTGCGGGCCAACAAGGCGTACGGCGAACTCGGCGGCCACATTGCGAGCTATGCATCGGCGGCGGATCTGTTCGAAGTGGGCTTCAATCACTTCTTTCGCGCCGCAGCGCCCGATGCAGGCGAGGGCAGCGGGGGCGATCTCGTGTATTTCCAGCCGCACTCGTCGCCGGGTGTGTATGCGCGGGCATATCTGGAAGGATTCCTGAACGAAGAAAATCTGCAGCACTACCGGCGCGAAATCGCCGGGCCCGGCCTGTGTTCTTATCCGCATCCGTGGCTGATGCCGGACTTCTGGCAGTTTCCGACTGGCTCGATGGGCATTGGCCCGATCAATTCGATCTACCAGGCGCGCTTCATGCGCTATCTGCAGAATCGCGGCCTCGCGCAGACCGAAGGCCGCAAGGTGTGGGGTTTTTTCGGCGACGGCGAGATGGACGAGCCGGAATCGATCGGCGCGTTGTCGCTGGCGGCGCGCGAAAGGCTCGACAACCTGATCTTCGTGATCAACTGCAACCTGCAGCGGCTCGACGGCCCGGTGCGCAGCAACGGCCGCATCATCGACGAGCTCGAAGCGCACTTCAGCGGCGCCGGCTGGAACGTGATCAAGGTGGTGTGGGGTTCGGACTGGGACGCGTTGTTTGCGCGCGATCGTACCGGCGCTCTCGCGCGTGCCTTCGCTCACACCGTGGACGGCCAGTTCCAGACCTTTTCGGCGAATGACGGTGCGTATAACCGAGAACGTTTCTTCGGCCAGAATCCCGAACTCGCGGCGCTCGCTGCGCAGCTGAGCGATCAGGAAATCGACCGCTTGCGCCGCGGCGGTCACGACGTGCGCAAACTGCACGCAGCCTACGCGAAGGCTTTGGCCCACCGCGGCCAGCCTACGGTGATCCTTGCGAAGACGATGAAGGGCTTCGGCATGGGCACGTCCGGGCAGGGCAGGATGACGACCCACCAGCAAAAGAAGCTCGATTTCGACGACCTGAAGGCATTCCGCGACCGCTTCCGCTTGCCGATTCCGGACGAAGACGTCGAGCAGGTCAAGTTTTACAAACCAGCGGAAGACAGCCCGGAAATGCAATACCTGCATGCACGCCGGACTGCCCTGGGGGGCTATCTGCCCAGAAGGCGGAGAGTGGCATCGAAGGGGCTGACCGTCCCTTCGATCCAGACCTGGGGGCAATTCGCGCTGGATGCGAACGGGCGCGAGATGTCCACGACGATGGCGCTTGTACGGATGCTGACCGCGCTGTTGAAGGATGGCGAGATCGGTCAGCGAGTGGTGCCGATCGTGGCCGACGAAGCGCGCACGTTTGGGATGGCGAACATGTTTCGCCAGGTTGGAATCTATTCGCCGCTCGGGCAGTTGTATGAGCCGGAGGACCTCGGTTCCATGCTGTATTACCGTGAGGATACCAAAGGACAGATTCTCGAGGAGGGGATTTCGGAGGCGGGCGCGGTGTCGTCATGGATTGCGGCGGCCACGTCGTACAGCGTGCATGATCTGCCGATGCTGCCCTTCTACATCTACTACTCGATGTTCGGCTTTCAGCGGATTGGCGACATTATCTGGGCAGCGGCGGATCAGCGTGCGCGCGGGTTTCTGATCGGCGCCACCTCGGGCAAAACGACGCTCGGTGGTGAGGGCTTGCAGCATCAGGACGGCACCAGCCACCTCGCGGCATCGACGATTCCGAATTGCCGTGCCTACGATCCTGCGTTCGCGTACGAGGTAGCGGCGATCGTCGATGAGGGCATGCGCGAGATGGTCGAGCAGCAGCGCGACGTGTTCTATTACGTCACGGTGATGAACGAGAACTACGCGCAGCCTTCGGTACCCGAGGGCGATTTGCAAACGGTGCGCGACGGAATCCTCAAGGGGATTTACCAGCTGCCTACCGAGTCGACTGCAAAAGCGCGTGTGCAGTTGCTTGGTGCGGGGGCGATTCTCGGCGAAGTGATCGCCGCGCAGACGATGCTCAAGGACGATTGGGGCATCGACGCCGCCGTGTGGAGCGTGACCAGTTTCACCGAGTTACAGCGCGACGGCATGGCGGCCGAGCGGTCTTCCAGACTGGGCGGCGTGGAGATTCAGCCTTATGTGAGCTCGGCGCTTGGCGCCTCGCAAGGACCTGTAATTGCCGCGACGGACTATGTGCGTGCAGTGCCGGAACTGATTCGGGCGTATGTGCCGCGCCGGTATGTGACGCTTGGGACCGACGGGTTCGGCCGCAGCGATACTCGCGCCGCGCTGCGGGAGTTCTTCGAAGTGGATCGGGCTTCGATCGCGATTGCTGCGTTGAAGACGCTGGCCGATGAGGGAGAAGTGGAGGCGCGGGTGGTTCGGGACGCGGTGGAGCGATATGGCAAAAGCGGCTGGCCTGGTGGCGCGGCCTGGGTACGGTGAGGGCACGGTACGCCCGAATCACCGTTACGTCAGCGTGCCCGTGCTGTCGTGCTGTCACTAAGCCGTGACGGCACGCGACTCGATCAACGACTTTACCAGGTCCGCATCGTGTGGCGTTGCCGGGTTGTAGACCACCATATGAAGATCCGGTCGACCGTCGACGGCAAACGCTGAGTATTCGAACGCGATCATACCGGCGATCGGATGCCGCAAATGCTTGACCCCCTCGCCGTGTGCGCGCACGTCATGGTCGCGCCACATCGCGGCGAATTCTGGGCTGACCTGGCAAAGTTCCTCCACTAGCGCGGCGACCTGACTGGTGGCTCCGGCGCGCGCGGCATCCACCCGGAATGCGCCTACGACGAAGCGCGCGGTGGTTTCCCAATCGGTTTGCGCGGCGCGCACGCGGGGGTCGCAGAAAACACTGCGCAGGATATTGCGTTGCTCCGGCGGCAGCGCGCCGTAGTCGACGAGCGTCGCAGCGGCGGCGTGGTTCCACGCGACGACGTCCCATGTAGCAGTGCGGATCAGGGCGGGGCTTGGCTCCAGCGCATCGAGCACGTGCTGCAAGCGCGGTGTCACCCCACCGCTTGTCTGATAGCGGACCTCCGGCGGGCGGCCCAGGCCGAGTAGAAACAGATGTTCGCGCTCGACATCGGTCAGCAGCAGCGCCCGCGCGATGCGTTCCAGCACTTCAGCGGAGGGCGCTCCGCCCCGGCCCTGTTCGAGCCAGGTGTACCAGGTCGCACTGACGTTGGCCCGCTGCGCGACTTCTTCGCGCCGCAACCCCGGTGTGCGCCGGCGGGTCAACGCAATGCCGAAGGTGGCGGGATCCAGTTTCGTACGGCGATCCCTCAAATAGGTACCCAGCGGATTTTCATTCGCGGCCGGCATGCTTACCCTCACGCTGTTAGTCGATATACCTGTATAACGTCACTACTTTACCCTGATAGGGTACGCGCCAAGAATCTCTCCTGTCCACTTTGGCTCAGGAGAGTTTCCATGAAAGTTTTTGTGACCGGCGCAACGGGTTTTGTCGGCTCTGCGGTCGTCAAGGAATTGATCGAGGCGGGGCACGAGGTGCTCGGTCTCGCGCGCTCGGACGCCGGAGCCGCGGCGCTTGTCGCGGCAGGCGCCGAAGTACAGCGCGGCTCGCTCGAAGAGCTGGACGGCCTGCAGCGCGGCGCACTCGCCGCGGACAGCGTGATTCACACCGCCTTCAATCATGACTTCACTAAGTTTGCCGAGAACTGCGAGACGGAACGGCGTGCGCTCGAGGCGCTCGGCGACGCGCTCGAAGGCTCCGACCGGCAACTGATCGTCACCTCCGGGGTCGCGCTGCTGGCACCGGGGCGCCTCGCGACCGAAGAAGACGTCCGGCCTTTCGATCCCGCCTTCCCGCGTGCGCCGGAGCAGGTGGCGGCCTCGCTGTTCGCGCGCGGCATCAATGTCTGCACCGTGCGCCTTGCGCCCTCGGTGCATGGCGTCGGCGACCACGGCTTTATTCCGAGGGTGATCGCTATCGCGCGCGAGAAAGGGGTGTCGGCCTACGTGGGCGAAGGACTCAACCGCTGGCCTGGCGTTCATCGTCGCGATGCGGCCCGTCTTTACCGGCTTGCGGTTGAGAAAGGCGAGGCCGGCGCGCGATACCACGCGGTTACCGATCAGGGCGTGCCGTTCAGGGAGATCGCCAGCGTGATCGGCCGTCGTCTGAACCTGCCGGTCGTCAGCAAGCGTCCAGAGGCAATGAACGAGCATTTCGGCTGGTTTGGGATGTTCGCGGCAATGGATGCGCCGACCTCGAGCCACCGCACTCAGGCAACGCTGGACTGGCACGCAGTCGGGCCGGACCTTCTGGGCGACATCGACCAGCCCGGCTATTTCGAGCATTCGTGACGCCGGGTGACGGCGGTCTGTTAGCCTGACGGTAAGCGATCGCCCCCAGCGCATCCGCCTGCCGCGGGCAACGCCGGTTGTTCGCGGCCCCAGTCCGATCCGGAATAGGGCAAAATAAAACCCATCCGGACGGCCAACATCCCACACGTGAACAACTTACCAAGCTCGATTGACTCGCGGGAGTCCCTCGCGCGCGACATAGGCGCAGTCGCGCGCATTGGTGCCGTACCGTCCATGCTTCAGATGATTTGCGACGAAACCGGCATGGGTTTCGCGGCCGTTGCACGCGTCACCGACGCGACCTGGACAGCCTGTGCGGTGCGCGATACCGTCGACTTCGGCCTGCAACCTGGCGGGCAGCTGGACTTGCACACTACGCTGTGCTTCGAATCGCGCGCCGCGAGAACCGCCATCGTGATCGACCAGTTCAGTCAGGACGCGACCTATTGCGGGCATCACACGCCTGCAATCTACGGTCTGGAAAGCTACATCTCGGTGCCGATCATCCTGCCGGGCGGCGAATACTTCGGCAACCTGTGCGCGATCGATGCGCGCCCGGCGAAGGTTTCGGAACCGCGCATTGTTCGCATGTTCGAGGTGTTTGCGACGCTGATCGGGATGCAACTGGACAGCGAGAAACGCCAATGGTCGACCGAGGCGCTGCTGTCGAACGAACGCGAGACGGCGACCCTGCGCGAGCAGTTTATTGCGGTGCTGGGGCATGACTTGCGCAATCCGCTTGCTGCAGTGGGAGCGACCGCGGAGCTTTTGAGCCGCCGCGTCCAGGACCCCGAGATTGCAAATATCGGCAAGCGTCTGAAAACCACCGCGTCGCGCATGGCGCGGCTGATCGACGATGTGATGGACTTCGCACGCGGTCGTCTGGGCTCGGGAATCACGGTTTCTCTCCAGCCGGTAGATGACCTGGGGCAGCACCTGCGTGCCGTCGTCGACGAACTGTGCGAAGCGAACCCGTCGCGCGAAGTGTTGTGTCATCTGGCCATTGCCGCTCCCGTTCGTTGCGATCTGGCGCGTATGCAGCAGTTGCTGTCCAATCTTCTGGGCAATGCCATCAGCCACGGCGCGCCGGATGCGCCCATCGTGATAGAAGGATCGATCGATGCCGGTGAACTGGTGCTTTCCGTCGCCAATGGCGGCGACCTGATCGCGCCGGAAACGCTGTCGCGTGTCTTCGAGCCGTACTGGCGTCCAGCGTCCAGTGCGCCCGGAGGCGGCCTTGGCCTCGGCCTTTATATCTGCAAGCAGATCGTGAGTGCCCACGCGGGAGCCCTGGAAGTGCAGTCTACCGTGGAGTTTGGGACCCGGTTTTCCGTCCGCATTCCTGTGGGTTCGTAGACCACGGGAGTTTCCGAATTCGCCGGCAGGCGTGTCGATGCCAATCGCGACACGACCGGCCTGACCTGTGAGTCGACGGAAATGGTCGACTTCTGGCATGCTGCTTCCGATGCCTGCCTGATGCGAACCGCAGCTCCCGGCGGCAAACCCCAACACGCTAACTTGTTCATTGACGAGTGACGGACTCAGTGAAGTCACCGCACTCATGGAGAGAATCGATATGACGACGCAAACCGAAACCGCCCTCCTGGCTGGCGGGTGCTTCTGGGGCATGCAGGACCTGCTGCGCCGCTACCCCGGCGTACTGTCCACGCGTGTGGGCTACACGGGCGGCGACGTACCCAACGCCACCTACCGCAACCACGGCACGCACGCCGAGGCCATCGAGATCGTGTTCGATCCGGGCAAGATCAGCTATCGCCAGATCCTCGAATTCTTCTTTCAGATCCACGATCCGACCACGAAGAACCGCCAGGGCAACGACATTGGGCTGAGCTACCGCTCAGCCATCTTCTATCTCAGCGATGAGCAGAAGCAGGTGGCCCTGAAGACTGTGGCAGACGTCGACGCATCGGATCTGTGGCCCGGCAAGGTCGTCACCGAGATCGCGCCCGCAGGTCCGTTCTGGGAGGCGGAGCCGGAGCATCAGGATTATCTGGAGCGGATTCCCAACGGATATACCTGCCACTTCGTGCGGCAAGGCTGGAAGCTGCCCGCTGCTTGAGCGGAGCCGCCTGACTGTACCGCTGAGCCGCCGGGCCGCGGCATCTCACACGCGATGCGGGCCGGAGATTTTCAGGCGGGCAATGCGCCGGTACAAGGTCGCTCGCGAGATGCCGAGCGCGACCGCGGCTGCATTGGGCCGCCATTGGTGACGCGTGAGCGCTTCGATGATCCGGGTGCGTTCGTCGTGTTCATCGCATCCACTGGCTTCCTGCGCACGCCGGCCATCGCCGTCAGGCGCGAGCAGCGCCGCGATATCCGGCGGCACATGCCGCATCTCCACACGCGTCGACTCGCACATCGCGCACGCGTAGCGCAGCACGTTGCGTAACTGGCGGATGTTGCCAGGCCACGCATACGTGCACAGATGCGCTGCGAGCTGCGCATCGAGCGTCAGCACATGGCCGGCCGTGCGCGCTTCCTCGTCGAAAACCGCATCGATCACATCGCGGATGTCCGCGCGTTCTCGTAATGGCGGCATGCTTAGCGTCGCGCCGGTCAGCCGGTAGTACAGGTCCTCGCGGAAGAGCCCTTCCATCACCATCTGCGCGAGATCGCGATGGGTGGCGCAGATCACGTCGATATCCACCTGTTGCGGTGCATCGCCGCCGAGCGGTATCACTTCGCCTTCGGCGAGCACGCGCAACAGACGCGTTTGCAGATTCAGCGGCATGTCGCCGATCTCATCGAGAAACAGCGTGCCCGTGTGGGCCTGCGCGATCTTGCCGGTTGCGCCACGGCTGCGAGCGCCGGTAAAGGCGCCGGGCGCATAGCCGAACAACTCGCTTTCGATCAGCGCTTCGGGAATCGCGCTGCAATTGACCGCAACAAAGGGGCGGGTGCGACGCTCGCTAGCGTCGTGCACGGCACGCGCGAATACTTCCTTGCCGACGCCGGTCTCACCAAGCACGAGAAGCGGTAGCCGTTTGCCGGCAACGCGCAACGCTACCTGCGCGTTCTGTGCGATACGGCGATCCGCGCTATGCAGGAAGCGAGCGAGGGAACCGAGGTTGCTGTCCGCCTGCGCTTCGCGCGCCGTGCTTGCCGCCGTGAGATTGCCGCCGTTGCCGCTGCTGTTGCTGCTGTTGCTGCTGCTGCTGCTGCTGCTGCTGTGGCGTGCGGAGCGCCTAAGCGGTGCGCGGATTCGTGCATACAGCATCATGCCGGTGGCTCGCACCCGTAGTCCGACAATCGCATCGCTGCGCGCGGCGTCATGCAGATGCTCGGCTGACACATCGACGACTTCGTCGATGTGACGCGGTTCCTTGAGTCCTGGGACGCATTCGTGCGCTTTGCGATTCGCGGCGACCACGTTGCCGCCTTCGTCGAGTGCGATCAGCACTTCGGGTTGCGCTTCGACGAAGTTGCGGCTCGCGTGGCCGAAGAGAACCCAGTGCTGTGCCGTCTGATTGAGAAAATAGCCATCTTCGATGAGCACCGCACTTTGCCGCACCAGTTGCAGCACGAGGCGCTGGCTATCGCGATTATCCGGCGACTGCACCGCCGACGCGTCGAGCACGCCGATCATCTCCCCGTTCGGTGCAAAGATCGGGGCCGCGCTGCAGGTCAGCGTGGTGAACGCTGCGCGGAAGTGATCGGTCTTGTGGACGGTGATCGGCGCCAGATCGGTCAGGACGTTTGCCACACCGCAGGTGCCTTCTTCGCGCTCCGACCAGCATGAACCGATGAACAGCCCCGCGCGTTTGAAGTCGTTGCGGCGGTCGCGGTCGATCCGGTAGTCGATCGTGACGCCATGTGCATCGGTCAGCATCACGCAATAGTCGGCCACGCGAATCATCTCGTGCAGGCGCGCCAGACACTGGCCCGATGCGCGCAGAAAGGCCTCTTCCTTGCTTCGCACTTCGCGCAGTTCATTGGAGGTGAGCACACGCGGTCCGATCACGGAGCTCGGATCGAGCCGGTATTCCTCGAACGAGCGCTGCCATGACGACACGAGACGCGGCGAACCAGCGGGCGCAGGCAGCCGTCCCTCGATGGCGCCGCGCACCCGGTCGACGTGCTGGGTTTGAGAGACATAGGGCATGGCCGGCTCCCGTCGAGTCACGCGGTGAGTGCAGGCTGTTTTTGTAGCACATCTGACGTGCGCAATCACACTGCAATGCAGCATGCGAGACGGTTGAGACGATTGTCTCAAGCGGGTCGTGAGACTGCGGGGTTGTCGCGTTGATGCTTATGCGGTGGGGCTTGCCGTGATCTTTGCGTGGCCCGGTGAGACGCCTGCGAGCGTACGAGTCGAGGGCTTGAGACGTCTCAATGGCTATCTGATGCTGTTCGTTCCGCATGACCAGCGAGTGCGTCGCCCACGGAAACCCCTTTAAACAAGCGGTTTTCGTTGTCATGCGGTGCCGCTTGGGTTTTTTGGCACATCCTTTGCAGTGTCTTTGTCATGCATGAAAGCGCAGCAGTCGGCAGCGCTTCACAAAAAAAGACCGGAGACAAGACAGTGCCATCGCCCATTACGGTCGGCGTGATCGCGAACCCCGCATCGGGACGCGATATTCGCCGGCTCACCAGCCACGCGTCGGTGTTCCCGACATCGGAAAAGGCCAACATGGTCGTGCGGCTGCTCGCGGGACTCGGCGTGGTCGGTGTCGAGCGCGTGCTGACCTTGCGTGATCGCACCGGCGTCGCGGCGCTCCTGCTGCGCGCAATCGATACCCATACGGCGCTCGCCGGCCCACAGCGTTGGCCTCAAGTCGAATTCCTCGAACAACCGATTGCCGATAGCGTGGCGGACACCCATGCCGGCGTCGCTGCGATGGTGCGCGCAGAAGTTGGGCTGATCGCGGTGCTGGGCGGCGACGGCACGCATCGCGCAGTGGCCGCGCATTGCGCGCAAGTGCCCTTGCTGACGCTCTCCACCGGCACCAATAACGCATTCCCTGAGATGCGCGAGGCAACCGTCGCCGGCCTCGCGGGCGCGCTCGTCGCGTCCGGCGCGGTGCCGGCCGAGGTCGCGTTGAGGCGCAACAAACGCCTCGTGGTCCGCTGCGTGGCAGGGCCAAATCGCGGCCGCGAAGAGATTGCGCTGGTCGACGTGTGTGTCAGCCGTCAACGCTTCGTTGGCGCGCGGGCCGTATCGGAACCAGCGGATATCGAAACGCTGTTTTTGACGTTTGCGGCTCCCGACGGCATCGGACTGTCGTCGATTGGCGGCGCATGGGCTCCGGTGGAACGCAGCGCACCGCACGGCTTGCATTTGTGTTTTGGGCGCAACGGCGAACCGGGTGTGCCGCTCGTCGCGCCGATCGCGCCCGGCCGCGTCGAGCAGGTGACGTTGCGCACCTGCGAACGCTTTGAGGCCGGCGTGTGGACGCCGCTGAATACCGGGCACGGCACGCTCGCCTTCGACGGTGAGCGTGAGCTCGAGCTCGAGCGCGACGACCGCTATGAGATTTCGCTCGATTGGGACGGCCCGCTCACGGTGGATGTCGAGCGCACCTTGCGCTATTGCGCTTCGCATCAGCTCATGCGCGAGGCGGCTTATAGGGCTGGCGCTGTCATGCAGACGGCGGCCGGCGCAGGCGCTTAGCAGAGCGTATTTGAGTCAGCGTCAGCCGTGGCTCCAAACTGCCGTGCGCGACGCTTGTTTAGGTAGCAGTGCATTTGATTCATTCCAAGGAGACACGCCATGTCGGTTTCGAGTCAGTTGAGCAAGGAAAAGCTACTGGAGGCGTACCGGTTGATGCGCACGATCCGCGAATTCGAAGAGCGGCTGCACGTCGAATTCGCCACCGGCGAGATTCCCGGCTTTGTGCACCTGTATGCCGGCGAGGAAGCGTCGGCGGTGGGCACGATGATGCATCTGGATATTGCGGACTATGTGGCCACCACGCACCGCGGTCACGGCCATTGCATCGCCAAGGGCGTCGACGTGCGCGGCATGATGGCCGAAATTTACGGTCGTCAGACAGGGGTATGCCATGGCAAGGGCGGCTCGATGCATATCGCCGATCTGTCGAAGGGGATGCTCGGCGCGAATGGCATCGTCGGTGCGGGCGGCCCGCTGATCTGCGGCGCGGCGCTCGCTGCCAAGTACAAGAAAACCGGCGGCGTCGGCGTGTGCTTCTTCGGCGACGGTGCGTCGAATCAGGGGGTGATCTTCGAATCGATGAATCTCGCTTCGGTGTGGCGCTTGCCGGCCATCTTCGTGGCGGAAAACAACGGCTATGCCGAGGCGACCTCGTCGACGTGGTCGGTGGCTACCGACAACATTGCCGACCGGGCGAGCGGCTTCGGCATGCCGGGCGTGATCGTCGATGGTTTCGATTTCTTCGCGGTGCATGAGGCGCTGGGCGAAGCCATCGAGCGTGCCCGCAATGGCGGCGGCCCGACGCTCGTCGAAGTGAAGTTCTCGCGCTATTTCGGCCATTTCGAAGGCGATGCGCAAACCTATCGTGCGCCGGGTGAGGTGCAGAAGCTGCGTGACGAGAAGGATTGCCTGAAGCGCTTCGAAGAGCGTGTTGTACGCGCGGAAATGCTTACTTCCAATGAGTTGCGTGGTGTCGATGCCAAGGTCAGGCAACTGATCGACGATGCGGTGAAAGAGGCCAAGGCGGCGCCTTTGCCGACCGCCGAGGATCTGTTGACTGATGTCTACGTGTCTTATCCGTAAACGCAAAGCATATCTAACCATTGGCATTGGAGGCGGAAATGGCACGGAAGATCACATTTTCTCAGGCGATCAACGAAGCGCTGAGTCAGGAGATGGCGCGCGACGAAAGCGTCATCGTGATGGGTGAGGACAACGCGGGCGGCGCAGGTTCGCCCGGCGAGCAGGACGCATGGGGCGGCGTGCTCGGTGTAACGAAGGGGCTCTTTCACAAATATCCGGGGCGCGTGCTCGATACGCCGCTCTCGGAAGGCGGTTATATCGGCGCGGCAGTGGGCGCGGCCGCTTGTGGAATGCGTCCGGTCGCGGAGTTGATGTTTATCGACTTCATGGGCGTGTGCTTCGATCAGATCTTCAATCAGGCCGCCAAGTTTCGCTATATGTTCGGCGGAAAAGCGGTAACGCCGGTAGTGATCCGCGCGATGCAGGGCGCCGGTTTGCGGGCAGCGGCCCAGCATTCGCAGATGTTGACCTCGCTATTCACTCACATTCCCGGGCTGAAAGTGGTGTGTCCGTCCACACCGTATGACGCAAAGGGCCTGCTGATCCAGGCGATCCGCGATAACGACCCGGTGATTTTCTGTGAGCACAAGCTGCTCTACAGCCGTGAAGGCGATGTGCCCGAAGAGTCGTATGCGATTCCGTTCGGCGAAGCGAACGTGGTGCGCGAAGGCGACGACGTCACCATCGTGACCTATGGACGCATGGTGCACTTCGCGACCGAGGCCGCAGAGAAACTCGCCAAGGAAGGCATCCAGGTGGAAGTCATCGATTTGCGCACCACCTCGCCGCTCGACGAAGAAACGATCCTCGAGAGCGCCGAACGTACTGGACGCGTGGTGGTGGTCGACGAAGCCAATCCGCGCTGCTCGATGGCAACGGATATCGCCGCGCTGGTCGCGCAACGCGCGTTTCACTCGCTGAAGGCGCCGATCGAACTCGTCACGGCGCCGCACACGCCGGCGCCTTTTGCCGGAGTGCTCGAAGACATGTACATCCCGTCGGCTGAAAAAATCGCCGCTGCGGTGCGGAAAGTGAGGAGCTAGCAATGCCGGTTCACATGATTACGATGCCCAAGTGGGGCCTCTCGATGGAGCAGGGGCAGGTCAACGGATGGCTCAAGGCGCTGGGCGAAAAGGTCGGCAAAGGCGATGAAGTGCTCGACGTCGAAACGGACAAGATCGCGTCCGGCGTCGAGTGCGCTTTCGATGGCATCCTGCGTCGTCAGATCGCACAGGAGGGCGATACGTTGCCGGTGGGCGCACTGCTGGCGGTGGTGTCCGACGAAGCGACCACGGAGGCGGAAATCGATCAGGCAGTCGAAGCATTCCAGCGCGACTTCGTGCCGGCCAGCGCCGATACCGCCGACGCGGGGCCGCAACCCGAGAAGGCGCAGATCGGCGGGCGCACCATCCGCTATCTGAAGATCGGCGAGGGCGGCACGCCTGTGGTCCTGATCCACGGTTTCGGGGGTGACCTGAATAACTGGCTCTTCAATCACGCCGATCTTGCCGCTCATCGCGCGGTATGGGCGCTTGATCTGCCGGGGCATGGCGAGTCAGGCAAGGCGGTCGAGGCAGGCGACGCGGACGAACTGGCGGCGAGCGTAATCGCGTTTCTCGACGATCGCGGTATCGGGCGCGCGCATCTGGTCGGACATTCGATGGGCAGTCTCGTCGCGATGACGGTCGCCGATAAGGCGCCGCAGCGGGTTGCTTCGTTGTCGTTGATCGCGGGCGCAGGTCTCGGCAAGGAGATCAATCGCGAGTATATCGACGGCTTTGTGACTGGCAGCAGCCGCAATACGATAAAACCGCATCTGACGAAGCTGTTTGCGGATCCTTCGCTGGTGACCCGTCAACTGGTCGAAGACATCGTCAAGTACAAGCGTCTGGAGGGGGTGAACGAGGCTTTGCAGAAGATCGCCTCGTCGGCCTTCGAAGGCAACGTGCAGCGCAAGCTCTATCGCGATCGCCTCGCAACGCTCGCACCGCGCACGCTGGTGATCTGGGGCGCGCAGGATCAGATCATTCCCGCCAGTCACGCGCAAGGACTGG
Organism: Paraburkholderia phenazinium; assembly: GCF_900141745.1. Lineage (NCBI taxonomy): Bacteria > Pseudomonadati > Pseudomonadota > Betaproteobacteria > Burkholderiales > Burkholderiaceae > Paraburkholderia > Paraburkholderia phenazinium. The sequence continues at coordinate 3,512,245 of NZ_FSRM01000002.1, read as the reverse complement.
CAGGAGATGTCTCTGTGCATGTCGTTGAAGGGAAGGGGCACATGGTGCAGATGGAGGCTGCATCGGAGGTGAACCGCCTGCTTAACGACTTCTTCGGAGACTAGCCGTGGCGCAGGCCGATCAACCACCCTGATACAACTTGTTCAGACGGGCGATCTCGCCATCGTGCTCGGCCTGAGCCAGTTCATGACGAACTTCGGCACGCGTCTTCGGCGTCACGTTGATTTGATTCGGACTCCATTGCTGCGGTTGTGCGGCGACCGTCGGTTGAGCGGCGGTCGTTGCCGGCGTTGATGCATTTGAACCCGCAGACGTATCGGGCTTGTGTCGGGAAAGCGGCGAATTGCAATGTCGTGTATCACCTCGATGCCCAGATGCATGGCGATACGAATCACGGGTTTTCCGCCAGCAAGGATTTGATCTTCGCTTCGGTCTGGTCATAAGCACCTTCACCGAAATGCGTGTAGACGACGCGTCCCTTCTTGTCGACCAGGTAGAACGCCGGCCAATACTCGTTGTCGTAGGCGTTCCACGTCGCATAGTGGTTGTCCTGCGCGACGGGGTAGGTGATGCCGAGGCGCTTGATCGCTTCCTTGACGTTGTCCGTGTTGCGTTCGAACGGATACTCGGGGGTGTGGACGCCCACTACCACCAGCCCCTGATTGCTGAACTGCTGATTCCAGGCCTTCACGTGAGGCAGCACGTCGATACAGTTGATGCAGGTGTAGGTCCAGAAGTCGACCAGCACCACCTTGCCGCGCAACTGCTGCATAGTCAGCGGGCTGCTATTGATCCAGTTGTCGATACCGGTGAAATCCGGAGCGGTATTGTTTTTGCCGGGAAGGGTGGCAGCCGGGGCCGCGGCCGGACTCGCCGCGAGAGCGGTAATGGCAGCGGCACCGCCAGCCACGGTGGCGGCAAACAGGATCGTGGCGGCGACGGATTTGAAGTTGGAGAACATGTCAGGGGCCTTTCGTTGAACGGGATGGCTGTATTGGAACGCCCGTTCGTATCTGGCTTGTGTCGCCGCGGTGGCTGCAGTGCAATGTTTTGTGTCGCGGGAATGCCCAGATACATTGGGATACAAAGCCTCGCCGGTACCAGGCTATAAAGCAGCCATTCCTATGGTGGAGAATCCCATGAGTGCCCAACTGCCCGTCGATTGCCTTGAAGGCATCGACCCGTATACGCTGGAGGTCAGCGTGGCCAATGGCGCGAACCAGTCAGTCGCGGAGGACGTATGAGGCGGCTGATGGCAATTCTCGCCTTCCTGGCGGGCGGACTTGCAGCGGAGATGGCGCACCCCGTGCAGTGTTTGCTGGTCAACGTGAACCGTGTGCGCGTCAATCGTCGGAAGGATTGAGCCATTGATGGAAAACACCGACCACATCCTGATCGTCGATGACGATCGCGGCATCCGCGAACTCATTGCGACCTATCTCGAGAAGAACGGCATGCGCGTATCGCTGGCCGCTAACGGTCGCCAGATGCGCGCCGTGCTGGAGCAGGGTGCGCCTGATCTGATCGTGCTCGACCTGATGATGCCCGGAGAGGATGGTCTCGTCCTGTGCCGCGAATTGCGTGCGGGCAAGTTTCGCGCGGTGCCGGTTTTGATGCTGACCGCCCGCAGCGAAGAGACGGATCGCATTGTCGGGCTGGAAATGGGCGCCGACGATTACCTGTCCAAGCCGTTTGCCGTGCGCGAACTGCTGGCGCGCATCCGCTCGGTCTTGCGCCGCGCGAGGATGCTGCCGCCCGGCATGCAGGTGACGGAAACCTCGCCGATGATCAGCTTTGGCGACTGGCGGCTCGACACTGTCGCGCGTCATCTGCTCGACGCCGAGGGCACCATGGTGGCCCTGAGTGGCGCGGAGTACCGCCTGCTGCGCGTATTTCTCGATCACCCGCAACGCGTGCTGACGCGAGACCAGTTGCTCAATCTGACCCAGGGCCGTCAGGCCGACGCGTTCGACCGCTCGATCGATCTGCTGGTGAGCCGTTTGCGGCAGCGCCTGCAGGACACCGCACGCGAACCGCGCTACATCAAGACGCTGCGTAGCGAGGGCTACGTGTTCTCTGCTGCCGTGACCATGGTCGAAGGCGATCAATGAAACGCAATGCCTTGCTGCGATGGCCGCCGCGCACGCTGTTCGCCCGGCTCGCGCTGATTCTGTTTGTCAGCCTTGCGCTGGTGCAAACGCTGTCGGTCTGGCTCACCAGGACGGAGCGGGACCAGACCATGACCAACGTGATGATGGGTTACATCGAGCGCGAGGTTACGAGCTCGGTTGCGTTGCTCGATCATCTGCCGCCCAGCGAGCGTGCCGAATGGCTGCCGCGGCTGGCGCGGCGCACCTATACCTTCGCGCTAGGGCCGGGCGTAAGCGGTACGCCTCCTGACGCGGCGCTCTCGGCGAAGGTGGCGCAATCCATCGCGGATGGCATCGGCAAGCGCTATCCGCTCACGGCCAACGCCGTACCGGGCGACCCAGATCGTCTGCAGGTTCATCTGCAACTGAGTGACGGCACGCCGCTGACGATCGACTATCACCCCATGCCCAGTGCGCCGCTGTCACCGTGGTTGTCGTGGGTGCTGGTGCTGCAGCTGGTGGTGCTGGCCGCATGCTGCTGGCTGGCCGTACGCATCGCGACGCGCCCATTGAGCCAGTTGGCGCGGGCGGCCGATACGCTCGGCCCCGATCTCAAAGCGGAGCGTCTACCCGAAGACGGACCGGACGAAGTGGCACGCGCAGCGCGGGCATTCAATGCCATGCAGGACCGTATAAAGATGTACATGACCGAGCGCCTGCAGATCCTCGCGGCAATTTCGCATGACTTACAAACACCGATCACGCGCATGCGTTTGCGCCTCGATGTGATGGACGACAGTGCCGAGGGTGTAAAACTGCAGCAGGACCTGCGGGAAATGGAAACGATGGTCAAGGAAGGTGTCACGTATGCGCGCACCATGCACGGTGCCACCGAGGCGCCGTTGCGGATCGATCCGGATGCACTATTCGACAGCCTTGTGCTCGACTACGTGGATGCCGGCAAGGACGTGTCGCTGCATGGGCAAATCTCCACCGCGTTAGTGACGCGCCCCCAGGCGTTGCGCCGGATCGTGGGCAATCTGGTTGACAACGCGCTGAAGTTCGGCGGCTCGGCTGAAATCAGATTGGCCGCTTCGCAGGACGGGCAAGTGACAATCTCCGTGCTCGATCGCGGGCCGGGTATTCCGGCCGAATCGCTGGACGCGGTGTTCGAGCCGTTCTATCGGCTGGAAGGATCGCGCAACCGCGGCACGGGGGGTACGGGACTCGGCCTCGCTATTGCTCGTCAACTCGCTTTGGCGATGGACGCATCGCTCTCATTGCAGAACCGTCCGGAAGGCGGTCTGGAAGCCAGGCTCGTATTGAAGAGCGTTCGCTAGCGTTTCCGGACGGAGGCGGCGGTTGAACCTGCCGCCTCCGTCGTTTTGTATCGCAATGTATCTCCATCCTCGATAAATACAAACGCTTGCACTGGCGCTACTCCAGGACACAAGCCAGATACGTCCACGGGCTTTAATACTTCCACGCCAGACGCTCTGGCTGCGCAAATCAGACGTCCTAAAGGGCGTGTATGCGAACCACCTGTGACCATTCTTTGAGGAGAATCAGTGATGCCGGAACAGATCAATAATCGACGTCGTCTTCTGCTGGGGACGACCGTGGCTGGGATCAGCCTGCTGGAGTTGGGCCTGAGCGGACTCGCCAAAGCACAATCGAACAGCACGTCGGCGAATACACCGGGCGCAACGCGCGTTGCTTCGTTCGACAACCTTCGCCAGATCAACGCCGGGACACTGAGCATTGGGTATGCAGAAGCGGGCCCGCAGAACGGCCCTGTCGTCATTCTGCTGCACGGATGGCCGTACGATATCTACAGCTTCGCCGAGGTGACGCCGATACTTGCCGCCGCGGGCTATCGCGTCATTGTGCCGTATCTGCGTGGCTATGGTTCGACGCGCTTCCTCTCTGCGGATACGCCGCGCAACGGGCAACAGTCTGTGGTCGCCGTGGACATCATTGCGCTGATGGACGCCTTGAAGATCGACAAGGCAATTCTGGGCGGCTTCGATTGGGGCGCACGCACAGTCGATATCATCGCCGCGCTGTGGCCGCAACGCGTCAAGGCGATTGTATCTGTGAGCGGCTATCTGATCGGCAATCAGGCAGCGGGCAAGGCACCCCTGCCACCGAAGGCGGAGCTGCAGTGGTGGTATCAATTCTATTTCGCCACGGAGCGTGGCCAGGCGGGTTATGAAGCGAACCGTCACGACTTCAACAAGCTGATCTGGCGCCTCGCGTCGCCTAAATGGAATTTCGACGATGCGACTTACGACCGCTCGGCTGAGTCGTTCAACAATCCGGACCATGTGGCCGTGGTGATTCACAACTACCGCTGGCGTCTTGGTCTGGCTCAGGGCGAACCGCAGTACGACGCACTCGAAGCGCGTCTCGCGACAGCGCCGGCCATCTCGGTTCCGGCCATCACCATGGAAGGCGATGCCAACGGCGCACCGCATCCCGAACCGGCCGCCTACGCGAAGAAGTTCACCGGCAAGTATCAACACCGGAACATCGACGGCGGCATCGGACACAACCTGCCCCAGGAAGCGCCGAAGGCCTTTGCCGACGCCATCCTCGACGTCGCCCGACTCTAACCGTGAGGCAATCCGGCCGCCTTCATCCCGTCTGAGTGTAAACTGCTGCCTTTTTTGCCTCTGACGGAATGGTGCAAGCTTCGCAGCGTACAGCAGCTTCCAGCGGTCCGGCACTTATTCGCTTACTCGCCCGTCTGACGGACGTCGAGGTCGCCGAATCGAGCCAATCGCTCTCGGACCGGCTCAGCCAATGGCTCGGCTGGACCGATGCCATTGGGCTTTCCACCGCGCTGAGCGGCAACCCGCCGGTCGTCGCGCCCGGTGCGCGGGCGTTCGGCAGCGCGGAGGAGAGCGAGTGCGCCCGCGTGCGCGCTTCGCTGACGAGTACCATCATCCGCGAGACCACGCTCTCTGCCACCAACCGGCGCGGTTCGCCGAGAGAGCGTGCACAAGCGGCTTCTACCGGGACGGTGCTCGATTACGCGGTGTTTCGTCAGCAATACCAGTCGATCCAGCAGACCATGGAGACCGACATCGGCAACCTGCGCGGCCGGCTGCGGGCCATGCTGGCCGCCAGAACGCCGGCCATGGCCCGCCTCGCGGTCGTCGACGCCGTCATGGAGCGTGCTCTGAGCCCGCGTGAGCGGAATCTGCTGACGGCTGTCCCCGGCATGCTCGCCGGACATTTCGACCGCCTGCGTCTGGCCGAGCAGGCTTCCCTTGCCGACGCAGAAGCCGCGGGCGAGGCCTCAGCGGTCAAAGCCGGTGCATGGCAGAACGTGTTCCGCAAGGATATGCAGAGCGTGTTGCTCGCCGAACTGGAGGTTCGTTTTCAACCGGTCGAGGGGCTGCTTGCGGCTCTTCGCACCCCTTTGCACCCCGTAACCGGGACGCTATGTCCAAGTATCTGATTAATCTCGCTGTTTTTCTGGCCGGTCTGGCCGCCGTGTGCTGGATCGGGGTTGGCTACATCGGCTCGAATCCGCTGGCGCTGACCGTGACGTTGCTTGTGGGCGCCTGCTACGTCGCTGGCGCGCTTGAGTTGTGGCGCTACAGTCAGGGTACGAACACGTTGACGCGGGCCGTCGCAGGGCTGTCCGCGCGACCGTCCAGTCTGGGTGCCTGGCTCGAACCGATCGATCCGAGCCTGCGCAATGCAGTGCGTCTGCGCGTCGAGGGCGAGCGCGTGGCCATGCCGGGACCGGCGTTGACGCCGTATCTGGTCGGCCTGCTCGTGTTGCTGGGCATGCTGGGGACGCTGCTGGGCATGGTAGCGACCCTGCGGGGCACCGGCCAGGCGCTGCAGAGCGCGACGGATCTCGATGCGATCCGCTCCTCGCTCGCCGCACCGGTCAAAGGGTTGGGATTCGCGTTCGGTACATCCATTGCCGGGGTGGCCACCTCCGCCATGCTTGGGCTGCTCTCCGCGCTGTGCCGGCGCGAACGGGTCGAAGCGGCGCAACTGCTCGACCTCAAGGCGGCGACGACTCTACGCGTCTACTCGCAGGCCCATCAGCGTGACGAGACCTTCAAGCTGATGCAGCGGCAGGCTGAGATGATGCCGACGCTGGTCGATCGTCTGCAGGCAATGATGGCCACCATCGAGCAACAGAGCGTCGCCCTGAGCGAACGGCAGATCGCCACGCAGGATGCCTTCCACAGCAAGGCTGCGGCCGCCTACACGCGCCTCGCGGCTTCGGTGGAGCAGTCGATGAGGGCGAGCGTCGCCGATAGCGCCCGCGCCGCCAGCGCGGCGCTGCAGCCGGTCATGGAAGCGACGATGGCCGGTCTCGCGCGCGAAACCGCTGGCTTGCACAACACCGTGACGCAGGCCGTAGAACGGCAATTGAATGGGCTGTCGAGCGGCTTCGCAGCGGCTACCACGAACGTGGCGGGCATCTGGACCGAGGCGCTGGCAGGACAGCAACGTTCGAGCGAGGCGCTCGCGGAGAATCTGCATACTTCGCTGCAGCGCTTCACCGAGACGTTCGAGCAACGCTCGGCGGCGTTGCTGGAAAGCGTATCTACGCGCATGGATGCCACGGCAGGCAGCGTGTCGCAAGCGTGGAGCGAAGCTCTGACGCGGCAAGAGCGCGCGGGCGAGACGCTGGCGGGCCACAACGAGCAGGCTTTGGTTGCCGCCGCAGCGACCTTCGAACAGCACTCGGCGACGCTCCTGCGCGCCGTGAGCGAATCGCATGCGAACTTGCAGACGGAATTGGCTTCGCGCGACGAACAACGTCTGGCGGCGTGGACCCAGGTGCTTGGCTCGATGGCGGCGTCCCTTGCCAGGGAGTGGGAGCAGGCAGGCACCAGCACCGCAAACCGGCAACAGGAAATCTGCACAACGTTGGAGCAAACCGCGCGGGACATATCCGCTCAGAGTCAGGCGCACGCCAGCGAGACGATTGCCGAGATTTCGCGGCTCGTGCAAGCGGCTTCGGAAGCACCGAAAGCGGCGGCTGAAGTCGTCGCCGAATTGCGCCAGAAACTCTCCGACAGCATGGTCCGCGATACCGCGATGCTCGAAGAACGCAGCCGTCTGTTGGCTACGCTGGAGACGCTGCTCGACGCCGTCAACCACGCGTCCACGGAACAGCGCTCGGCCGTGGATGCGCTGGTGTCCACCTCGGCAGATCTGCTGGATCGCGTCGGCACGCAGTTCACCGACAAGGTCGAAGCTGAAACCGGCAAGCTCGGCGCTGTGGCCGCGCAGGTGACCGGCAGCGCCGTCGAAGTGGCGAGTCTCGGCGAAGCGTTCGGGGCGGCCGTGCAGATGTTCGGCGAGTCGAACGACAAGCTCGTCGCCCATCTGCAGCGCATCGAAACCGCGCTGGACAAGTCCCTCGCGCGCAGCGACGAACAGCTTGCCTACTACGTGGCGCAGGCTCGCGAAGTGATCGACCTGAGCATGATGTCGCAGAAGCAGATCGTCGAGGATCTGCAGACGATCGCGAGTCAGCGCGCTTCCGCCGGAGCCGATGCGGCATGAGCGAGGATATCGATGGCGGCGCGGAAGCGATCGCGCCGATATGGCCTGCCTTCGCCGATCTGATGTCGGCGTTGCTGGGCGCGTTCGTGCTGATCCTCGTGTGTGTGATTGGCGTACAGCTCGAACTTTCGACGCGGCTCGAACAGGAGGTCAAGCAGCGGCAGATGGAAACGCAGCGCCGCAAGACCCTCGAGCAGGCGTTGGCGGGGCCGCTGGCAGCGGGACGCGTCACGCTGGTGAACGGACGTATCGGCATCAATGGCAGCGTGTTGTTCGCGCTGAACTCGGATCAGTTGCAGCCTGAGGGCCGCGAGGTTTTGAAGAGCCTGGCCGGACCGCTGTCTGCCTATCTTCGGGCCAGTGACCAGATCCTGATGGTGAGCGGCTTTACCGACGACCGTCAGGTGAAGGGGGCTAACCGCGGCTTTGCCGACAACTGGGAGCTCTCGGCCCAGCGCGCGTTGACGGTGACGCGTGCGTTGATCGATGAAGGTATTCCGGCATCCTCAGTATTTGCGGCCGCATTTGGCTCCGGGCAGCCGGTCGGTTCGAATGCCGACGAAGCAGGACGTGCCCGCAATCGGCGCGTGGAAATCGCACCGGTTCCGAGGCCGTCGTCTGGCGCTACGGTGAAATCCGGTGACTAGCGGTAACAGTAACGGCAGCGGCGAGATGAGCGGCAGCGATATGGAAAGCGGAGTCCGCGCGACTCTCGACGCCTGGCGCGAGTGCGGCGCGGATCGTCTGAACCCTGTTCGCTTTCGTTTCATTGAGGCGCTGGAGCGGCGGGCCGCCGGCCATAACGGCGAGGCACGACGTATTCTCGACGACAGGCTTTCTGTGCTGGTCGAGGCGTATGCGCAGGATCTTGAACGCACCGCGTCGTGTGATACAGATGCTGGATCTACGGCCGTGGCGTCGTCGTTGGGCAATGTGCCGTCCGCTCGCGGAGCGCTTGCTGAATTGACCGCCTATATCGCCAATCATGCGCGGACGGCGCATGACCCCACGTCGCGCTTGCATTCGTATCCCGAACTCGATCTGCTCGATTACTTCAGAGAGATCTGGTCGAAGCTCAGCGCCGAGAGTCAGTTGCGCCAGTCGCTGGAGCAGGTGCCTGGCAATGCCGGGCCGCTCAATTCGAGCAGCCTCGTGCATCGGTCGCTTTCGCTAATGCGTGAGCTCTCGCCGGGTTATCTGCAGCAGTTTCTGTCGTACGTCGACGCCTTATCGTGGATGGAGCAACTGAACGGTGACGACACTGCAGCGAGTAAAGACGCGCCGCGTGCCGGAAGCGCGAAGAAGGGCGCCCGGGCCAAACACCGCTAGCGCTGACCGTTACCGTTAATCGCGCCGCAGAGGCTAGCTCGACGAGTTTGTCTGCTCGGCATTGCGGCAACCCAACAGACGCCGCAGCGTCCTAGGTTCTTCCACCACCACGCCAGCCTCCGCAACCTCGCGCCACCAGCGCTGACCGCGATGCGGCGCGCCCAGATCCAGCCGTTCTCCCATGCGCGGCGTCGCCAGCAGAATCCCGCGTGACATGGCGAGTCCTACCACGCGTTCGAACGGTTCCTGCCAGCGATGCATGGCCAGATCGAACGTGCCGTTGTGAATCGGCACCATCCAGCGGCCGCGCAGATCGACGTGAGCCTGCACGGTTTCATCGGGCTGCATGTGCACATACGGCCATTGCGCGTCGTAGGCGCCCGTTTCGAGCAGCGTCACATCGAACGGACCGAGCCGCTCGCCGATGGCTTTGAAACCATCGAAATAGCCGGTGTCGCCGCTGAAGAACACGCGCAGGTCGCCATCGACGATCACCCACGAGGCCCACAAAGTACTGTTGCCGTCAAAGAGGCTGCGGCCGGAGAAATGCTGGCCAGGCGTTGCGGTAAACGTCAGGCCGTCGATGTCGGTGCCTTGCCACCAGTCGAACTGACGGACCTTCGACGCATCGATGCCCCACTCGATCAGGCGGTCGCCGACACCCAGCGGCGTCAGGAACACGCCGGTTTTGGAGGCGAGCGCGAGCACCGTCTCGCGGTCCAGGTGATCGTAGTGGTCGTGCGAGAGAATCACGCCGCGCAGCGGCGGCAGATCGGCCAGTGCGATCGGCGGCGCGTGAAAACGCTTCGGGCCAAAGCGCCGGAAAGGCGACGCCCGTTCGGCGAAGACCGGATCGGTTATCCAGAATTCGCCGCGCAGCTTGAGCAGCATGGTCGAATGCCCGAGGCGATACAGGCTGCGATCCGGCGCCGCATCGAGTTGTTCGCGAGTCAGCGCGTCGACGGGCATCGCGGCCGCCGGCACCGTGCCGTCCGGCTTGTTGAGCAACACGTTCCAGGCGATGCTCAAGGTCTTGCCGAATCCTTCGACAGGACGCGGCTTGACGTTGCGAAAGCGTTCCCCGTCGTGCTGGGCTGAAGAGTCGAACGACTCACGCCCGCGACGGGCTGCTGTCAGGCCCAAAGCGCGGCGGATAGATCCGGTGAACGATGTCATGTAAGGCGTCCCGATGCAGAAGGTGGGCGGAAAGTAGACTGTTCAGTGTAGTTTATCCTGAAAAAAAGTAAACTGCATAGTGTAAAATTTGGCTATGGATACCCGCGATACGCCTCTTCGTCTGACCGACCGCAAGCGCGCCGCCGTCATCAGTGCGGCGATCGAGGAATTCCTTGCGGCCGGTTTCGACGCCACCAGCATGGACCGCGTCGCCGCTCGGGCCGGCGTCTCCAAGCGCACGGTCTACAACCATTTTCCGAGCAAGGAAGCGCTGTTCGCCGCGATCATGCGGCAACTGTGGGAGTCGAGCGACGCCGGTGCGGCGCCGGCTTATTCTGCCTCGGAGTCGTTGCGCCCGCAGTTGCTCCAACTGTTGCTGAAAAAGCTCAGCCTGCTGAATAACGAGGCGTTTCTCTCGCTCGCGCGGGTGGCGATTGCGGCGGGCATTCATTCGCCGGAGCGCGCACGCGACATGGTGGCCCGCATGGGTGAGCGCGAAGAAGACCTGACCGTATGGGTCCGCGCCGCGGCGGCCGATGGGCGTCTCAAGACCACGGATCCGGTGTTCGCTTCGCTGCAGTTGCAGAGTCTTGTGAAAGCGTTCGCTTTCTGGCCGCAGGTGACGATGGGGCAGCCACCGCTTGGCAAGGCCGAACAGAAGCACGTAGCGGAATCCGCAGTGGATATGTTTCTGGCGCGCTATGCATGAAGCGCGTGAAAGCTGAAGAGGAGCGGGAAATCCGGCCTATGCTATAGCGTCCGTCCTTTCTGCGATCTTCGGAGCGACCATGTCTATACCCGCAACTGAAAACGGCATCGTCACGGTGCCGACGCATCGTACGGTGGAGCAAGCCGCCGACAGACTCGCCTCGCTGATCGAAGCCAAGGGCATCCTCCTGTTTGCACGCATCAATTTCGCGGCGGATGCGGAGCGCGCCGGGCTCGCGATGAATCCGTCGCAATTGATCGTGTTCGGCAATCCGCGAGCCGGTACGCCGCTGATGCAGGCTGTGCCCACCGCCGCGCTCGATTTGCCGCTCAAGGTGCTGGTGTGGCAGGACGGCGACGGCCGCGTCTGGTACTCGTATAACGCGACAAGCTATCTGCAGGAACGGCATGGCCTCGCCGCGGATCTGATGAAACCCATAGACGCCGTTGTCTCGCTCGTGCAGGCTGCCGCGGCTGAGTGAGCGCAGCGGCGTACGAGTCAGATTCAGATCGTGCCGAACAGCGCTCTCGGACGGTCTTTTAGCGTGCCCGTCAACAACCGTAACGCACTCACCAGTTGATCGCGGCTCGTCGCGCAGGCGAGGTTGATCCGCACGCCATGTTCGATCTCGGAGCGGTCTACCGCAAACGCCGACGACGGCATCACCACCACGCCGCGCGCCTTCGCGTTGGCGGCGAAATCGTCGGCGCGCCAGGGCGGCGGCAACTTCAGCCACACGAACATGCAGGCCGGATCGGTTCGCAGGTAGGCCTGCGGCAGCAGTTCGCGCGCCAGATCCCGGCGCGCGCGAATTTCGGCAAGCTGGGCGTCCATGATATGGCGGGCGGTGCCGTCCTCGATCCAGATCGACGCGATCAGCATCGACATCGGCGCCGGCATCCACGCGGTCGTGCGCACGGCCTCCGCGCACAGCGCGGAGCTGTCCGGCGGACTCAGCAGATAACCGAGCCGTAACCCCGGCGCGAGGATTTTCGAGGTCGCCGCAATGTGAAACGTCCGTTCCGGACACAGGCTCGCGATGGTCGGCAGCCGCTGCGACACGAGCGGCCCGTAGACGTCGTCTTCGATGATCGCGACACCATGGCGGCGCGCGATATCGACAAGCGCCATCCTGCGTTCGAGACTCATCGTGATGACGGTCGGGTTCTGCAGATTCGGCACCGTGAAGATGGCCTTGACCGGCATGCGCTGGCACGCACGCTCGACGGCGTCGGTCAGCAGGCCATCCTGGTCGCTCGGAATGCCGACGATCTCAAACTGGAAGACCGGTGCGAGCGCCTTCAGGCCATAGTAGGTGAGCTGATCGGCGAGGATCACGCCATCCGTGCCGATCAGGCTGTTCAATACCGCATACAGGCCGTGTTGCGCGCCGCTTGTCACCACCACATGATCGGCCGCCGGCTCGAAGCCCGGCGCGGCCATCCAGCGGGCACCGGCGGCGCGTGCCCATAAAGGTCCCTGCGGCGGCTGATACTCCTGCAATTGCGGGTAGCGCGGATCGCGTGGCAAGTCCGCGAGGGTGCGTGCGAGGCAGGCCAGAAATTCGCCGGTAGCCGGCCGGTTCACGGTCAGGTCGATCGCTGCGTTGCTCGCCGTCTGGGCGGGGTCGACGCTTGGCATCGCGCCGCCCGTCACCAGTGAGCCGCGCCGCTTGCTGCCGATCACCAGACCGCGCAACTGCAATTCCTTGTAAGCGCGCGATACCGTCGACACGTTGATACCCAGCTCGGTGGCGAGCTGCCGCTGCGGCGGCAGGCGGCTACCGGGCGGATACACGCCGCTGCGAATCTCACTCTCGATCGAACTGGACACCTCGACATAGGTGGCGCGCTTTGCTTCGCCTGACGTGCCATTGGCGGCGCGTGCCGCGTCTTTGCCTGAAGCCATAGGAATGGGTGTCTCCATACAAAAAAGCTTTGTCCGCGATTGTGCGGAGTTGGGCCGATTCTATACCACATACGCCTCGCTGCAACCTTGCCAGACCGGCGGCATCGAGGCACACAGGTCACAGCAAGGTCCACGCCAGTGGCTATCCAGGGAAAATGCCAGGACCACACAATGAGCGTTTCAATTGCATACAAAAAAATATTGTGTGATTCTGAGTGTCATAGTTTGTCTGGTGACGAGTGCTTCGACTCCACCGGACAGCGTCAGACAAATGGGTCAACAGGAGTGTGTCGATGAACGTATCGCGGTCCACTGAATGCGCTTTGCCAGCCGGCGGGCCTGCGATGGAAGGGCGCGCATGATGTCGGATATCGCCATCGTCGGAGCGGGATTCATCGGCCTCGCGAGTGCCGCGGCGCTGATGCGCGACGGGCATCGAGTCACGCTGTTCGATCCGTCCGGCGTCGGGCAGGGGGCTTCGTACGGGAACGCCGGGACCTTCGCGCACTACGCGTGCATCCCGGTGAACAACCCGTCCGTGTTCCGCGATCTGCCGCGTTTTCTGCTGTCGAACGAAAGTCCGTTTCGCTTGCGCTGGAGCTATCTGCCGCAATTGGCGCCATGGCTCGTGCGATTCATGCTGAGTTCGTTGCCGCGCCGTTATGAGGCGAGCGCCGGAGCACTCGCCTCATTGCTCGGCTGCGCGCAGGACGGGTACGCGCCGCTCCTCAAGGCCGCGGAACTGGCGCGCTTTGTCCGGCCGCGCGAGTGTCTGTATCTGTATTCCAGCGTGGCAACGTTCGACGCGGCACGTCCTGCCCTCGATCTGCGGCGGAAGCTCGGTGTTGCCTTCGATGTTTTGTCGGCCACTGACATTCGCGCGCTCGAACCGTCGCTTGCGCCGATTTTCGAACGCGGCGTGTTGTTCAGCGACAGTTGGCACTTCTCCGATCCGCAGGGTTTCCTGCAGACACTTTATGGACGGCTCGCGGCGCAAGGGCTGACGCTGGAGCGCTCAGTCGTCAGTGCGGTGCAACCGGCGGCGGACGGCGCGACCTTGACGGCCGACGGTGTCGCAAGGCGCTTTAGCCACGTGGTGATCGCCACCGGCGCTCACTCTGCACGCTTCGCGAAACAGTGCGGCGATACCGTGCCGCTCGATACGGAACGCGGTTATCACGTGCGCTATCCGGGCGCGCAGCAACTGATTTCGCGGCCGGTCGGCTGGGCCGAGCGCGGCTTTTATATGACACCGATGAGCGACGGTATCCGCGTCGCCGGCACGGTCGAACTTGGCGGCTTCAAGGCGACGCAGAACCGCTCGCTGCTCGATCTCCTGACGTTCTCGTCGAAGCGGGCATTGCCCACGCTCGACGAGCCGGACAGCAGCTGGCTCGGTTTTCGTCCGACGCTACCGGACGGCGTGCCGGTGCTCGACCGCTCGAGCGCTAGTGAACGCGTGATCTATGCGTTCGGTCATCAGCATCTTGGACTGACGTTAGCGGGTATCAGCGGACGGATCGTTGCAGACCTGATCGCAGGTCGCGCGCCGCCGCTCGATCTCGCTCCCTACGCAGCCACCCGGTTCTAGATCGAGGCGGTAGCCTGGCCGCAAGTATCCACAGGACGGTCTCGACGCGTCGCGCATCGAACCGATAAACCTAAAGACAGCGCGACGTCACTTCTCGCAAGGAGCGCATCATGAATCGCCGCTATTGGCTTTTGAGTTTGGCCGCTTGCGCGCTAGCTACGCAAATGGCGCCGTCGTGGGCCGCCGATCCCGAAGTCGTCAAGATCGGTTTTGTCGGGCCGCTGACGGGCCCGGTTGCCCGTGTGGGCAAAGATTTGCAGTACGGCGCGCAGTTGGCCATCGACGAAGAGAACGCCCGGCATCCCACAATCGGCGGAAAGCCGGTCACGTTCGTGCTCGACGTGCAAGACGATCAGGCCGATCCGCACGTGGCGGTGCAGGTCGCGCAGAAGCTCGTCGATGACGGCGTGGTGGGCGTGATCGGCCACTACAATTCGGGTTGCAGCATTCCGGCATCCGCGGTTTATCACCAGGCGGGTGTGGCGATGATTACGCCGGGCTCAACCAATCCGGACCTCACCAAACAGGGCTACAAGAACGTGTTTCGCACGATGGGTCACGACGGCATAGGCGGTGTCGTTGCCGGGCACTTCGTGGTCGAGCAGTTGAAGCCTCAGCGTATCGCGATCATCGACGATCGCACTGCGTTTGGCGAAGGCCTCGCCAATGCGTTCGAAAAAGGCGTGAAGGAGGCGGGCGGCAATGTGGTCGATCGCGAGTTCACCAACGACAAGGCCATCGACTTTCGTTCCATCCTGACCACGCTGAAGAGCAAGAACGTCGATCTGATCTTCTTTGGCGGCCTCGATGAACAGGGGGCGATGCTCGTCAAGCAGATGCGCTCGCTGGGTATGACTACCCAGCTGTTTGGCGCGGGCGCGTTGAAGAGCAATGCGTTCCTGCAGATCGCCGGTGCGGCGGGCGATGGTACGCAGGATCTGGAGCCGGGACCGGCGCTCGACAAGCTTCCTGCCGCGCAGGAATTTGGCAAGCGCTATAAGGCGCGCTTTAATCAGGATGTCGAACTCTACGCGCCGTTTGCCTACGACGCTGCGCTCGCGATGATCAAGGCGATTCACAACGCCGATTCGCTCGACCGTGCGAAGATCGTCGACAGTCTATCTAAGGTCACAGTCACAGGTGTGACGGGCAAGATCACTTTTGACCCGTATGGAGATCTGATCAAGCCGCCTTATACGTTGTTTCAAGTCGAGCAGGGGCAGTGGAAGAGTATCAAGACGGTGGGCGGCAGCGGCGCCTGATTTTAGGTGTGGCGAGGTTCCCGGGGGTTTGCTTCCGGGAACATGAGCGAATGTCAGATCTTTGATATGCAGAACGTTCAGGCGACATCAGGCAGCCTGAGCCACAATTAATCGCACACCCCATCCCGCGCGAATCGTGACGTCGTCTGGTTGCAAGCGAGAGGGTCTTTGCAGTAACGCCTCTCGCAGTTGTTCGCGTGGCGCCATAAGCCTTCGCAAGCGTCGTTCAAAGCGCTGATTTCGCCGGATTCCCATACCCCCGTACTTCTCCTGGTACGCCTGAAAACGGGTTCGCTTTCCTGCCGGGTCCCACCGCCTGGCCTTACCCACTCTCGTTTTCAGCGCATCCCCCCGTCATTGTTTGCGATTCGCGAATGACGTATTCGGCGGTTGTGCCGTACCGGCCATGCCGCTCTTGCACCTATCTTTGCAGCATCGATGTCGTGCATCCACGCGCGCCGATCGATATCTGTTCAACGAACCCGACGGCGCGGCCGGAGCATGCAAACGTCGTTCGTCAGCAGCGAAGGCGCCGGTCGCCAGGCGCCCCGCATGCGGCGAGCGGCTCAAGGAGACAAAGATGAAATCGAACGACTGGGATGTGGCGTATGAGTGGAAAGCCGTGGTGCTGCTGGCACTCGGCTTCGGGCTGGTGGGCCTCGACCGGTGGCTGATCGCGCCGCTGTTCCCGTCCATCATGCGAGACCTGCACCTGACCGCGCAGGACGTCGGTAACTGCATCGGCATACTCGGGCTTTCGTGGGGCATCTTCGCAGCACTGATGGGCGGCATCTCCGACAAGATCGGACGTCGCAAGGTACTGATTCCTGCAATCATCGTTTTTTCGCTGCTCTCGGGCTTTTCCGGGCTCGCCGGCGGCCTGATGAGTCTGCTTGCCGTGCGCGCGCTGATGGGCGTCGCTGAAGGATCGTTTTGTCCGACGAGCTTCGCCGCCACCGCCGATGCGTCTCATCCGAAGCGGCGCGGCTTCAATCTCGGCCTCCAGCAAAGTGGCTTCGCGTTATTCGGACTTGCACTGTCGCCGATCATCGCAACGCAATTGCTTAGCGTGATGTCGTGGCGCGGGGTGTTCGCGCTGGTGTCGATTCCTGGCCTGATTCTCGGTCTGCTGATGTTCCGCGTGATCCGCGAGCCACAAGGCGCGCCGAAGCCCGTCGCGACGACCGCCGCCCGTGGCAACTGGCGCGACGTGCTGAAGAGCCGCAACATTCGCGTCGCGATGGCAGCGCTGTTCTGCGCGATGACGGGCGTGTTTGTGCTGGGCGCGATGCTGCCGCTCTATCTCACCGAATATCTGTCGCTCGACACGCAGCGCATGGGCGTCGTCGTATCGGCGATCGGATTCGGTGGATTCATCGGACAGTTCGGCTTGCCGGGCCTGTCCGATCTCGTCGGGCGGCGCGTGGCGAGCATCGTCGGCTTTGCGGGCACAGCGGTCATGCTGTACCTGTTCCGTGGACTCGGCGCACAGCCGGTCGAACTGTTCGCGGTGCTGTTCGTCGCGTCGTTCTTCACGCTTGGCCTGGTTTCCTTGTTGTCGGGACCCGTCGCGACGGAGGCCGCACCCGTGGGAATGATTTCGACAGCAATCGGTGTCGTGGTAGGCGCGGGCGAGATCTTTGGCGGCGGCGTCGCCCCGGCGCTCGCCGGCTTCGTCGCGACGCATTTCGGAATCCAGAACATTCTCTGGCTGCCGATCTGCGCGGTGCTGCTCGGTATCGGCGTGAGTCTGCTGCTCGAAGAAACTGCGCCGGCTATCCTGCGCCGGCGCAATATCCGCGCTGCGCTCGAATTGCCCGCGGCTGGACGGCCCGACTAGATCGTCCGATTCCGCACGATTGCGCGCGGCGCATTGCTCCGGAAAAACCCCAGGCATTCCGGAGCGATGCGCCGCCGGCTGTTGCAGCACCGCCCATGTACACTGACGTGCTGAACCGGAGCGGCCGGTGCGATCGGCGGAGAGGGAAGCAGCGTGGACCGTTTTCTGAGTATCGAAGCCTTCGTGCGCGTAGCGGAGACTAGCAGCTTTGCCGAAGCATCGCGGCAACTCGGCGTGACGAGCTCGGTCATCACGACCCGCATCCAGCAACTGGAGAAGTTCGTCAACGCACCGCTCTTTCATCGAAGCACGCGGCATGTGCGGCTATCCGAAGTGGGCGAGGCGTTCTATCGCGAATGCGCGGAAGTGGTCGGGCGCGTCAACGAACTGACCGACCAGATGCGCGAACTGCGCGCGACGCCCACTGGCCGGATGCGCATCCAGGTGCTGCCGGGCTTCGCACTAGGCCACTTCGGAGCACCCCTCGCCGAATTCAACCGCCGCTATCCCGGCATCCAGCTCGACGTGATCGTCAACGACCGGGTCGTCGATCCCATCGAAGAAGGTTTCGACGTCGCGTTCCAGATCTTCCCACCCATTTCCGAGTCGCTGATCGAGCGACGGCTCTTCGCGGTGCGCCGGCTGTTCTGCGCGACCCCCGCGTATGTCCGCGAACATGGCGCGCCGCAACATCCACGCGATTTGCTGCAGCACACCACGGCGCTGTATTCGGGCTATCCGTCGCGCAATCGATGGACCATGACGCGCGGCGACGAAGTCGTCGAAATGGAGTTGCCGGGCATGATCCGGTCGAACTCCGTGCACCTGCTGCGCGACTACGCGCTCACGGGCGGCGGCGTGGTGTGTCTGCCGACGCTCGTGGCGAGCGCCGCGCTGCTGGACGGCTCGCTCGTGCCGATCCTGACGGAGTACACGTTGTCGGCGCTGAGCTTCGCCGCCGTCTATCCCGCAACGCAACGACAGGCGCTGAAGGTGAAAGCGCTCGTCGAGTTTCTTGCCGAATATCTCGGCCCCGAGCCCGCATGGGATCGGCCGCTGATCGAGCGCGGCTGGGTAAGCTAGCGCGGCGATTATTTGCAAAGCGCAAATGCCGTAGTCGCCCGATTGCCGGTTGTTGCCGTCCTGCTGTGCTCCTAAAGTTCAATCCAACGACAAACACTTTTCATCACAGGAGACAGCGATGACCGAGTCGTCATTCCACACCGTTTTTGCCTCGCTCGACGGCTACCGCAAGGGCGAGATCGAAATCACGAGCGGCGACGCGCGCCACTACGTGTTCTCCAACGTCTTCGAAGTCGCGGCCCACTCCGCGCCCTACGAAAAGGTCGTGGTCGGCAAGAACCTCGACTATGTGATCGAGACGTTGCGTACCGAAGGACAGTCCGCCTGGTTTGCCTGCGCGCACGACGAATTCGTGATCCTGATGGATGGCGAAGTCCGCATCGACTTTATCCAGCTGGCTGCGCCGCCGAAGAGCGGCATCGGCACCGTTCACGCGGGCGCCAACCCCGCTGGCCGTCCGATGGGCCACGTGGTACTGCGCCGTGGCCACCAGGCGCTGCTGCCGGCCGGCTGTGCGTACCGCTTCAGCGCGGAGAAAAGCGGCGTCGCGCTCGTGCAGACGATGGTCGGCGAGCTCTCGGTACAGAAGTGGGCCGACATCTGCCTGCATTGAAACGCATCGCCGAACCGAACATCGCCCCATTCAGGAGACAAGCCATGGCAACCCTCACGACCAACGACCATCCGGCCGGCTTTGCCGCGGACACCGTGCGCGCAAGCGAACCCGACACCGTAACCGGCTATCGCCGCTTCACGCTCGGCGAATTCGAATTCAAGCGCGACGAGTACTTCGTCAAGATCAACTGGCCGGCCAAAGGTCAGATCCGCACCCATAACGTTCCCGCCGACGCTTTCCTGCGCGCGATGATGCGCGATGTAGCGTGGGGCTTCTTCTACGGCTGGGTCAATTTCGATCATGTGTTCGGCACGCGTAATCACTACGGCAAGGTCGATGTGTACGCGGGCTCGTTTAACGGCATCATGAAGGAGGCGGGCGTCGACTATATCGAGACCTTCGAAACGCCGACGATCATGGCGACCTTCAAGGCGATCCTGCACGACTGGACCAACGAAGGTTTCGATCCGTTCGCGGCGCCGGAGGAAACCGGCACGGCATTCGGCCGCAAGCACGGCGACAACGACGCAGCGATCGAACGCACGCGTGTTGCGACACGCCGCATGCCGGGCCTCGAAGGCGACTCGCCGCTGCGCGACGAGCTTCCCGTGAACCGCGCATTCGCCGACGTCGTGCAGGACGAGCCGGAAGTGCATGTCGAACCCGGCTTCGAAGGGCAGTTGCACGCGTTCAATCTGTTCAAGTATCTGTCGCGCTCGGACGTCACGTGGAATCCGTCGGTCACGTCGGTGTGCGGGCAAAGCCTGTTCTGTCCGACCACCGAGGAATACATCCTGCCGGTTTTTCATGGCAACGATCGCGTCGAGTGGTTCCTGCAGCTTTCGGATGAGATTGTCTGGGACATCGGCGACAAGAACACGGGCGCGCCGCGCGCGCGGATCACGATGCGCGCGGGCGACATCTGCGCGATGCCGGCCGATATTCGCCATCAAGGCTATTCGACCAAACGCTCGATGCTGCTCGTCTGGGAGAACGCTACGCCAGGCCTGCCGAAGCGCTACGAGAGCGGCGAACTGAAGCCCTATCCGGTCGACTTCTGAGCCACCGGTTACTCGGTTCACTGCGCCTGCACTCCCTGAAGGACTACTATGCAAACCCAACTGTTCATCGACGGCCGGTTCACGGATGCCGTCGAAGGCGGCACGATCGATGTGCTCAATCCGCATGACGGCTCGCTGATCACGAAAATCGCCGCCGCCACTGCGGCCGATGTCGATCTCGCCGTAGAAGCCGCCGCGCGCGCATTCCCAAAGTGGTCCGCGATGGCGGCCGCGGATCGGGGCCGTCTGCTGCTGCGTCTTGCCGACGCGATCGAAGCCAACGCCGAAGAGCTCGCGCAACTCGAATCGCTCGACACCGGCCATCCGATCCGCGATTCGCGTGCGCTCGACGTGCCGCGTACGGCCGCGTGCTTCCGCTACTTCGGAGGCATGGCCGACAAGCTGCAAGGCTCCGTGATTCCCGTCGAAACCGGCTTTCTCAACTACGTGCAACGCGCGCCGATCGGCGTCGTGGGACAGATCGTGCCGTGGAATTTCCCGCTGATGTTCACGAGCTGGAAGATGGGCCCCGCGCTGGCCGCCGGCAACACGGTTGTGCTCAAGCCCTCGGAAATCACGCCGCTTTCGACGCTGCGCATCGTCGAGCTGATGGCCGAGGTCGGCTTTCCGGCGGGTGTCGTCAATATCGTCGCGGGCTACGGCCACACGGCCGGACAGCGGCTCGCCGAACATGAAGGTGTCGGCAAGATCGCGTTCACCGGTTCGACGGCGACGGGGCGGCGTATCGTCGAGGCGTCGCAGGGCAATCTCAAGCGCGTGCAACTCGAACTGGGCGGGAAGGGCGCCAACATCGTCTTCGACGATGCCAGTCTGGACGCAGCCATCAACGGTGCAGCGTGGGCGATCTTCCACAACCAGGGGCAGGCCTGCATCGCTGGATCGCGACTGATCCTGCACGAGCGTATAGCCGATGCGTTCCTCGAGCGCTTTGTCGCGCTGGCGTCGACGATTCGCGTTGGCAATCCGCTTGATCCCGAGACCGAAATGGGGCCGCTCACATCCAGGCAGCATCTCGAACGCGTGCTCGCGTATGTCGATGTCGCGCGCGAACAGGGTGGCCGCGTGCTGACCGGCGGCACCGCGCCGCGCGACGCTGCGCTCGCGAACGGCTATTACGTGCGGCCGACCGTCGTCGAAGCTGCGACCCCGAACGATCGCATCGCGCAGGAAGAAGTGTTCGGACCGTTCGTGACGGTGCTGCGTTTCCGTACCGATGAAGAAGCGCTGGCGATCGCCAATGGCACTGACTACGGCCTTGGCAGCGGACTGTGGACGCGCGATCTGTCGCGCGCGCATCGCATCGCTGGGCAGATTCAGGCGGGCATGTGCTGGATCAACTGCTACAAGCGCGTCAATCCGGGTAGTCCGTTCGGCGGTGTGGGGAAATCGGGCTATGGCCGCGAGATGGGCTTCGAGGCGATGCACGACTACACAGAAGCGCGTTCGGTATGGGTCAATGTCGATGGCAATGTGCCGCCGCACTTCCAGCGCTGAGGTTCGCATGGAGCGCTTCGTCTATCAGGGCACGCCTTCGCGCGTAGTGTTCGAATGGGGGGCTCTCGCGACGCTGCCCGCGGAAGTGGAGCGCCTCGGCGCCCGCCGCGCGCTGATTCTCGCGACGCTCGACCAGCGTCCGCTAGCCGATGAAGTAGCGCGCGTGCTCGGCGCACGCGCCGCGGGCGTGCATGCGCAGGCCGTGATGCACGTGCCAGTCGAAGTGGCGCGCGCCGCACGCGATGCAGCGCAAGCGCTCGATGCCGACTGTTGCGTGGCCGTTGGCGGCGGCTCGACGATCGGGCTTGGCAAGGCGATCGCGCTCGAATCGTCGCTGCCGATCGTTGCAGTGCCCACGACTTACGCCGGTTCCGAGATGACGCCGATCTACGGGCTCACCGAAGGCCGTCTCAAGCGCACGGGCCGCGACACGCGCGTATTGCCGCGCACGGTGATCTACGATCCGTCGCTCACGCTATCGTTGCCGGCGGCGGTGTCGGCAGCGTCGGGCATCAACGCGATGGCGCACGCGGTGGAAGCGCTCTATGCCGAAGACGCGAACCCTGTCATCAGCCTGATGGCGGAAGAAGCGATCCGCGCGCTGGGCGAAGCGCTGCCCATCATCGTCCGTACACCTGATGACAAGGCGATGCGCAGCCGCGCGCTGTACGGCGCGTGGCTCGCGGGAACGTGCCTCGGATCGGTGGGCATGGCGCTGCATCACAAACTGTGTCACACGCTCGGCGGCACGTTCAATCTGCCGCACGCGCAAACACATGCAGCGATGCTGTCGCATACCGCGCACTATAACCATGCCGCAGCACCCGGCGCGCTGACGCGAGTGGCGCGTGCGCTCGGCGGCAACGATGCGGCCGATGCTGGTCCGCTGCTGTTCGAGCTCAACCGCACACTCGATATTCCGGCGGCGCTTGAGCAGATCGGCATGCCGGAAGAAGGGCTCGACGAAGCGGCGGATCTCGCGTGCAAGAATCCCTATGCGAATCCACGCCCCATCGAACGCGACGCGCTTCGTGCGCTGCTGCAGCGCGCGTGGCAAGGTTCGGCGCCGGCCTGAGCACAAAGACGAATTCAGGGAGGAAGACATGCGACGTTTCTTCGCCGTATTTGCCACCGATAAACCTGGCATGCGCGACGTGCGCGAACGCGTGCGCCCGAATCATCGAAGCTGGCTGCGCAGCGCCGCACACGGGGTGCTCGTGCGCCTCGGCGGTCCGACGCTGGCGCCGCAATGCGACGCGATGAACGGCACCTTGCTGGTCGTCGAAGCGGAAGGTATCGACGATGTGATGGCGTTCGTGAGCAACGATCCGTACATGCAGGCGGGACTGTTCGATCGCGTTGAAGTGCGGCCGTGGGACTGGAGCCTCGGCAATCCCGAGCGGAGGGTGTAGGCAATGAACGGGACGCGCCTCTGCCTATTCGCCGACGTGCCGGATGGCGGCGCGCGGGTTGTGGATGGAACGGATGAGCGTGTGCCCATGGTGATCGTGCGGCGTGGCGAGCAGGTCTGGGCCTATGCCAACCGCTGCCCGCATTTTTCGGTGCCGCTCGATTTCGAGCCCGGCGAAGTCTTGTGCTATCGCAAGCAGGTGGTGATGTGCGCGCACCACAGCGCGCTGTTTCGCTTCGAGGACGGACATTGCATCGAAGGTCCGTGCGCAGGGGCGAGTCTGGATGCGATTCGGGTGGGTGTCGACAGGGATGCGTGGATCGTATTGAAGCAGTAGCGCCGACGCGCGTTACCATGAACATCCGATCTGGCTGGCGCATCCGGAACGCTACATTTGTGCGTATGACTTTGGGTGCCGTCGTGGTTCTAGCGCAGCAAGAAATCAAGCATCATCTCTTGCACTGCATCGACCATCTGGACACCGTTCGCCGTTTTGCAGCCCGCTGACTGGGCGGCAGTCAGCAACGGTGTCACTCCATGCCCCGCAATCACATCGCCAACGAACATCGACGAATCCAGCAGTTCGCCGGAGACCGGAAGCGGGTCGTCCTCTGCCAGGCCCATGGGTGTTGCGTTGAATACCAAAGTACATCCCGCCGGATCGGCTGCGCCAACGCGTACACGACCCCGGGCAAGTTCGGCAACAAGTCCGTTCAGGCGGGTTGCGCGAGATTCGTCGGCGTCGTGGATGATGAGTTCGCCCACGCCTGCTTCGAGCAAAGCGATAGCGATCGCGCTGCCCGCAGCGCCGGCGCCCACCAGTAATGCACGACCGTCTTTCACGCGCGCGCCGTGATCGATCTGCGCTTTTACAAATGCGAGTCCGTCGAGCATGTCGCCGTGCCATGTGCCGTCCGCATTGCGCCGCATGACGCTTACTCCACCTAGCAACCTTGCAGTGTCGGAACTGGTCACACAGTATGTGAATGCCGAGAATTTATGCGGCATGGTGACGAGCAGGCCATCGACATTGCCGGTCAGTGTCAGCGCATG
Organism: Paraburkholderia phenazinium; assembly: GCF_900141745.1. Lineage (NCBI taxonomy): Bacteria > Pseudomonadati > Pseudomonadota > Betaproteobacteria > Burkholderiales > Burkholderiaceae > Paraburkholderia > Paraburkholderia phenazinium. The sequence goes on along the minus strand of NZ_FSRM01000002.1, from coordinate 3,488,054 downwards.
CATGACCGCATCGAGGTTGTCCTTCGCGACCTGCATGGGCAGGCACAAGGCGTTGTGGCCTCGTGCCTCGAAACCACGGGTCAGCTGTTGCGGCGATTTCACGAATCTGATCGGGTCGCCGATAATCGGGTACAGCCGGGTGGCGCCATTCAGTTTTTGTGACATCCAGTTTCTCTTGTGCTGAATCGGCAGGAACGTTTGCTCCTGCCATCAGACCCGGTGCGAGACCTCAGCCGGGTCGCTTTTCAAGTACGTCCTTAACGACTGGAAGTGCCGTAAATACATTCGGCCAACCCGCATAGAACGCCAGTTGTGTCATCACCTCCGACGCCTGTGCCTTCGTCAGTCCGTTATCCATTGCACGGTTCAGGTGATAGGTCAGTTGCGCGACCTGCCCGGTCGCAACCAGCGCGCTGACCGTGACGAGACTACGGTCGCGGGGCGCAAGACCTGGTCGCAGCCACAGGTCGTTAAACAACGCGTCCCGGGTGAACTGAACGACTCCGGGTGAGACGGCGCCGAAGTTTTGCTGCACGGTGCTTTCGCGCTGGGCTTCTGCCGCCTCGTCGAGAGGGAGAAGGTCAACCGCCGCTGGCGGGAGTTGCGCCGCCGTAATCCCGCGGCGCTCGAAAACGGCGCTCGTTATCTTCACCGCCGCGGTCGCATTGGCCCAACCGGAATAGAACGCCAGGTGCGTGATGATTTCCGAAATCTCGCTCGGCTTAAGGCCACTGTCGAGTGCGAGATCGAGGTAGAACGGCAACTCTGTGCTCTGATTACGCGCAATCAATACCGAGAGGGTGACTATGCTGCGGTCCCGTGCGGAAAGCTGCGGACGCTTCCACAGGTCGCCCAGCACCACATCGTTCGTGTAGCGCTCAAGGGCGGGTGAAACGGTGTCCATCCCGGCAAGCAGGTTGACGGAGGACGAGCGATCCAGAGTTTCCATATCAGGTTTCCTTTCGAACTGCGAACAGGCCGCGGTGCCTAGCGCAAGCGACATCATGGCCATTGCGAATATCCTCATCGGCAGTTTCCTCGATAGCGCCATATCTGAAATTTAACGTACCCACTCATGGCCGACTAGGCGCTAGAATCGGCAAACACCTATGAGATGAGTTCATCAATGCGTCGAGAAAGCTACAACGACCTGCTGGCGCTGATTGCCGTGGCGCGCGAGCGCAGCTTCACGCGTGCGGCTGCGCAACTCGGCGTATCGCAATCGGCCTTGAGCCATACCATCCGGGCGCTTGAAACCCGGCTCGGCATGCGGCTCCTGACCCGAACCACGCGCAGCGTCGCGCCGACGGAGGCTGGCGAGCGACTCATCCGGACCATCGCGCCCCGCTTTGAAGAGATCGATTCCGAACTGGCAGCCGTCACCGAGTTTCGGGACAAACCCGCGGGTACGATCCGCATCACCGCAACCGATTACGCGACCGAGACAGTCCTGTGGCCCAGGTTGTCGCCGGTCCTTCGTGAATATCCAGACCTCAAGGTGGAGATCATCACCGACTACGGTCTCTCGGATATCGTGGCAGACCGGTACGACATCGGCATTCGTCACGGCGACCAGGTAGCCAGGGACATGATCGCGGTCCGCCTCGCGCCCGAAATGCGGATGGCAATTGTCGGAGCACCGGAGTACCTGAAGACGCGTGCGTTGCCAAAGAAGCCTCAGGACCTGACCACACACAACTGCATCAATCTTCGTTTGCCGACGCTGGGCGGGTTTTATCCGTGGGAGTTGAAGAAAGGCAGCCGTGCAGTGCAGGTTCGCGTGGACGGACAGCTCGCGTTCAACGGGACGTATCAGATGCTGGCTGCAGCGTTGTCGGGATATGGCCTCGCTTACATCCCGGCTGATCTCGCCCAGTCTCATGTCGAAGCGGGTCGTCTCGTGAAGGTATTGGACGAATGGTGTCCTACGTTCCCAGGGCTGCACGCCTGCTACGCGACCCGTCGTGAGTTCTCACGGGCGATGACCGTGGTGATCGATGCGATCCGTTATCGCACAGAAGAGCCCGGACGCCGAAAACGGGATTCATGATTTCAGCTCATGAGGGTTTGCCGTTTTACGGCCTTTATCGCTAGATACCCTCGACCTATCATCCTCCATACAGACGGCGATCAAAACGCCGGCAGGTGCGCCGTTTCCGGCGCGCACGCTCTGGTAACCGCAGGCGCAGCCTGCATGGAGATGATGAGAATGGACTATCGGTATCTGGGTCGCAGCGCCCTCAAGGTTTCGCCCTTGTGTCTGGGCACGATGATGTTTGGCGGCGAAACGGATGAAGCTACCTCCCGCCGGATTATCGACAAGGCCTTTGATCAAGGTGTCAACTTCCTCGACACCGCGGATGTCTACCACGCTGGCCGATCTGAAGAAATTATCGGCCGGGCAATCGCGGAACGACGCGACGACTGGGTCGTGGCAACCAAGTTCGGCTACCCAGCCTCGGCAACCGCCCGTCCGAACGAACAGGGGCAGTCGCGCAAATGGATCTGCCAGACAGTCGACGCCAGCCTGAGACGCCTCGGCACTGACTACATCGACGTTCTCTACTTCCACCGGTCGCTTGTTGACGCGCCGCTGGAGGAAGGGGTTCGTGCCATCGGCGACCTCATTCGCCAAGGCAAGGTGCGCTACTTCGGTCTGTCCAACTTCCGCGCCTGGCGCATCGCGGAAATCGTGCGCCTGACCGATCAGCTCGGCATTGATCGTCCCGTTGCAATCGAACCGGTTTACAACATGGTCGACCGCACGGCCGAGGTCGAACTGATGCCTGCCGCCGGACACTACGGCATCGGCGTCGTGCCGTACAGCCCGCTCGCACGGGGCGTGCTGACGGGCAAATACGCACCCGACGATGCGCCGCCTGCCGACTCTCGCGTTGCGCGCGGTGACAAGCGCATCCAGCAGACCGAGTGGCGTCCGGAATCTCTCGCCATTGCACAGAAGGTCGCGGCGCACGCCGCTGAGCGCAACACAACCTCGATCGCATTCGCCATCGCGTGGGTGCTCAGGAACCAGCTGGTGAGTTCCGCCATCGCCGGGCCACGCACGGAAGCGCACTGGGACAGCTACATGGACGCACTGACGCTGCAACTGGGAGCGGAAGACGAAAAGTTCGTGGACAGTCTGGTCCCTCCGGGCCATGCATCGACGCCCGGATATACGGATCCGAACTATCCGGTGGAAGGCCGGCGCGTGATGGGCTGATCTGCCGCTCGCGCCAGCCAGAAACAGCACTGAAAACCTGAGCCGTAAGAGGCTGGAGGAACGCGTTGTGAATATAACTTTTGAGAACAAGGTCGCACTCGTCACGGGCGCGGGCTCCGGGCTTGGTCTGGCCACGGCGAAGGCGTTTGCTTTGTCGGGGGCCTCGGTCGTACTGGCAGACTGGCACAAAGACTCCGTGGAGTCAGCGGCAGACGAACTGAAGGCCCAAGGTTGTGCAGTCCTCGCCGTCCAGTGCGATGTGGCCGACGATGCCCAGGTGGAAGCAATGGTTGCGCAAACCGTGGCGGCCTTTGGAAGGGTGGATGTCGCCTACAACAACGCCGGCGTTCAGAATGTCCTCGCTGAAACCGCCGATTCGTCCCGGGACGACTACGACCGCGTGATGTCGATCAATCTGGGCGGTGTCTGGAGTTGCATGAAATTCGAATTGCAACAGATGCGCAAGCAGGGCAATGGTGCGATCGTCAATTGTTCGTCGCTGGGCGGACTGGTCGGCGGACCGGAGCGCGGCACCTATCACGCTGCGAAGCATGGGGTACTGGGGCTGACGAAGAGTGCCGCCCTTGAATACGCGTCACGCGGTGTCCGGATCAATGCCATCTGTCCAGGTTTGTTCTGGACGCCGATGGCCGAGCAGATGGCGGCCTCCGGCCAGAGCGAGGCTCTCGACGCACTGCTGAAAGCGGTTCCGATGGGCCGGTATGGGAAACCGGAAGAGATAGCCGATGTTGTGCTTTGGCTTTGCAGCGATGCCTCGAGCTACGTGACCGGTCAGTCTATTTCCGTCGATGGGGGTTTCATCATGCGATGAGCGAGATCCGGGCAAGACGCTCTCGTTGACGCCGACGACGGCGTCAAACGAAGCGTCTTGAACGTCTCATGGCGCGAAGGGATTCAGGTACGCGTAATCGACGCGCCGCCATCGACGAGCGAAGCGGTGCCGGTCACAAAGGATGAATCATCGGACGCGAGATACAGCACCGAGCGCGCGAGTTCTTCCGGCCGTGCGACCCGCTTGAGCGCATGCAACCCGGTCACGAAGGCCTGCGACTCGGCTGTGTCATTCATGTCCCGGTACATCGGCGTGTCCACTGCGCCCGGCAGGATGGCGTTGACGCGCACCCCTTGTGGTCCGTACTCGGCAGCCAGTGCCTGGGTCAGTCCGATCAACCCGGCCTTGCTCGCGGCGTATGCGGCGGTGCCCGGGAAAGCGAATGAATAACCGACGAACGTCGACGTGAAGATGATCGATCCGCCGCCTTGCTTCAGCATTTCGGGGATTTGATGCTTCGCACCGAGGAAGGCGCTCGTCAGATTGATCGCCAATGCGGACGCCCAGCCTGCCTCAGACACACCCGTGGTCGGGCCCATTTCGCCGAGCGTGCCGGCGTTGTTATAGGCGATGTCAAGACGGCCGAAACGGCTGACTGCGAGCGCGACCAGCGCTTTCGCGAAGTCCTCTGACTGCACGTCGCCCGCCAGAAACGCGGCCTCACCGCCTGCGCTCGCGATCTCGGCAGCGAGCGTTTCAAGTTCGGCTTCGCGGCGCGCCGCGATCACCACTTTTGCGCCTTCCGCGGCGAACAGTTTTGCGGTGGCACGGCCAATTCCGGCACTGGCGCCGGTCACGATGGCGACTTTCCCTGTCAAGCGTTGCATGTTCAATCTCCTGCTGCAGTTGGTTGACCAGTGCCCAATGCCCTGGTCCGTGAGAAGCAATATAGGCTTCAGCCATAAATGCAGAAAGGCACAAAACATGGGTATATCATTCAGTATTTGTGAATGATCGGGAAGTCCCATGGACAGGCTGCGTGCTTTTGAAGTTTTCGTGACCGTGGTGAGCCGCGGCAGCTTCACGCGCGCAGCCGATGTGCTCGAGACGTCGCCTGCCAACGTGACCCGCTACGTGAATGAACTGGAAGCGCATCTCGGCACGCGCCTGCTGAATCGCACTTCACGCAGGCTGTCTCTTACCGAGGGCGGCGAGACCTTTTACTCGCGCTGCAAATCGATCCTCGACGACGTCGCCGAGACTGAGGGGCTCGTATCCTCGGCCTCGGTCGAACCGCGTGGCCGTCTGCGCATCAATGCACCTGTGAGCTTTGGGATTCTGTACCTGGCGCCGCTATGGCCCGGGTTCATGCGGAAATATCCCGAAGTGGAACTCGACGTGGCGTTGATCGACCGCGTCGTCGATATTGTCGATGAAGGCTATGACCTCGCCATTCGCATCTCCCGCGCCGGCTCGACTAACCAGGCAGCCCGCAAGCTGGCGACATCGAGAAACATCCTCTGTGCGTCGCCAACCTATCTGGCGCGTTGCGGACACCCCGTTAAACCAGCCGACCTGATCGAGCATCGATGCATCGGCTACTCGTATGCGGCCACCGGCGACGAGTGGCAACTGATCGACAGCGAGAGCAAGGCTCACACCGTAAAGGTCAACTGTCACATGCATACAAACAACGGCGATACGGCGCGCGCAGCCGCACTCGCTGGGCAAGGCGTGATCTGGCAACCCACGTTTCTGGTCGGCAACGACCTGCGCGTCGGCAAGCTGGTTCAGGTGTTGCCGGAGTATCGGTTGCCCGACATCGACGTGCTCGCGTTGTACCCCAGTCGCCGGCACCTGAGCGCCAAGACCCGCGCGGTGATCGATTTCCTGGTCGATGCGTTTGGTGGCGTGCCTCCGTGGGATCGGGCCGACGGAGCTTGAGCGGCGCTCATGCCGGACGAGGGTAAACACCCACAACATTTCCTCCCTGCCGAAAGCAGGCAGAAGGCGTCGGTTTTTTATACTCGCGGCAAGCGCTGCACCAGACGATCCGTAGATAGCGGGCCGGCGCCCTTGACCATGGAGACCCTTCCGATATGCCACCCTTCGCCCGCTTCACGGCGCTAGCTTCGACCGCTTGCGCGGTTCTGTGCTGGACGCCGCCTGCCGACGCGCAGAAGCTGACGCTGATGACGGGTGGCGCGTCGAAGATCATGTATCTGCCGGTCACGCTGGCGGCCCGCCTCGGCTACTTCCGCGACGAAGGGCTGGACGTCGAGATTCTCTCGGAACCGGCCGGCGTCGATACCGCCACCGAACTGATCGCGGGTGCCGTCCAGGGCGCAGTGGGTATCTACGACCATACGATCGATCTGCAGAGCCGCGGTCTCGAAGTCGAAGCTATTGTCGTTCTGAACCGCGCGGCGGGACTCGCCGAACTGGCGTCGACCAAAGTGCCGCAGCCGATGCAGACCATGGCTGACGCTAACGGCCGCAGGCTCGGTGTGACGGGGTTTGGCGCTTCCACGTATTTCCTGAGCCGTTACCTCGCGCAGCGTGCAGGCCTCACCACCAACTCGTACACGGTCGTGCCGCTCGGTTCGGACAACAGCTTCGTCGATGCCATGACGAAAGGCACGGTCGACGCAGGCATGATCGAAGAGCCGACGGCCTCGCGGCTGCTGTCCGCCGGCACCGCGCAGGTGCTGGTGGACATGCGCAGCGTCGAGGGCACGCGTGCGGTGCTGGGTGGCCCCTTTGCCGGCGCATGTGTGTATGCGCAGCGCAAGTGGGTCGCCACCCATCCGGACGAAACCCGGCACCTGGTCCGCGCGATGACACGGGCTCTCGCGTTTATTTCATCGCACAGTGCCGGCGACGTCATGGCGGTTTTGCCGAAGGACTTTATCGGCGCGAACGGGCCGCTCTATCAACAGACGCTCGCTGCATCGATGCCAGCGTTTTCGCGCGACGGCAGGATGCCGGTCGGCGCGCCCGAAACGGTCCTGGCTGCGCTCGCGGCAGTCAATCCGGCCATTGAGCCGCGCCATGTCGATCTGGCGCGAACCTACACCAACCGCTTTGCCGACGAGGCCAATGCCGTACCGGCCCACTGAGGCATTCGACGCATTTCCACTTTGAACGAAGCCGTACCTGGTTGCCCCGATGGCCGCCGGGCACGGGCCTGTCCCTCCCAATCGAGGTCACCATGACATCTGCAACTTCATCGAACGAAACGGCTGCCGCTGCCGTCCCCGCTGCTTCAAGGGAGTCGCGCCTGCGCTCGGTGTTTCGCGTCACCAGCGGCAATTTTCTCGAGATGTACGACTTCACCGTGTACGGGTATTACGCGGCCGCAATCGCAGCCACGTTCTTTCCGACCGGCAACGAGTTCGCCTCGTTGATGCTCGCGCTTTCCGTGTTTGGCGCGGGCTTTCTGATGCGTCCGATCGGCGCGCTCGTGCTCGGCGCCTACATCGACCATCACGGCCGCCGCAAGGGCTTGATCCTCTCCCTGATGCTGATGGCGGTCGGCACTGCGTGCGTCGCGTTTGTGCCGGGCTATGCGCAGATCGGTCTTCTCGCGCCCGCTATCGTCCTGTTTGGACGGCTGCTGCAGGGCTTTTCCGCGGGCGTCGAACTGGGTGGCGTATCCGTCTACCTGTCGGAGATCGCGACCAGGGGCAATCGCGGCTTCTACTGCTCGTGGCAGTCCGCGAGCCAGCAGGTGGCGGTGGTGTTCGCGGCGTCGCTCGGCGTGCTGCTCAACCGTCTCATCCCTGCTTCGGAGATGAACGCATGGGGTTGGCGTATCCCGTTCATCGTCGGCTGTCTGATCGTGCCGTTCCTGTTCTACGTGCGTCGTTCTCTGCAGGAGACCGAAGAATTCGCCGCGCGCCGCCATCGTCCGGCTATGGCCGAGATCGCGAAGTCGATGGTGCAGCATTCGCGGCTGATCCTGGCCGGCATGGGTCTCGTCATCATGACGACGGCATCGTTCTATCTGATCACGGCCTACACGCCGACGTTCGGCAAAGTCGTGCTGAAGCTGTCTTCGCTCGATTCGCTGCTGGTCACGGTCTGCGTGGGCGTGTCGAATTTCATCTGGCTGCCGATCGCCGGTGCCGTGTCCGATCGCATCGGCCGTCGTCCTGTGCTGATCGCCTGCACCGTGCTCGCGATCCTGACTGCGTATCCGGTCATGCAATGGATGGTGACGCAACCGTCGTTCGCCCGTCTGCTGCTGGTCGAACTGTGGTTGTCGCTGCTTTATGCGTGGTACAACGGTGCGATGGTCGTCGCATTGACGGAGCTTATGCCGGCGCATGTGCGGACCACCGGTTTTTCGATGGCGTACAGTCTCGCCACGGTGATCGGCGGGTTTACGCCGGCCATCTCGACCTGGCTGATTCATACTACGGGTGACAAGGCTTCCCCAGGCGCATGGATGTCGTTTGCTGCGCTATGCGGGATAGTCGCAACGCTCGTTCTGTACCGTTCGACCCAGTCGCGGGAGCAGTACAGGACGGCATGAACGCATTGGGGATAGAGGCGATGAGGCTACTGCTCGTCGAAGACAACGATCAGCTCGCGCACTGGCTCGCGCGGATTCTGCAGGACGACGGCTTCATGCTCGACCGTGTGAGCGATGGCGAAGCGGCCGACACCGCCGTGCGCGCCGTGCCCTACGACGTCGTGCTGCTCGATCTGAATCTGCCGCAGCTCTCCGGCAAGAGCGTGTTGCGCCGTATGCGCGAGCGGGGCGATGCAACGCCGGTGCTGATCCTGACAGCGACCGGCGCCGTCGACGAAAAAGTGATCTGTCTAGGCGCAGGCGCCGACGACTACATCGTCAAGCCATTCGATGCGCGTGAACTGGTTGCGCGCGTGAAGGTGCTGGCGCGGCGGCAATCGTCGTCGCGCTCGAACCGCCTCAAATGCGGCAATCTCACGTACGATATGGACCGCTGCCAGTTCGCGGTGGAAGGCGAGCCGCTGACGTTGACGCCGCGTGAACACGCAGTGCTCGAGGCGCTGATCCTGCGTGCCAAAAAGACGGTGGCCAAGGCCCTGCTGGCGGATTCGCTCAGCAACGCCGATACGGCGACCAGCGAAGACGCCATCGAGATCTACGTGTCGCGGCTGCGCAAGAAGCTTGAAAAGAGCACTGCGACCATCATTACGTTGCGCGGCCTCGGCTATCTGCTCGAAGACGGCGCCGATGACGAATAGCCTACGCTTAAGGCTTCTGCTGTGGCTGCTGTTGCCGATGACCGTCTATGTCTTCGCGGCGGGTCTGATCGCTCGCGATAACGCACAGCGCACAGCGAGCCTGTTGCAGGATGAAGCGTTGCTGTCGTCGGCGCGCGTGATGGCCGGTGACATCCAATGGGAAAATGGCTATCTGCACGCGGAGATCTCGCCGAGCGCGATCGAGATCCTGAGTTCGCCGTATGGCGACGAGGTGTATTTCAGCATTCGCGAAGTGGGCGGTGCGACGATTGCAGGCACCTCGGATTTTCCGTTGCGCGTGCCGGGCGATACACCGCTCTGGTATGACGCAGCGGTGAGCGGACACCCGATTCGCGCGGTGGCGCTGATCCGCCCAATGTACGACTCGGGCGCAACGAAGCAGGTTGTCGTTTCGGTGGGGCGCACGCTCATGCAACGCGATGCGGCAGCCACCGAACTATGGCGGCCGCAGATGCTGCATTTTGCCGGCATCGTGACGATTGCCGTGGTGCTGGTTTGCGTCGGACTCACGTTCGAACTGCAGCCATTGATGCGGCTCGCGAAAGACATGCTGGCGCGTGCGCCGAATGCCTCGCTGCGAGTGCATGCCGATCCTTTGCGCAATGAGTTGCGCCCCATCGTCACCGCGTTCAACCAGTGCCTCGATATCATCGAACGGAAGACCGCCATGCAGCGGCGCTTTATCGCAGATGCGGCGCATCAGTTGCGTACGCCGCTCACCTTGCTCGGCACGCAACTGCAATACGCGCGACGCCAGGACGATCTTGGTCAACTGAAAGAGACGCTGCTGGCCATGCACCGCAGCAACCAGTCGCTGGTGGCGCTCACCAACCAGTTGTTGCTGCTCGCGCAAGCGGAGGCCGCGGACTACGCCGACTTCGAAGGTGCGCCCGTCGATCTGCGCGTGGTTGCGACCGGGACACTTGAACAGCTCGCATTGCTCGCGCAACGACGCCGCGTCGAATTGTCCGCGCATCTCGACGAACCAGGGCAAGTGATGGGCAACGAGCCGCTGCTTTCGGTGCTGCTGTTCAATCTGCTCGACAACGCGATTCGTTACACGCCAGCCGGTGGCCATGTCGCGCTTACCTTGAGCTCGCAGGACGGCCGGGTCGTTCTGACCATCGCGGATGAAGGCCCGGGGATCGGCCCCGAGTTACGCGACCGGGTGTTCGAGCCGTTCTTTCGGGCCTCCGGCGAGGAGGGCAGCGGGCTCGGATTGTCGATCGTCCGCGAAATCGCCCGGGCGCATCGGGCCGAAGTCGTGCTGGGCGATGGCGCCGGTGGGGTGGGGCTGACTGCTTCGGTGGTGTTTCCGGCCGTACGTGGGTGATTTGACCCACGAGGTTCAGGGGCGTAGGCGGGTTTCTTGTCAAAAATCGGTAA